>DBQZ01000108.1:0-1549 GCA_002305435.1 Clostridiales bacterium UBA1381
CCCAATGCGCCGGTGCTGGCGATAATGGATAAAGCTCGCATAGAAGCTGCGTGCAAAGAACCGTTCGATTACGGGAAACCGTTTTTCGGCCAGCTGATGGCAGGGCCGCAGTTTTTGGGATATATTTTACAGGTGAATTTCTGGCTTAAGGATTACCGTCCCCGTATAGTATAGGGGACACAAAAAGCCGCCTTGCGTGGGGAATACCCATACAAGGCGGCTTTTGTTATTCCACGCCCAATTCGTGCATCAATGCGTTTTGCAGGACGTTGGAGAAATTTATGTTCTTTTTAACAGCCATATCATTTAGCCATTCGGGGATAGAAAGCGTCTTTTTTACCGATTTCTTTTTGTAATACCTTTCGTATTCCAGAGTATCACAGCTTATCAATGTTACAAATTGGTTGTTTTTTGTCTTTACGCTGTTAGGATCGGAGGGGGCGGGAATATCACTTTTATTTTGCTCCATGAAATACAGCATAAGACATAAAGCATCCTCTGCGCTGTCCAAGCTGTCCTGCAGTCCTTCCCCCTGGGCAAAGCAGCCTTCTATATCGGGAAAGGAGACAGAATAAGAATCCCCCTCCTGCTCAAACACAGCCGGATAAATATATCTTGACATATATTAGCCTCCTTCCGCTCATCATTATATACCAGCCTGAGTCATAATGGCTTTAAAGGTACCGGGGGCAACGTCTTGTGAATTGTGCCTGCCTACGGTAAACAGCTTTCCGGTTTTGGGACTGTACCATATTTCGTGTCGCTTGCCTTCATGGCGAAGCTCACAGCCGTTTTTGCGCAGTAGTTTTTTTAATTCACTGTATTTCATATTATCCCCCCCGCTTTCTGATTTTATTATACTACGTAATAATACGTATGTCAATGCTTTTTTTAAATAGGGGATATGAAACGCCGCCTTGCGTGGGGATATACCCATACAAGGCGGCGTTTATTATTCTCTTATCTGGCCGTTGCCGTAGATGATATACTTCATCGAGGTAAGAGCTTCAAGCCCCATGGGGCCTCTGGCGTGCATTTTCTGGGTGCTTATTCCGATTTCGGCGCCGAAGCCGAACTCGAAGCCGTCTGTGAAACGGGTGGAAGCGTTTACGTATACTGCGGCTGCGTCCACACGTTCGAGGAACTTCTGTGAGTTGGTGTAATTTTCGGTCACGATTGCATCGGAGTGTTTCGTGCTGTATTTATTGATGTGGTCTATCGCCTCGTCAACATCCTTAACGATCTTTACAGCCATTATATAGTCGTTGTATTCTGTGTACCAGTCCTCTTCATCTGCAGCTTTTATGGAAGTATCGTAGGCGGAACATTTTTCGCAGCCACGAAGCTCCACGCCTTTTTCCTTTAAGGCATCGAATATCAGCGGCACGAATTTGGGGGCTATCGCCTCGTCGATGAGCAGGGTTTCTGCGGCGTTGCAGACAGAGGGACGCTGAACCTTGGCGTTTAGAACTATGTTCTTTGCCATTTCAATATCCGCATAGCGGTCTACATATACGTGGCAGTTTCCTGCGGCGGTTTCAACGACCGG
>DBQZ01000108.1:1640-2630 GCA_002305435.1 Clostridiales bacterium UBA1381
CCTGCGGCATAGGCGTAACGCTGCATAACACGCATCATTGCTGTGTTTGAATGTATCGCTTCACTTCCGCCTCTTAGGATAACGGCGTTTGACGTTTTAAGGCAGAGCGATACAGCATCGGCGGTAACGTTCGGCCGTGCCTCGTAGATTATGGCAATAACGCCCATAGGTACACGCTTCTGACCGATAGTAAGGCCGTTGGGACGCTTCCACATCTTGATAACCTCGCCGATAGGGTCTGAAAGAGCTGCCACCTGGCGAACTCCCTCGGCTATTCCCTCTATGCGCTCCTTTGAAAGACGGAGCCTGTCCATCATTGCTTTGCGCATACCCTTCTTCTCGCCGTTTTCAAGGTCAACGGCGTTGGCGGCGAGTATTTCATCGGCACATTCGATAAGGCCGTCCGCCATTGAAAGAAGGGCTTTGTTTTTTACGTCCGTCCCTACAGAAGATAGGGCGAACGAGGCCTTTTTAGCGTTTTCACATTTTTTCTGTAACTCCATTTTATTCCTCCTCCTCATCAGGGTGAAAATTCTTGGAAACGAACAGCGTACCTACCTGCTGCCCGTCAAGTATCTCGTAGAGATGTTCTATGCTGTCACGGTTTGTTATAACCATGTGTATACCGGCGTTGACGGCTTTTTTTGCGGCTTCAAGCTTTGTGACCATACCGCCTGTGCCTTGGCGGGAAACCGCCCCGCCTGCCATGCCGCAGACCTTGTCTATGTCGAATACCACCGGCATGAGACGGGCGTTGGGATCGTTGTGCGGATCTCTGTCGTAGAGCCCGTCTATATCCGAGAACAGTACAAGAAGGTCCGCATCCACCATTTCCGCTACGGAAGCGGAGAGGTTGTCGTTGTCGCCTATGCCTATCTCCTCAAGGGCGACGGTATCATTTTCGTTTACAATGGGAATAATACCCATATCAAGCAGAGTGTTTATCGTGTTTTGGATGTTGCGTTTGCGGCGTGGTATCGAGATGTCCTC
>DBQZ01000108.1:2689-3766 GCA_002305435.1 Clostridiales bacterium UBA1381
CCCTGGTTGTGAAGATCCGACAAAACCATGGCAAGGCGGTCCATGCGCTTCAGGTTCATCTTGCCTGTATCGTAAGTGAGCGTGGAGGTGCCGACTTTTACGACTATCCTGTGCGCTCTTGTAATATCGTTTAGAATATCGTCTATGTTGTTTAGTTCCATTATTATTTTTAGTTCCTTTCGGGCGTCTATTAACGGTGTGTGACCGTAGTTCTATTATATTACAAATCCGGCCGCTTGTCAAAGGCTTTTTGCCCTTTTTTTGCGAAAGTAAGGGGGAAAATGAGCGAATTATCCTTGCAATTTTGTGAAAAATGTGGTATAATTACTATTGTGATATTTGAAATAATGAACGTTTAATTTATAGATTTAGGAGGTTTGCGCCTATGGCGAGAAAAACCAATGACGAAGATGTCAATCTGGAATCCCTGCAAAACCAGAAGATAGTAGACGTTGGTCTTAACGAACAGATGCAGCGATCGTATATAGCATACGCAATGAGCGTTATCATAAGCCGTGCCCTGCCGGATGTCAGGGACGGTTTGAAACCGGTACACCGGCGTATACTATACGATATGTTCGAGGCCAACCTGACGTATGAGAACGATTTTAGAAAATCCGCCACGACTGTAGGTTCTGTGCTCGGTAAATATCACCCGCACGGCGACGCTTCCGTATATGATGCGATGGTGCGTTTAGGGCAGGATTTTTCGCTGAGGTATCCGCTTGTACAGGGCAAGGGTAACTTTGGTTCGATAGACGGTGACCCTCCGGCTGCTTACAGATATACCGAGGCGAAGATGTCGAGGCTGGCTGCGGAGATGCTGTCGGATATAGGCAAGGAAACGGTTGATTTCGTATCCAATTTCGATGACAGCTTAAAAGAACCGGCGGTTCTGCCGTCGAGGTTCCCGAACCTTTTGGTGAACGGTTCCGAGGGTATAGCAGTCGGTATGGCAACAAAGATACCGCCGCATAATCTACGGGAAACGATTGATGCGATTATAGCTATAATAGACGACCCGGAGATAACGCTTGAGGAGATAATGAATTATATCCAAGGGCCGGATTTCCCGAC
>DBQZ01000108.1:3774-6461 GCA_002305435.1 Clostridiales bacterium UBA1381
GAGCTTGAAAACGGGCGCAGCCGTATAGTAGTTACCGAGATACCGTATCAGGTAAATAAGCTCAGGATGGAGCGCCATATAAACGAGCTGATGCGTGACGGCAAATTAGACGGAATATCCTCCACAAAGGATACCTCCTCTGAAAAGATAAACTTCATCATAAACATAAAGCAGAATGCTGACCCGCATATAGTGCTCAACAACCTGTATAAATATACGCAGATGCAGGAAACGTACGGCATGATAATGCTGGCTCTTGTTGATAATCAGCCTAAAATACTAAACCTCAGGGAGATGCTTGACTGCTATATCGACCATCAGGTTGACGTTATCGAAAGACGTACACGGTATGACCTTAGAAAAGCGGAGGAACACGCTCATATCCTTGAGGGATACCGTATCGCTATCGATAATATAGACGAGGTAGTACACATCATACGTGGGTCTGCGTCTGTAGCTGCGGCTAAGGAAAACTTGATCGAACGGTTCACGCTGACTGAGGTGCAGGCGACAGCTATCGTGCAGATGACGCTTGGCAGGCTCACAGGGTTAGAGCGTGATAAGATTGAGGAAGATTACCGCAAGACTATGGCGGATATAGAGCGGTTCAGGGATATACTTGCTGATCATTCCAAGGTGCTTTCGATAATCAAGGAGGATCTTACCCGTATACGTGACCGTTACGGCGACGACCGCCGCACGGAAATTACGATGGTAACCGATGAGCTTGATATAGAGGACTTAATAGAAGAGGAGGACGTGGTAATAACGCTTACCAACAGGGGATATGTAAAACGTGTTCCCGTTGATACGTACCACTCGCAAAGACGCGGCGGCCGCGGCATAACCGGTCTTACGACAAAGAATGAGGATTTCGTGGAGCATATCTTCACGACAACCACCCACAGCAATGTCCTCTTTTTCACGACAAGAGGTGTGGTTTACCAGCTCAAGGGCTACCAGATACCGGAAAAGAGCCGCACGGCTGTCGGTATGCCGATAGTCCAGCTGCTTCCGCTTGAAAACGGTGAAAAGGTAACCGCAATGATACCGGTACAAGAATTTTCTGACGGGAAGTTTCTTACTTTCGTTACGAAGAACGGTACGATTAAAAAGACCGACCTTACCGATTTTGCACGTATACGCACAAACGGCCTGAGGGCTATTGAGCTTGCGGAGGGCGACGAGCTTATCAGGGTGAAGATAACCGATAACACTCAGCATATAATAATCGCCACCCATGACGGTATGGCGGTACGCTTCCCGGAAACGGACGTTCGCCCTATGGGCAGGACGGCAAGAGGTGTGCGGGCGATAAAGCTTGCTCCGGGGGATTTTGTTATCGGAGCCAGTGTGGCAAGGGAGGATTCCCAGCTTTTGATTGTAACCGAAAACGGCTACGGCAAGAAAACCCCGCTTGAGGAATACCGTATACAGCAGCGTGGAGGCAAGGGCATATACACGTATAAGATAACCGAAAAGACCGGCAAGCTCGTAGGCATGAAAGCGGTTACAGAACGTGACGATATAATGCTTGTTACATCTGACGGCATAGTAATACGTATGCACTCACGTGAGATAAGCACTTATTCCCGCCATACGCAGGGCGTGAAGCTTATGCGTCTTGACGAGGGAGTGCAGGTGGTTTCGATAGCCCGTGCTGAGGTTACGGAAGAGGAAGAAGAGGAAAGTACGCAGCAGTAAAACTGCGTGTATAAAAAACGGCTTTTGCGGCTGTTTAATAAAACAGGAAAGGAACGATTTTGATTGAAAAGGAATGTAAAACTGATAATAGCAGGACTGCTTGCACTGGGACTGACAGCGGCGGCTGCCGGCTGTGGCTGCTCAAATAAGGCCGCCCCTGAGGTTACTCCGGCTCCCACTCCGGTGCCGACCGAGGCGACGAATATTTCACGACTGCAATCCTCGGGTGCGCTGGACGTTAGGATTCCGGCTGTTATACGCCTTACTGACGGGCGTGAGATAAAGATGGATCTCTACCCGAATTTAGCCCCGATAACCGTGGAGAATTTCGTGAATCTGGCAGAGAGCGGATTTTATGACGGGCTTATATTCCACCGCATAATCGACGATTTCATGATACAGGGCGGCGGTTATGATGTAAACCTGAACCAGAAAGAAGCAAAAACGATAAAGGGCGAATTTGCAGCCAACGGCGTGCAGAACGACCTGCCGCATATGACAGGCGTGGTATCAATGGCACGCACGAGTCTCAGCATGGACTCGGCATCAAGCCAGTTCTTCATCATGGATTCATTCCAGCCCTCGCTTGACGGCCAGTATGCGGCGTTCGGACGGGTAAACGATGAGGAAAGCCTTGCTGTTGTAGCGGAGCTCTCGGCTGTCGAAACGCATGATGTGGATCAGGTAATGCAGGATGTTCCGGTAAATCCGCCGGTGATTGAAACTATAACTATCGGGGAGGCTGTTACCGAATGAATATTGTAATAGAAATGGAAAACGGCGGAGTTATTGAAGCGGAGCTGTATCCGGAAACTGCGCCCATTACGGTTGATAATTTCGTGTCGCTTATAAACAAGAATTTCTTTGACGGTCTTGTATTCCACCGTGTCATAGAGGGATTTATGATACAGGGCGGTGGTATGGACAAGGACGGCAATATGCGCCGTGCTGCATCCATAAAGGGCGAATTTGACGCAAACGGC
>DBQZ01000092.1:0-290 GCA_002305435.1 Clostridiales bacterium UBA1381
CACGCCCCGTGCGGGGCGCAACTTGCACACGCCCAATTTATTTTTTTGCAGCCAATCATTTCAACTCACACGCCCCGTGCGGGGCGCAACCGCAGTCGAGGAGTTGTACGGCTTCCGGGCACGCATTTCAACTCACACGCCCCGTGCGGGGCGCAACGCACAGTTCGTCCTCGTCGTCATCCAGCGCGCAATTTCAACTCACACGCCCCGTGCGGGGCGCAACGGAAACAATGATGCGGATCATGTTGGAAATAGAGATTTCAACTCACACGCCCCGTGCGGGGCGCAAC
>DBQZ01000092.1:404-5018 GCA_002305435.1 Clostridiales bacterium UBA1381
CTATATATTGTGCATACATGGTTACGCCCACACAAAAAGGCGGACTATACATCTTGAACATACATAACCAACCGTGATAATAGGCAAAAAACCGTATAAACCTCCCCGGCGTTTCTATATCACCAGAGGTTTGTCCATCAAATTATCAATGCCCCTTCTGGATCATACGTTTGTTTTGCACCTATATGCTCTACTCTTCTTTTCCAATTGTTCCCAAGGTAATAAAACCGCAAACTGTCTTTTTCTTTATCTATCAATTTCATGAGTTTATCTTTAACCTTGAGAAATTGGCCATAATCAACATCAATCTCAAATACAGAGTTTTGCACTCGCTGCCCGTAATTGACACATTCTTTAGCTATTTTACGAAGCCGCTTTCTTCCTTTATCATCTGTTGTTGATACATCATAACTTACAATTACCATCATATCTTCTCACCTGCTTACAAGATAACACGGATATTCATCTATCTCTCCCCGTATATATTTCGCCAAAAGCATACTTTGAATATACGGCACCAACCCTGCTTGAATTTTCTGTTTTAAATACGGATGTATTATATCACCCCTTTTCTTCTCCTGCCATTTTGTAAGCACCTTCTTCTTTCCGTCCTTATTCAGGAATACAGCTCCACTAACCTGCTTTTCAAAATCACCGGGATTTACTATCCTCAGATTTATGAGGTTAAGAACAAACCTCTCAACCATAAACCTTGTCTCTTCGACTAAATCGCAGGCCAAAGACGATCTTCCTGGACGCAGCGCATGATAAAATCCATAATAACTATCCAATCCCACCGCCTCTAATGCAGATGCGTAATCACAAGTCAGAATAGTATACAAAAATGACAGCAATGCGTTCACCATATCAAGCGGAGGTCGTTTATTTCTCGAGTGAAAACAGAACTCCTCTTTTTGTTGACGTATCATCTTATTAAAAATACTAAAATATGCTTTGCTCCCAGCGCCTTCAATGCCCATGATTATGTTATAATCATCGGTGTTATATACTTCATCTATTTTTTCATTTATGCGTTCTATGCAAACAGAAAGTGAACCATCATCGTCTGTTTCAGGATGGGAATTTAAAATTTTCTTTATAAGTTGTTTTGTATTATATAGCTTCGCTGCTACTGTGTTCTGTCTGAGCAATACCGGCGGCTTGGCAAACATCTCGTACTGTCGTTTTCTCAGCAATATGTTCCCTCTTGTTGACCCCTGTACTCGTGCCAGAAAACGCCCTGACGGTGAAATATAACATAATGCTATACCCGCATCAGCGCATTTTCCCATTAAGGCCGGAGAAGAACCCATATAATTAAAACAGATTATACCCTCCAAATTCGACAATGGTATTCGCTGCCTTACATTGCCGTCTATCTTGCAGACGACATTCTCTCCATCAAGTGTTAAATACGCATCTTCTTCCAATACGTATAACGTATTCAGCAGCTTTTTCATCTATCCTCCTCATTTATAATACTCCTCACGCTGTATTTCTTCTTTTGCGGAATACATAGCTCCTGTATTGAACACCCGCTGCATTTTTGCCCTCTTTTTCTGTCGGGTATAATACCGGTTTGTATGATTTCCCTCATTTCTCCCATAAGCTTATCTAAAAGTCGGCTGTATTCTTCCGCTTCTTCATCAAACGGGAGCATAATACGTTTCCTCACATCCGAGTAGTATATGTAACCGCTGCTTTTGCATTTCCATATATAATCAGCACATAATTTTTGTGCATATACCTGTATTGCATCGGCTTGGCTTACCGTATTGTCTCTCGGGCGGCTGGGCTTATATTCAATAATGTTCACCCCGTATCTTCCCTGCAGTCCGTCTATATATACCCCATCTGCTGATTTAACAAACTCTATGCAGTCTGTATTACCATACAGCTCGAGATCATCATTGTAAACAGCTACAGAACTCAGCTCTATCTTTGAGCTCCCGTGATATTTATGTTTTGCACTGTGTACATTTTCATGAATAATATTTGCTTTTATAACAAACACATTCTCTGCCCAGTCCTTATTTACCTCCAAAAGCCCAAACCGCCGAGGACAATACATATAATGCTGTATCTGGCGTATGTTTAAAATCATACTCTTTCAATAAGCGTTACTCCGCTTGGCATATCAGCATCAACTTCTATTGTGTAATCGCCTATGCTTCTCGGTATTTGCACACCCTCTTTTTTCTTTACCGTTATTTTGTCAAAGAGCGTCTGCGCCGGCGCATTGCCGAGGGCTGAATCGTGCTTGAATATGTACAGCTTCCTTACGCACATTCTGCCCCTGGCAGCGCTTCTGTCGTGCTCAAACATATTTTCAAGCGCAGTCCATAACAGCTCCAGATCCTCCTCCGAAAATCCTGTAACCTTCTGCGCCAGCATCGCCGAAACGTAGCCGTCTACCCTGTAAAGACCGTACGGCACGATATTTTTGCGACCCATTTCGGTATCACTTTGTTCTTTTCTCTCTTCCGTCGTTTTTGCCTGTCTTGTTATTGTTATATCCAGAGGAAATACGGGGTCAATACTCTTTGCAAAATTTATCTGCACCGGTCCCCTTACCGTACCTGCCGAATCATCACCTGTACTCATTACTGCACCGAACGTCCTGACGTCAAAATAATTTTTGCACATATAATCTCTGGCTTTTTTGACATCGTCCTCTTTCTTACCTTTTTGTTTAAGCTCTAAGCCATTTTCTATATAAAACTCGGTAAACTTTGTGTTCAGCGCTCTGTCCGGCTTTATAAGAATATTATATCCCGGCTCGCCCTCCTTATATATTTCCACGAAATTGCGCACCTTTCGCTTAAGGCAAACGTCTGTAACTATACCGTGTGACGTTTCCGGATCGACTCTTGGCATATTCCCCGCATCGGGATCCCCGTTAGGATTTCCGTTCTCTACGTCAAAGATAACCGTGAATTCATACCTGTTGTTTATTGCTTCCATTGTTTTTTCTCCTCTCTGCTTTTAATTGTTGGATTCTTCTGTCTCATAATCGTTGTTCTTCTTCCTGAAAAAGGATTGATACTGGTGATAGTATCCTATCACAAATTTCCCCTGCTCATCAAGAGAAAGGTTCTGGGGAAACTCCGTTCCCAATTTGTCCATTATTTCCCCTATCAGCTTGTTGTCGTATACCGCATAATCATCCTTTTGCAAATGATATTGAGCAAGCTTCATAAGCCTCGGGAAAACCAATGCCGGTCTGGAACACGCAGATGAAAAATACGTTTCCTTAATCGTCTTATTGAGCGCTTTTTTTGAATCACCCTTTTCCGATTTTACCGAACCAAAGGCCTTTTTTGTCGCATTTTTCTGAATACGCTCAAGTACTGCAAACAGTCTCCCGCAAAGATATGCGGCATTTTTATTTTCCACATCAAGCCCCACTTTTAATTCCTCCTTTTTGTATATTCTTGCTTTTCTGTTTAAACACGCTTTTATAATACCTGCCTTGGTATAATTTTGCCCCAGCGATTCATCGGTTTTCGCCCTTTGCACCGCTGTTGATAACAAAGCCTCCGGATATTTGCCGCCGCAAAGCGCAGCCCGCAGCACAGATGATGCAATCACCGGCGACACTTTTTCTTTGCTGCTTTTGGGAGATAGCAGCTCTTTCATCACCCTCCACAACGGGATGTTCGTCCGGCCGCCGTCAATAACCATATCCGCCTGATGTGATAGCACGTTTTTAAACATCCTGCCGAATTTATCATGATATATAAATTTCTGCGATATACGGGAAGCGTTCGGGGTCAAACCAGCCACATAAAATTCAACATCCTCATTTATATCAAGCCCGTCTAACGAAACCGCTCTTCCCACACTCAATTCCCTGACGGCATTTTCTATCGCCTGCTCGGTTTTTCCCGCATCAAGACCGCTGCCGGAATTATTAAGAACCTGCATAAATATCGACGTTTCCTTGGAATCACCCTTTTCCATAGCCCAGAATATAATCGTTATATCGTCAATATACATCCTATGCTGTTGATCAGCCAACAGCTCGTTTATCGTTTTTATATACCGCTTCATTGTTTCCTTAGATATACCGCTGTTATACGACCGACTTTTCCCGTATGATTCCTCGGCAGGGCTGTTATAGCATACTATAGATGCGCCTGTGGTTTTTGCGCCTCTTACCCCTTTTATCTTATCATGTATCCTCGCCGTCTCACCGTATACGCCTGTTATTGAACATATATTTTCCTCTGTAACTTCATCGCAATTGTCAAGCTCCGCAAGAAATTTTTGGCATATCTCCCCATCCATATCATGAAGCTTTATTTCCGGATGACCGTCTAAGGCGAAACAAAAAGACGCATTTTGATAATTATTCGCTATTCTGAGCAGATTGGGATTTTCCTCTTCTTTTTCCGGCTCCCAGTTTTCTATAAAATTTCTGTACGCTGTTACTATGTCAGAGGTCATACCGTCTGTATATTGCAGATTTTTTTCTTTAAATGCCAAATGTGATTTATTTGCTTTATCCGTTTCGTTATGGGTTGAGTATTTGCCTGCTTCCTTGTCGTAATTCAAACCAAAGATATACATCGGCCTATGCTCAATTATGTTAGCGTCAACTGCAGTTTTCTG
>DBQZ01000092.1:5120-6264 GCA_002305435.1 Clostridiales bacterium UBA1381
CATATTATCATCTCCCTGTATTTTGCAACATCGATAACTCCGTCTATCATATGCGGCCTGTAGAATACAGGGTCTGCCGCATCTGAGAACAGCTTTTTCTCCCAATCGTTATTCTTCGGTATTCCTCCGTCGGAAAACTTCATATGATACAGCATAAACCCTAAATCTATATCTCCTTTCAGCTCATCGGGAATATCCCTTTTGGGAAATTCATCCACAAGCTTTATCTCCCTTACCGAAAACTCCCTGCATCCCAACACCGGCTGTTTAAAGCACTGCCCCTTCTGAAGCCGCCTTAGCAGGATACTGTAATGCTTGTCTGCCCCCTCGTCATCGTTTTCACTTTGCAGACCGGTAAGCTCAAAATGAAATTCTATCCCGTAAAATACATCCTTTAGTATCATACCTGCTCGCTGGTTAATAACCTTGATGTTTGACGTATATATTTCCACCTCACCGCCCTTGCCTTTTATGCGCCTTTTGATTTTTGAAAGGCTCGCCTTTTCTTTTACCTCATTGCGCCGCACGTTTATGAACGTGATTGGATTATATACAATTATCTTATCAATAACGTACCTTATCGCCGGCTTCCAATATATGCTTTTAAGCATACCCTCAATTGCCCCGGGAGTCGGCACATCATAGCTCACACGTTCGACTTTCATCTCCGGTCTTGTGAAGCAGGCATAATCGCCGCTTACTGTTATTTTTACACCGTATCCCATTTTTCTCCTCCTCATATAAAATAGTCTTTATCCTGTTCAAATACCAGTCCGGTATTGTCATCGTAATAATCTGTGTTGTTAAGCACGCACACCCCGCAGTCGAGAACATCCACTATACCAAGGCTCATCATATTCTTTAGCTCATAAAATTTTACAGAGGCGCTGTATTTTTGCAGCTTCCTCTTCACTGAAAGCTTCCCGTGTTTGAGTTCTCTTATCAGCTCCTCGTTATTTTCATCCGGAATTACCACTGCAAATGTATCGGAGTCTATAAACCGGAAATTCTGCGAATATTCCCTGAATGGGATACAATCAAGCCCTCCGGCTCTGCCCATAAGCGAAATAATAGTATTATTGCTTATTTTATCCCCGCTGCAGCTAAACAGTCTCCTGTAATACTCCTTTATACAGCTCCCCTC
>DBQZ01000010.1 GCA_002305435.1 Clostridiales bacterium UBA1381
AAAACAAAAAATGGCAGTGCTGCGCTTTGTATCGTGCTTGCTATTGTACTTTTTTTTCAAACTGTTGCCGTAGCTATGTACGGATGGCCAGGCTTTGCGGTAGACGGCTTGTTTGGCAAGAGTGATCCCTACATGTTACAGGCGGATCAATCCTCTGTGGAAACTGATAGAAGTGAAGCCGGCGGCCCTACAGGTTATTCAAAAATCAAAATAAGCAAAAGTGATTACAAAACCAAGCCCATTACTGTAGATGTGGGACCTGAAAGCACGCTTGCTGAAACAGAAGGAATCTCTGTAGATTTCGGCGAGTTTAACCTTTCTGAGGAGGAAACGCTTGAAATTAGAGATCTCGGAGTAAAAAAAGACGACGAAAATGGATTTTCAGCCCACTGCTATGATTTTTCACTGGGTGATGTGACTGAATTTCCTACGTATGTGACGATAACATTGCCGTATGAAAGGACAGAAAATGCGGCTGACAGACTGTTTGTGCAGTATTATAACGACAGTACGGGCACATGGGAGCTTCTTTACTCCGAGCTCGACGAATCTAATGGCACGATTACTTTTTACACCGACCATTTTTCCACATATGCCTTGTTCGACTATTTTGAATATGAAAAGGGATATAACAGCGGTCCTCTCTCAAAGGTAGTCTTTAGTTCCGCAAAGCTGGATGATATGATTGATAAATGCTTCGGCGACCAGGATTTGTTTATCGCAATGCTGCGAAAAAACTCGGCAGAGGACAGCGGACTTATCAATATTGGAATTGACTCCTTTGGTTTGTCCAACAATCTTACCTCTGCATCAGATAATACCATTCATCTTGTATCGTCAACGGGGTTGATGTCGAATGAAATGTCAAAGGCTCTCGGAAACAGCTTTGGAAAGATCGGTGCAGGTCTGACTGCAATAAAGGTTGGCTTATCATGGTATCAATCGGGAAATGTGAGTGAAACGCTTAAAAAGAATAAATATGACATTATCGAGCTCGGGTTAAGCACGGCTGCGGGAGCCCTTGGAGCTGCTCCATTGACTGTTGCCGCAGCTGGAGTATGGCTTGCTGGTATGGTGGATGATGGGATAAGAGATGTAAAGAACTATGGGTATGAAAACGAAATAGAGCACGCTTATCAGGAATTTACCTGGGAATATGTTTCCTATTCCAACTATTCCGGAGAATTTGGTTGTTCTCTCCCTAATAATATGCCGGCGCGAGCATTTATTGATGAAATGAAAGATGCTGTAATAGTTAATAAGGGAAACACTTGGGCGTGGCTTCTCCAGCGGGAATTTGTTAAAAACCGTAACAACCCTCAAAAGATGTTTGAATCAATCGACAAACTCCTGGATGATTACGCAAATGTGTTCTGGAAGCTGAAGCCGAGTGCCCGTAAAATGATTGCCGAGGATATACACGTAGCGGACCGATGGCAGGAGCCAGGCACACAGGAGATAACAGAGTATAAGGAAGGGCTGAAGGCCGTATTGCGTTACCGACTAAGGAAGCTGTTTGCTTGCCTTTACGAGCGTTGTATTTTAGACGCAAAGCAGAGACTTCTTTGGGAGATAAATGGTTTTGAAAAACAGATGAATACGGTAACTGAATTCAGTGTCTATGCGTCCGATGTAGACGGAAAGGAAATTCCTCTGTCTAAGACTGAGTATAAGGATTATATAGCGGCATTTGCCAAATCCCCCTCCGATAAGCCTACTATCTGGAGCTGGTCGCCGGGAAGTAAAGATAACGGTAAGTTTATGTGCACGCTTTATAATTTCATTACTATGGGTACGCCATCATTCGTCAAATTCTATAAGACATGGGAAGACCAAGTCGAAGACAAAGCCGCTTTTACTCTTTCCTTCACATATTCTGCACCAGCCGTGAAGTTAAAAATAATCCCGCTGGAGAGTGATGTGCAGTGGTTTAACGGCAATTGGAACAGGCTTTATTCCGATGGCACAAATACGGGCAATGAAAACTATGATTTAAGCATCAGCATCATCGACGAATCAAATTGCACCTATCGTTTTAATTATGGCGGCAGCGCAACCACCCCTCATAGAACCACAACCTACGTCTTTGACAAAAAGTCAGGCAGACTAACATTGCTAAAAACATTTGACGCGGGAGATGTTGTCCTGACCAGACGCGGAAAAGACGAAGGGGACTATGGAAGGGAGTACCTGCATGCCCTCGGTTCAGATTTTGTGCGAGTGGATTGAACAAAGGGAGGATTTCATGGCAAAGAAGAAAACGAACAAAAACATCCCCCTGCCCATTCTCATCATTATCTGCGCCGTACTGCTGTTTGCCATGTACATGAGCCTCAGTACGCTGGCGCTGGCAATATGGGGCGAGAGCGTCATGGGTACGGTGGACAGCTATCACAACCGCTTGGATGATAGTGCCGCAGATGTCAACCGCTCCCGTACCGTTTCCAAGGGCTATTGGTTTCTGGTGAACGGCAAGGAATATCGGGGCTATGTGAGATATAGCAGCGACGAGGCATGGCCGAGCTTGGACGAGGGCGAAACGCGCTCCGAGCGAATCCGCTACCTTAGTGTATTACCTTATGTGAATAAGCCAGCCATGCTGTCCGAATTTAGCGAGATGGGCGAAGGAGGAATTATTTACCTCATTCTTACCCCTATCGGTTGTCTGCTTTTGCTGCTGCTTGTCATACGCACAGACGGACGCGGAAAAAAGAAGAAAACAGCGGCGAGGAAACCCACCGGAAAATCCGCAACGAGCCGGGAACCTCAAATAATCGAAGCAAGGAGTGATACGGATATGTTTTGTCCTAACTGCGGAAACAAGCTGTCAGAGGGCGCGGCTTTCTGTTCGGGCTGCGGCGCAAAAACACAGGCCGGCGCCCCCGGCGTGTGTACGGCCTGCGGCACAAAGTTGCCGGACGGCGCTGAATTTTGCATCGGCTGCGGCAAGGCGGTGAATTTGAGAACGCCGGAGCCGATGGAGGTAAGCCAAGCGGCATCTTCTGCGCCCTCACAGGGCGGTGCGGGGCTGGTCGGCTTTTCCGACAGGTGTCATTCGCCGGAGATACTGGCCGCCGCGCAGAAAAACAAGAAATCCTCTATTGGCTGTATGTGGATATTGGTTTTCGTGCCGCTCATCGGCTTTCTCGTCGCCGGTCTGTTGATTGACGAGA
>DBQZ01000142.1:0-633 GCA_002305435.1 Clostridiales bacterium UBA1381
GTCATATGCACTGTATCAAGTGTTTCCTGAAGCGACTTACCCTGTCCCAAAAGTATGCCGGCACGCCGGTTCCGTGAGTGCATACTTGTACAGGTAACGATAAGGTCGCCTATCCCCGACAGCCCCATAAAGGTTTCGCTGCGTGCTCCCATAGCCGCTCCCAGCCGTGAAAGCTCGGCAATGCCCCTCGTCATAAGCGCCGCCTTCGTATTGTCGCCGTAGCCAAGGCCGTCGCTTATTCCGGCGCAAAGGGCGATAACGTTCTTAAGCGCCCCTCCAAGCTCTACGCCGATAACGTCGCTGCTTGTATATACTCTGAATTTCGGGTCCATGAACACGTCCTGCACAAATACTGCCACATCATGGTCAGCGGAGGCTGCAACGTTCGTTGTCGGTATCCCCCTCGACACCTCCTCGGCGTGCGACGGTCCGCTCATTACCGCAATCGCAGCCTGCGGTATCTCCTCGGAATACACCTCGGACAGACGCATCAGCGTCTTTTCCTCCAAGCCTTTTGAAATGTTAAGCAGCACCTGCCCGCTTTTTATAAGCGGCGAAAGCATTTTTGCTGTAGTCCTCGTTGCAATACTCGGAGCAGCTGTTATCACAAGCTCCGCATCCTCCGTGCAAAAT
>DBQZ01000142.1:718-3720 GCA_002305435.1 Clostridiales bacterium UBA1381
GCGCTTCCCCAGCCGCCGGAGCCTATAACAGCTATTTTCATTTTGCATCCGCCTCCTTTTTCTTAAAGCTCAGCTTGTTTTCCGTCCCCTTTAAAAGCCTTTCGATATTTGCCCTGTGACGTACTATCAGAAGCACTGCCAAAAGTGAAGAGCATATGATCGGCAAAACCTTAAACCCTGATGAGAACGAATTGTAAAGCTCTATCGCAACAAATATAACCGCCGCCGATATTGAACCTAGCGATACGTACTTCGTTAAAAGCATTATAATAAGCGCCAGCACAAGTACAATAAGCCCCGCCTTCCAGTCCCATATAAGCACGACTCCAAGGCTTGTCGCCACGCCCTTGCCGCCTTTAAAACCAAAGTAAAGCGGAAAATCGTGGCCAACAACAGCAAACAGTCCTGCAATATACCCAAGAGCAGAGATTACCATATCCTCCTGATACGTTATCTCCATGGCGGATGAACGGCAAATGGCGGCAGCTCCCCATGCGATAAGAACCGGAATTATCCCCTTTACAATATCAAGCACGAGAGTGGCAGCTCCCATAGCCGGACCGTTCGTACGCAGCATATTTGTAGCCCCGGCATTGCCGGAACCGGAATTGCGTATATCGCCCTTGCCGAACGCTTTGGAAATAATAATCGCCGGATTTATGCTGCCTATAAGATAGGAAATCGCGGCTATCAGAAATGCAATAAGATAAACCATAGTATTGACCTCACAAAATATATTTTACTGCTTGTTGTTTTCTCCCTTTTCCCTCAGGATGAATTTGATGGGCGTACCCTCAAACCCAAAACTTGCCCTGATCTGGTTTTCTATATATCGCAGATAGGAAAAATGGAAAAGCTCCCGTGAATTGCAGAATATCACAAACGTCGGCGGAGCCACTGCAACCTGCGTTGCATAATACACCCTCAGCCGTCTTCCCTTATCAGACGGCGGCTGCTGTTTGGCGGTGGCTTCGTTTAGAACATCGTTTAACATTCCGGTAGCTATCCGGCGCTTATGCTGCTCGTTTACCTGCACTATCGTCTCAAGCAGCTTATCGGTGCGAAGCCCGGTCTTTGCTGAGATAAACACCTGAGCCGCATACGGCATGAAGGCAAATTCCTCCTTTAACCGTGTTGAGAAATTCTTCATTGTATTCGTTTCTTTTTCGACAATGTCCCATTTATTGATCGCAAAAATACAGGCTCTTCCCGATTCGTGGGCATAGCCGGCGATCTTTGTATCCTGCTCGGTGATACCCTCGGACGCATCTATCATTATAACGCATACATCGCTGCGGTCAATCGCCCCAAGCGAACGTGCCACGCTGTATCGTTCAACAGCCTCATTAACCTTGCCTCTTTTGCGCATACCGGCAGTGTCGATAAAGAGGAACTTTGTGCCGTCCTTTTCAAACTGCGAATCTATCGCATCCCTTGTAGTCCCGGCAATGTCGCTTACAATCGAACGCTCCTCGCCCAAGAGCTTGTTTATAAGGGAGGATTTACCGGCGTTTGGCTTGCCTATAACGGCTACCTTTATAACGTCCTCTTCCTCCTCGCTCTCGTCCGTATCGGGGAACTGCTCCGATACAACATCCAAAAGATCTCCAACCCCCATACCGTGGATTGAAGATATTGCAATAGGATCCCCCAGTCCGAGATTGTAAAACTCATAAAACTCCATCGGCGGCTCACCCGGAGCATCTACCTTATTTACGGCAAGCACTATCTTCTTTTTGGCTTTTAAAAGCATTGACGCCACGTCACGGTCGTTTGCAGTAATCCCGTCACGCACGTTCGTTACGAGTATTACAACATCCGCCGTTTCTATCGCCATCTGAGCCTGACGGCGCATCTGCACAAGTATCTTGTCCTTTGATGCAGGCTCGATACCGCCCGTATCAACAAGTGTGAACTTCTTGCCGTTCCACTCGCCCTCGGCGAATATCCTGTCACGGGTAACGCCAGGCGTATCCTCGACAATGCTTATTCTCTGTCCTGATATTTTATTAAACAGCGTGGACTTGCCGACATTCGGCCTGCCCACTATAGCTACAACAGGTTTCATCTGTACATCCTTTCGTTAGTTAAAATTCCAGCTCACAGCCGGTGAGCTTTTCAATAAAATCGTAGCCGTCATTATAAACGGCAGTTATCTTTACCCCAAGAGCTTCCTCCACCTGCTCCACGGTGACATCATCTAAAAATATCTCATCATCGCCTCTTAGCATGACCGCCGGAATGAACAGCTCCTCATAAAGCTCCCTGCCCGACAGCTGGCGGATAAGATCCCCTCCGGTCACAAGTCCCGCAACGTTTACACCGCCGCCGAAAAACTCGTTCTTAATCGGATACACGCTCACCTTTACACCAGCTGCTTTCTCAAGCCTTTTTGCAAGCGAACGTATAAACTCCTCCGCAAGCTCGCCGGTGGCAATGCTTACATTCCTGCTCGGTATCTTCTCCGGCAGATGACCTATTGCAGCGGAAAATTCCTCCTCCATAGAGGCGATAAGCCCGACCCCGTTTTCAAGCTGCGGGTATCCCTCGTACTCCTCCGGAGCGGGAACAGCTTTTTTGCAGTTTACGTAAAACTCATCTGACGCATAAACAAGCCTTGTGCCTGATGTTTTCAGGAATTTCTCCTGATAGCCGTTTATCTTTCGGATAATTTCCTCAGATTCCTCCGCTGTGTAAAGACGCAGAGGATATAGACCCTCGCGGTACCTTGTAAGCCCCACCGGCACTGCCGATACGCTCAGAACGTATGGCATAAGCGAGGCTAAATCATCAAGCGTACGGTCGAGATTTTCGCCGTCATTTATGCCCGGGCAGAGGACTATCTGGCAGTTCATGTATATCTCGTTTGCGGCGAACTTCTTCATTATATCAAATATGTTGCCGGCAAAACGGTTGTTGAGCATTTTCCTGCGAAGCTCCGGGTCGGTGGTGTGTACCGAAATATTGACCGGCGAGATGTGCATCGCTATCATACGGTCGAT
>DBQZ01000078.1:0-184 GCA_002305435.1 Clostridiales bacterium UBA1381
CGTAGCGACGATGATGGGCTTTACAATCATGCAGCCTGTTCATATTCTGTGGATAAACCTCATCACAGACAGCTTCCCGGCGCTTGCCCTTGGCATGGAGGAAGCAGAGGCAGACGTTATGGAACAGCCGCCCCGTCCGAAGCGTGAGGGCTTGTTCTCAAACGGCATGGGCGTGCAGGTAATA
>DBQZ01000078.1:214-391 GCA_002305435.1 Clostridiales bacterium UBA1381
GAGAATTTCTGGGCGCATTTTGCAAACAGCGCCGACGGTATGACGATGGCGTTTCTGACAATGGCAAATGCCGAGGTATTCCACTCGATGAACCTGCGTTCTAAGGTTGGTTCGATATTCACGATAAAGAAGCAGAACATCTTCCTTTGGGGAGCTATGCTTATCTCGCTGATACTG
>DBQZ01000078.1:449-7524 GCA_002305435.1 Clostridiales bacterium UBA1381
TAAGTAAAAAGACCGCTCCGAATGCTCGGTGGTCGTAAAACAGTAATATTTGAATTTCTTGGAACAGGCATGATTTCGGTCATGCCTGTTCCGCTTTTATCAGTTCATCCACGGGAATGTAGCCAACAAGGTCATACTCGATATGTACTTTCTGCTTGCGTTTGCCGCCGATTTCCATTTAGGAAATGGCACTTGCTATTATGGGGAATGATGAATAGCAAGCACAGCAGGTGTACATACACTCTGCGATTTCAGACTTGGCAAGCAGGGCACGGCGGTACCCACTTTGCACACTTGCCAGTATGTCGCAACATACTTGGCAAGCAGTGCACGTGTGGACACACATCGTGCTTTTTGCAAATTTCAGCGCCGCTGCCTTTTGCAAAAACTTGTTGGGCAACATCCCAAACCCTTTAACGATTTTTTCAAAATCGGCTGCGCTCCTGCGGAGCTGAACATCACTTTATCTTAGAAAGTGATGTGAGAATTTCTCGGATTTCCTCGTAGATTTCCTCCTGGTTCTTTTTGATTTCTTCAATATCTGCTTCGTAAATATTGCCGGTGGAATTGACACGCTTGGCAATTTGGTTTTCGCTGTTGGCGATCCTTTTCATCTTGGAAGTCAGCTCACGGAGTTCGGGCAAATCCAAATTTACAACATACCCGTCAATTACCATTTTGCGAATATAGGCGCTCATGTTGTCCGTTCCCATCTGTGCCATTTTCTTTCTTATCAGTTCATATTCCTTGTCATTCACAAAGAATTTTATCTGCTTCGGCCGCAGCCGGTTTCTGTTATCTGGCATTTACCCTCATCACCCCAAACTGATTTATGTGGTATTTCTGAAACTTCTTACAATTTTCTTGCTGACGGATTTTCAAGGAAACACAATTCCAGTAGATCCTTTAAATCGCTGGCTTTCACATCCGACATATTTTCGTATTCAAGTTCACTAACAGTGAAAAATTCGAACCCTTTTTCACCATAGTTGTTCCAAAGCTCCTGCAATCTCTTGTTTCTATGGTTGCCGCTATTTAACTCAAAGCTATGACGATTAAACCATGTACTGCCATCACGAGAACTATCAAAGAATAGCTCTCCAGTTTCAATGCACTTTACAGAAAACACGCCCATTACAGGATGACGTTCTTTCCATTCGGACAAGAGTTCTTTCTTTTTTGATTTATCCATTATTCTTTCTCCTCATATTTCTATTCAACGAGTCAACATATCAACCGCTTCATCCTGTGTTGCAACAAAGAAAACATCTTTGCCTTTATTGCTTTCATAGATAAAGTCTTTCAAAGGTTTGCTTGTGTAATGTGAGTAATCACCGTAAATTGCGATGCGACCGCCATAGTTCACATACTTCTGTAAAATCTCTCCTGCAAGACCTTTACTGAGGATGAAGAAATCTTCAACAATCAGATTTTTGTCGATAACGATGTTTTTGGTGCCAACATCGTATTTGGCAGACATCAGCACATCCAAAGCAGATTGTGCATCCGTAATGACCAACTCATTACTATTTACAACGGCACATGCAATACCGTTTTTCTCAATCTTAGATAATTGCATTTTTGTTCTCCTTAAATTTGAATTTCTCTTGCAAGTACACTCGATGTGTGTCCACATATTATTATACACGGTTTCCACTATTTCTTCAAGATAGTACAGCAAAATTCATCTCGTTAAAGTGTAACATTTTTGAAAACACGCCCCAAGATTACCTTGGAGCGTGTGAAAATCAATCAAGCGGTTTATATTCTGTTACTGCCTTTAGATAGGCTTCGGGATTGCCGTTCAGTACCAAATCGGCGTATGCAAGCGGGTCATTGTAGATGAGATAATCAAGCCCTGACCGCTGATACATATTGTCTGCGACCTCGTTTTCAACAGCAATGGTATCAATGGCAATCATGCTGCCATCCGAAAACTTCAGCTCTACACAGGCGGTATCCATGTTAAATTCACAAGATAATAGGTGCTTCATAAAAACCTCCGTAATTTCAATGATTTTGAGATAGAAAAAGAACGATGCTAAGTCTTTCGACTCGACATCGTTCTTTTCATTGTTGTTTTCCAACCCTGCCAGACAGATGCCGTAAATTAGTAATTTTTTAGAATTACTGTCTTACGAGCACCCGTCTAAAGGGGCGGTTTTTTTCTTCTGCAAAAAAACACCGCCGGAATATCACACTGGATACACCGGCGGTGTTTTACGTATCGTTTTTACAGCGGAAGCTCATTTTCGGCGATAAACCTTGCTGCCTCACGCAGAAGGTCGTCGTCGAATGTCAGGAGTTTTTCCGCAGAGTCCAAGTCCGCCCAGGCGTATTTGGACACCTCTGAAGCCTGAAGCTCTACCTCCTCGCCCCTGTCCATGAACAGGAAGTATACAGCATCCTTCTCGACGCCATCCCGCGGCGAATAGGAGCTTACCACACGGAACCCCGGAACGTATTCCGGCGACAGCCCGGTTTCCTCAAATATTTCCCGTCTGGCAGTCATAAGCTCCGTCTCACCCTCTTCCGTGTGACCCTTGGGGAAGCCCCAGTGGCCGGTGGCGCCGGGTTTTTGGTTGTATATAACAAGGTATTCGGTATCACCGAGTCCGCGGCGGACAATTATCCCTCCGCAGGATTTTTCATAGCTCATATTGTCATAACCTTTCCGCACACCGAAAAAGCTCCGGTATGCCCGCTGTTCCCCGAAACGGGGTTTTAGCGGTTATTGTTTTCTGAACAGCTTTTTAAGCTGGGAGGCCTTTTTTCCGTCGCCGAATATTTCAAGCCGTCCGAGAGTAAAGGCCGTCATAAAATCTATTTCCCCGTTGCATATGCGGCACAGCTCAGCCGACGGTATCCTGATAACGGCGCAGTTATCCTTGTAATCGTAGGGCTCCACGAAAACATCGCCCTTTTGTACCTGTATGTAGAAAATTCCCTCACCCTCGCCGGTGATTTCGACCTGAACGGCCATGTCCTCGATTTCCGAGGTGTCCTTCCCGATAACGGTGTCCTTCACCTTGTTGAAAACGTCCGCATATGTCATTATGTTTCCCTCCTTATTTTGCAGCCGGAAAGCGGCAAAAATATCTCCGATTCTGCATTTTCATGCAGGGGCAGAATTTCGTTATTGCACACTTTTAGGCTTTGTTTAATAAATTTCAGTGATAATATACTGTGCTTATTGTCATTATAGCATAAAAGATTCAAATAATCAAGTAAAAAATGCGGTGAATTTATATTCGTTTTTTTATAAAATACAGCCTCTGTGACAAAAACTGACGCTGTTTTTAGGGGAGCTGGGGTTTTACAGAAAATTCATAAAATTTTCATTGCAAGGGCGGCTTTTGTATGGTATAATAACCTTAACGAAAAAATCGGCGCAAAAGCTCGTATGCGCCGGGAAGGAGGCTTAGGCTATGTGGCTTGCAGACGGCTGGAGTGATTACCGGCTTGTGGATGCGTCCTCAGGGGAGAAGCTCGAATACTGGGGCAAATACCTTCTGCGCCGTCCCGAACCGCAGGCGGTTTGGAGCGACAGGCAGATAAAGGATCTGTGGAACTCCTCGGACGCAAAATATTTCCGCTCCTCTTCCGGCGGCGGCAAATGGAAATTTTACACAAAGCTCCCCCAGAGGTGGCAGATAACATACAAGGGGCTTACGTTCAACATTAAGCCGATGGGATTTAAGCATACGGGACTCTTCCCCGAACAGGCGGTCAACTGGGACTGGTTCGGGGATATTATAAAAAACGCAAAAAAGCCCGTCAAGGTGCTAAACCTCTTCGCCTATACGGGCGGGGCGACTGTGGCGGCTTTATCAGCAGGGGCTGAGGTAGTGCACGTTGACGCATCTAAGGGGATGGTCACGTGGGCTAAGGAGAACGTGGTATCCTCAGGGCTTGGGGATGCGCCGGTTCGGTATATCGTTGACGATGTGAAGAAGTTCGTCGCCCGTGAAGCACGGCGAGGTCACCGGTATGATGCGATAATCATGGATCCCCCCTCCTACGGCAGAGGGCCCGGCGGCGAGGTGTGGAAGATAGAGGACGAGTTATATCCCTTGATTTGCGACTGTATGAAGATAATGGCGGATGAGCCGCTGTTTTTCCTGCTTAATTCCTATACCACGGGGCTTGGAATATCGGTTATAAGAAACGTTCTGGAGCTTTCGCTTGTGAAGCGGTTCGGCGGCAGGGCGGAAGCGGATGAGATAGGTCTTTCGATGGAATATAAAAAGGGCATGGCTCTGCCGTGCGGGATAAGCGGCCGCTGGCAGCGGTAAGAGGAACGATAAGAGAGAAACCGTCTGTATACCTGTTTTGGTGTGCAGACGGTTTTTTATTTACAGAATGTTCATTTAATATGCTTTGACATAAGCCCGCTTTTTTGATAAAATATGGTTGTACGGTATCCTTATTCTCCGGACGGGGAACAGCCCGTAATATGCAGGCAGCGAAGCGAGCGGTAGTTGTAGCTTGAAAGCGGTCTGAACAGTGCATCCGATGAATGGGCTGCCACAAGTATCCCCGGCGGCGTTGGCGAGAGGACTCTTACCACGACCGGTGAATGGTCAAACCTGCCGTCGCCGCCGAAGTCGAGTTGGATAACATCCCCCGGCTCGGCCCGTGAGAGCTCAACCTCCGTAGCACGGGGGCCGGGGCCTCGGTTTGAGACGAGGAAGCGGTACAGCTCATTCACCCCTGTCCATGCGGGGGCGCGTTCGTTAAGGCTTACGTAATACCAGCCGTAAGTCGGCGTAAAGTTCATCACGCCGCAGCCGGCGAAGATGACCTGCGAGGCGAAGTTTGTGCAGTCGCCGCCGAGGTCGGAGAAATCGTAGAAGTCGGGATTGCGGCCGTATGCCCAGCGTACGGCGTACTGGACGGCAGCTCTCCTGTCGTATTCCGGCATAATATCACCTCCGAAAAAATTTGATGGGGAATACCGATATAATTTATGCAGAAAAAGGAAAATTTGACAATGAAAAGTATACTGTTTGATTTGGACGGCACTCTGTGGAATGCCTGTGACACGATATGTATGGCGTGGAATACCCGCCTTGGTGAATTGGGCGTTGAAAAAACGCTCGTCCCCGAGGATTTCTACAAGGGGATGGGGCTTTTGATAGACGATATAGCACGCATGATGCTGCCGGAGCTTCCGCTGGAAGAAGCGGGGAGGATTGCCCGTGACTGCGCCCGTTTCGAGTGCGGCCCCCTGTCGGAAAGGGGCGGGGTTTTGTATCCGGGAGTCGAGAGGGTTATACGGGAGCTTTCAAAGGAATATAAGCTCTGTATCGTCAGCAACTGCGGCGATGGATATATCGAGGCCTTCTTCAAGGCTCATGGACTTGGGGAATATTTCCTCGATTATGAATACGCCGAACGCACAGGAAAATCAAAGGGCGAGAATATCCGCCTGGTTGTAGAGAGAAACAATCTTTCCTCGCCCGTTTATGTCGGCGATACAGCAGGGGATATGAAGGCGGCGCATGATGCGGGAGTCGGGTTTATCCATGCAGCCTACGGTTTCGGCGAGGCTCCGGAGGCGGAGCGCAGGATAGAAAAGATTGAGGAGCTTCTTGATATTTTCGGAAAGCGGGGCGGTATGTGATGAAGCCGAAAATAGGCGTACTGCCGTCTTATGACGAAAAGGAGCAGATGTACGTAATGCACCCGGAGAATATGGAGTGCATAGAAGCGGCGGGAGGCGTTCCGCTTATGCTGCCGCTCACGACCGACAAGAGGGAGCTTTTTGAGCTGGTGAGGATGCTTGACGGGTTTTTGTTCACCGGCGGACAGGATGTCGATCCGTTCATCTACGGGGAATTTGCCCTGCCCCAGTGCGGGAGGGCGTCCCAGAGGCGGGACGAGATGGAAAAGCGGCTTCTGGAAATATGTATAGACAGCGATAAACCGTGCCTTGGCATATCCCGTGGGCTTCACATTTTCAACGTAATGCTCGGCGGCACGCTTTATCAGGATCTCTCGTCACAGCGGCCGTCAATCGTATCGCATATGCAGTCACCGCCGTTTAATATGGGGGCGCATAAGGTGAGGCTTGAGGGGATTTTGGCTGACGTTATGGGCTGTGGGGAAATTTCGGTAAACAGCGTCCACCACCAGGGCATAAAGGAGCTTTCGCCGCTTTTGGCGCCGCTGGCGTATTCGGAGGACGGGCTTATTGAAGCTGCTGCCGCTAAAAGCGGGACGTTCTGCCTTGGCGTACAGTGGAGTCTTGAGCATCTTTATAAAAATGATGAGGCGAATATGGCGCTTCTGCGGTATTTTATATCAATGTGCCGGTAAAACAAACGCCGCCGAAGCCTGCATTTTATGCGGGTTTCGGCGGCGTTTGTTTTGTTGGGGCTTTGTAATCAGCTGAATATGCCCTCTGAGAAGCCGTACTGAACGCCTGCCTGAATGTTTACGTTAAGGTCTATTCCAACGATTTCTATCTTCATCTGCAAAGCGTTGTTCAGGGGAACGGTTATAGGCTTTGCGACATCGTCATACCCAAGCTCGGTCGTGTAGGCGATAATGCCGTCAAGGTAGACGTTGAGGGTGGCGTTCCTGTCGCCGGAGCCGTCTATGTGGCCTGCTGTGAATGTAAGGGAGCTGTATTTGCCGTTAAGGTTAAACAGAGCCTCCGCCTTGTGGTCATACCATGCGTTTGCTTCAAGAACGAAGCCGTTTGTGTATTTCTGACCGGACATTGTGAAGTATTTGTTGTCTGTAAGACGGTACTCCTCGCCTTTTGTGTACTGATATGGGCCGCAGACGGAGAGCCAGTTTTCCTCACCGCCGGGCTTTGCGCCAAGGTATACTACCTTTTCCACGCCGTCCCAGCTGACGTCCTTGCCGATGGCCTCGCCGACTGCACGAACGGGGAGGTATGTTGTGCCGTTGTAGATGAACGGTTCCACCTGCTGGCCGTTTGCATCCCGTGGGTCGAGCTGTTCCCCGTCTATGAAGATTTTTATGTTGTCATATACAGCCTCAATCATTTCAGACCCGCTTTTGGCGAAAACCGCCCCGCCTGTAAATACTGCGCCGATAAGTA
>DBQZ01000078.1:7540-8665 GCA_002305435.1 Clostridiales bacterium UBA1381
ATTGTTATTATCTTGTCAAGACAAAATACCCCAAAATGGAAGGTAGTCTCCGATTTTTAAAAAAATCAAAAAAATTTCAAAAAAACTATAGCATTTCCCGCAGATATGTTGTATAATATAGTGTAACTTACTATACTATCCGGCTGTATTCGGACGACGGGAGGAAATAAAATGGAAGAAATCCTATCATTGCTGGAAAAGAAGAACGCACGGGCATCTCATGCCCAGATAGCGCAAATGCTCGGGCTGTCCGAGGAGGAGCTTGAAAAGAAAATCCGCGCCTTGGAAAAAAGCGGGGTGATTGTCGGCTATAAGACCATAGTCAACTGGGACAAGACGGAGCGCGAGGTGGTAACGGCTCTTATAGATCTCAGAGTAACTCCCCAGAGGGGCGAGGGTTTTGACAAGATAGCCGAGCGCATATATAAATATCCTCAGGTAAAATCGCTTTATCTGATGTCGGGCGCTTACGATTTGGGCGTTACGATAGAGGGGAGGACGATGAAGGAGGTCGCCCTGTTCGTTGCGGAAAAGCTTGCGCCGATGGATTCGGTAATAAGCACGGCGACGCATTTTGTACTGAAGAAATATAAAGAGGAAGGGATCGTATTCGAGGAGAACGAAAAGGATACGAGACAGGTGATAACGCTATGATGGATTACGATAAGCTGCTTTCGCCGGTGGTGACGGGACTGCCGCCCTCCGGCATACGTAAATTTTTCGATGTGGTAAACGAGATGGACGGGGCTGTGTCATTGGGCGTTGGCGAACCGGATTTCGTAACGCCGTGGGCAGTGCGTGAGGAGGGAATATATTCCCTTGAAAAGGGACGCACGCATTATACGGCAAACGCCGGGCTTTTGGAGCTCAGGGAGGAGATCGACCGCTATTCCCAGAGGAAATTCGGCGTAAGCTACGACCCTAAAACGGAGATTCTCGTAACAGTCGGCGGAAGTGAAGCGATAGATATGATGATCCGCTCCGTGATAAACCCCGGCGACGAGGTGCTGATCCCCGAACCGAGCTTTGTCTGCTATAAGCCGTGTACGATAATGGCAGGCGGCGTTCCGGTGACGATAGAGACGAAGGAGGAGGACGAGTTCCGCCTGACTCCCGAGCAGCTAA
>DBQZ01000063.1:0-3384 GCA_002305435.1 Clostridiales bacterium UBA1381
CTGAACAAAAACGGCAGCATTGCACCAACGAAAAGTCCTATCAGTACCGTTGGGTTTGTGAGGCTTAGATTCAGCGTCATTCCCAGAGCTTCTACCTCGTCCGTATACGAAACTATCAAAGCCAACGCCGTAAGAGCCGCCGAACCTATCGCAAAGCCCTTGCCGGTTGCGGCTGTTGTGTTTCCGAGGGAGTCGAGGGCGTCAGTTCTCGTGCGCACGGATTTGTCAAGCCCTGCCATTTCCGCTATACCGCCGGCATTATCCGCCACCGGGCCGTAAGCGTCCGTTGCAAGCGTTATGCCGAGTGTCGAAAGCATTCCAACGGCTGAGAGTCCGACGCCGTACAAGCCTTGATTGAAGCTCTCCATTCCGCCTGCTGCAAAGTAGCTTATAAGCACCGAGATACCGATAATTATTACCGGTATTGCCGTTGACAACATTCCAAGAGCCAGACCGTCGATTATTATCGTTGCACTTCCCGTCTCAGAGGATGCTGCAAGACGCTGTGTCGGCTTATAGGAGTCGGAGGTGTAGTATTCGGTGAAAAAGCCGATAAGAACGCCGGCTGCAAGTCCGGAGATTACCGCCCAGAATACACCCCGCTGTTCCGGCAGCAGGAACCATATAAGCACGCCGCTTAAAACAGCCGCCAATATCGAGGCGGTATACGTTCCCCGTCTTAGCGAGCCAAGCAATGATTTCTGGTTCGCCCCTTCTTTCGTACTTACGAAGAACGTACCGAATATAGACGAAAGTATGCCTATACCGGAGATAAGCATCGGCAGCAGTACGCCGTAGAGTCCCAGTCCGGCAGAGGCTGCAAGTGCGCCGCAGGAGATTATCGAGCCTACGTATGATTCATACAAATCCGCTCCCATACCGGCTACATCTCCTACGTTATCGCCAACGTTATCGGCGATAACAGCGGGGTTTCGGGGATCGTCCTCTGGGATGCCGGCTTCTACCTTGCCCACCAAATCAGCGCCGACATCGGCAGCC
Organism: Clostridiales bacterium UBA1381; assembly: GCA_002305435.1. Lineage (GTDB taxonomy): Bacteria > Bacillota > Clostridia > UBA1381 > UBA1381 > UBA1381. Next base: position 1,000 of record DBQZ01000063.1, read on the forward strand.
TTTGTGAAGATACCGCCGCCGACACGGGCGAACAGAGCCATCGAGCTTGCACCCATACCGAAGGTAAGCATTGCCGACATTATATCCTCAACACCCAGACCGAACACGAATTTCAGCAGGCAGAACCAGACGCTTATATCAAAAAGCCCCAGTCCTACGACTGTCATGCCCATAACCGTACCTGAGGAGAACGCTATCTTCAATCCGTGATTCAGCCCTTTCTGCGCTCCGCAGGCTGTACGTGTGTTTGCGTATGTAGCTATCTTCATTCCAACAAAGCCCGAAAGCCCTGAGAAAAAGCCGCCGCTCACAAATGCAAACGGCACAAACCATGTGAGCATTCCCGCAGCTGCCAACGCCGCAAGTATAACGACCATAACAATGAAGAAAACCCCCACCGTCTTGTACTGACGTTTAAGGTACGCCATAGCTCCCTTTCGTATCTTGGCTGAAATAGACGACATCAGCTGGCTGCCCTCGGGCATTTTCTTAACCGATACGAACTTGTACGCAGCAAACAGCAGCGCAATAACCGCCGTTGCCAGCACCGTAAACGGCGCATAATTCTGGATAAAGTTTTCCATAACAAACCTATCCTCCTTTGTTTTTATTTGCGGACTCGTGCCGCAGTTATTCTTAATATTATTTTACACCGAAAAGGCAAAACCGTCAAGTGGTTTTTATATAATGTGCGCTAAAATTTATATATTTGTAACAAAAATTTGTCGAAATTGTCAGATATGTCACGTTTTCAGCATAAAAATACCGCCTGCAAAACCACAGGCGGTACTGCCGCTTATTGATAGAGCGGTATTTCACCGCCATAATCGATTATTATATGCGAGTAGGAGAACCGCCAGAGCGAAGGGTCGAAATAGTCGCGCTGGGTGTAGAAATCGTCCCAGTTTTCACTATCCTGCACACGTCCCCACGTAGCGTCCATTATGATCCAGCGGTCGCCGACCCAAACCTCGTTCCATGCGTGATATGCGGGGAGGTATATTTGATTCTCCTCATCGCCGCAGTTCATCAGAAGATATATCCAATAATCGTCCGTCTGTCCAAGACCGTAGTTTACAATAGGACATCCGAGCACACGCTTTGTCGGTATCCCCTGCGAACGCAGCATGGCGGCAGCAAGGCTTGAGTAGCCATCACATACAGCCATCCGCTGCGCAAGAACGGAGATTGCATCCTGCGGGCGGTCTGCCCGAGCGCTATACGTTTCATAATCATAGGCGATATTTTCCCCAAGCCAGTCATAGACGGCAGCCGCCTTATCGTAGTCGCTCGTAAGCCCTGCGGTGATTTCGGCTGCCAGAGCTGCAATTTCGGGATCATCGCACTGCGCTCTTTCTGTCGGCTCTAAATATTCGCCGTCTGCGGGCGGCGTGTATTCGTCGAACATCGTCTTATTATGCTCGTACGCCGGATACGGCATCAGGTAGCCGTGGTCGTTATCCTTGAAGATATCGACAAAGGTGGTCGGCGCAGACGAGGGCGGGGCGGAAAATATCCCCGGGACAGCCGGCGGTTTTATCGGGGCGGATGCTACCAGTACGTTGCTTTGGCGCAGCCTCACCTCGTAATGGCCGCTTTCAATCTCGGATATATCGTACGTAATTTCACCGTTTACCGGCGTTATGATGTCGCTTTTAACAACGCCGGAATAATCGGGATTGCCCGGAATCATCACATACAGCGTATGATCCTCCGTTGAGGATATGTTGGAAAAATGTAGCTGCTTGCCGTCAAAGCTCACCCAGATGTAATTCGACAGCTCAACCGGAGTTTCGCCCGGATAAAGGGGGCGGATTACACCCTCCACATAGCGGTACAATCTCTGGAACGTCAGTATCGCCTGCTCCCGTGTGTAATTACCTGCCGGATCGAAGAGGTTGTCACCGACTCCGCCCATAACGGCCTTTGCGCCGCTCGTATCTATGCAGCAGGATATGAACTCGATATTCTCCTCCGCCCAGCCGAACAGGTTTTCATCGTCAAAGCCGGAATACGGGGCGTTCGGGCTGTCGCCGGTAAGGGCGGCGGTTCGTGAGAGCATAGCTGCCGCTTCACTGCGTGTGATGAAGCTGTCGGGGGCAAACGTGCCGTCAGGATAGCCGTTAATGACACCGAGTGCCGCCGCCCGAAGTACCGCCGTATCTGCTGTATCGGAGAACGAAACCTGCGTCTCCCCCTCCTCTATGCCCAGCTTATCAGCATAGGCTGAGACGAGCAGGCAAAATTCCCGCCGTGTTATCGGCTTAGTATAGCCCGAATCAAGCTCCGCCGGAACAAGGCCGTTTACACGTGCCGCATTTACCTCGGGGATTGCCCAGTCGGAGGGCTGTTCGCCGGAGGGCTGAGAGGTTTGCTGCTCGCTGT
>DBQZ01000063.1:3515-7108 GCA_002305435.1 Clostridiales bacterium UBA1381
ACGAGCGTTTTAAGAGAGGTGCAGCCGGAGAAGGCTCTTTCGCCGATACGCAGGCCGCCCGTGGTGTAATAGCCGGTAGCCTCGTCCCGGAAATTCCCCTCCTCATCGAGATATTCGCCGAACGGCAGACAGAAATCCCCGCGAAATTCTATCTCCTCCAATGCTGTGCAGTCGGCAAAGGCACGGTCGCTTATGCTTACAAGCCGTGTCGGCAGCGACAACCGCTTCAGCGATACCGCCTCGGCGCAAACGTCCCATTCAAAGTCACGCACGTAATCCGGCACGTAATACTCCTCATTCGGCGAGGCCTTCGGGTACGCAAATACGACCTTCTGCTCCGGCACGTCATCGTACGGCGCCCAGTAAAGCACACCGCCCTCCTCGCTCAAGAAATCCACGCCCGGCTCTATTGCAAAGCTTTCAGCCGTTTTGGACGCTTCAAAAAGCGATGTCGGAGCAATATCGGAAACCGGCATACCGCCGATTGAGGCAGGCACGGTGATATGCTTTTCCTCGCCGATATAGCCGTTGATAGTGAGCGTGCCGTCGCCGTTTTCAAACGTCTGCCACTCGCCCTCGGCGGCTGCCGTGAGAGTCGTTATTATCATTGCAAAAAATAAGGATACGATAAATTTTTTCATTTAGCTCCCTCCTCATAAATGGTTTTCATATAAATATTTTACAATAAAGCAGCTCTACTGTCAAGGCTGTGTATGTAAAACTTGGCTAAATAAACGTCAAAAAATAAGGGAGTGTTTCCAAAAAAATTTACAAAACATCTTGACCGCAGCTTGCTTTTGGTGTTATAATAGATATATAGTTGCGGGAAAATGCAACCTTTCCGCACGGGGCGTCTGACGCTTGCGAAAAAATTTTGAGAGGAGCAAGAAATTATGTTAGTGAACACGAAAGCGAAGATCGGCGTATTCTCCATAGCTCTGGGAGCATACCTGCCGCAGTTCCCGTCGCTTGTGCCGGAATTTGAGGCGCAGTATGCGGCGTTTAAGAAAACGCTTCCCGACACGGTGGAAATCATAGACGGAGGCATGGTTACAACTAAGGAGCAGTCACAGGCTGCGGGGGATCTTTTCCGTGCAGCGGATGTTGACCTTGTATTTTTACAGCTTTTGACCTATGCCACTTCCTACAATATGCTTCCGGCTGTAAAGGATCTGGACGTGCCTGTAGTATTGGTAAATATCCAGAAGCTCAAGGCGCTTGATTACGACCATACAGACATCGCTTCATGGCTCGGCGAAGGCTACGCCTGCGGCGCTGTCGGCGAAATGGTTGCCGACCTTGAAAGATACGGCAAACGCCACGCTGTAATAACCGGCGTTGTTGAGGGCGGAGATCCCGGCGTACAGAAGGAAATTGACGAATGGTGCCGTGCTGCTCAGACAAGAAGACGTTTCAGAGATACAAACATCGCCCAGATAGGCAGACCCTATCCCGGCATGATGGATCTTTACATAGACGAGTCAAACCTCTACAGAAGAATGCACTTGTACACAAAGCAGTTTGACTGGGAAAAGATGTGGGCTATCGCCGATAACATCACAGATGAGGACGCTATCCGTGCAAAGGCTCAGGACATCCTCGACACCTTCGATATAGAAGGCGGCGGCAGCATTGAAGAAGTTTGGGAAATGGCAAAGTACGTTGTTGCCTTTGAGCAGTGGGTAAAGGACGAAAAACTCGGCCTTATCGCTTCCCATTACGACGGATTCGCTACAGGCAAAGCCGGCGTACTTGACAGTATGCTTATCCCCGCATTCTCAATGCTGATAAAGCAGGGAACTGCCTGCGCAGTTGAGGGCGATATGAAGGTTGCTATGGCTATGAGCATCCTTAAGACTATTTCCGGCACAGGCCAGCTTGCTGAGATGTACTCTATAGATTTCAACGATGATATTGCAATCATAGGCCACAGCGGTTCAGGCGATGCTGACATTTCCGACAAGAAGCCGACAATGAAGATAGTAAAGGTATTCCACGGCAAAACAGGCGGCGGTTACCTCACACAGTTCTATCCATACACCGGCCCTGTTACCTACCTTGCAATCACTCAGGACGGCGACGGAAACTTCAAGTTTATCGTAGCTGAGGGCGTAAACGAAGAGGGCAAGATCCTCTCCTTCGGCGATACGAACATGAGAACGAGATTTACCTGCGGCGCAAGAGAATTTGTGACACGCTGGAGCGAATGCGGTCCTACCCACCATTTCGCAGCTGCGACCGGCAGACATATCGACACCATCTTAAAGGTGGCAAAGATATTCAACGTTCCCGTTGATATTGTTACGAGATAAAACTCCAAGACCCCCAAAACATCAGTATTTTGGGGGTCATTTTTTATTCAAAAAACCGCTTGCGTGACACAAGCGGTTTGTATAACTATTTAGTATCCACCTTTTCCCAGTCGGGTATTTCGCCCAATACGGGCTGCTTGAATTTCGCCCGTACCTCGTCGGCACTGTGAACTCTCGTGTCAAGCATATGCAGAGCCAAAAGGACTGCTGCTGCGGCTACTGCACCTCCGACAAAGCCAAGGAGCGTATTCTTCTTAGTACTCGGTGATGAAGGGGCAGTAGGCAAAAGCGCCTCGTCCACAATTTCAACAGAACCGGATTTTATAATATCCAAAAGCTCTTTCTGAGCATTTTTAAGTATCTGATCCGTTATCCAATAGGAGTCAAACGCATTTTCGCTTGTAGCCGTAACCTCAAGAATCTCCGTCTCGTTTACCGGCTGCACGGTTATCATAGCCCCCAACTGGGCGGGGCTGTATTTGTTGTCCATGGAAGCGGATATTGTTTCCAGAAAGCTTCGCCTCTGCAGTATTTCTGCATACGTTTCCGCAAGCTGCGCAGATGCTGTAAGCGTTCCCTGTGTTATTTCGACCGTTGTCGTACTGCTTGAAACGTACAATGCGCCGTTAGAGGTATATTTCGGAGTGATAAGGAACATCGTTACCAGCAGTGCAGCTACTGCGCCGATAATAGCGCACGTCGCTATTACCCACCATCTCCGCAGTAGTACCCTGCCTAATTCCAGAAGATCTATAGTATCATCAGGAACAGGTGTTTTAGTATTTGCTGCCATTACATATCCTCCTAATCCCCATATTTATATCCGTACTTATATTGATATTTATACTGGTACCCGCCGTAAGAGCCTTCCGCCCCCACGCCGGAAACGACGTAGCCCAATATCCGCGCTTCCGCGAGATTTAGCCGCTCTTCGGTTTCTTCAAGCAGTTTTTTCGGCGTATAATTTTCCCTCAAAACCACCACATAACCGTCGGCATAATTTCTCATAGATGTTGAGTCTGCCACAAGCGTTACCGGCGGNNGCGAAACAAGAAGCTCCGACGGGTTCGGCGGTATCTGACCGGCGGTGAGAATATCCACTCCCGGAGCAAGAGGCGACTGCTTTACAGCCTTATCATACGTATCCATACCTGCCAATATGTCGGAAATGCCGATTTCATTCTTCATCGCCAGCATCCTATGCGCTCTTGCACGGCGCAAATCACAGTCCATAAGAAGCACCTTAGCGCCCGTCTGGGCAAAAGTTATCGCAAGATTAAC
>DBQZ01000056.1:0-7960 GCA_002305435.1 Clostridiales bacterium UBA1381
CTCTACCACTGAGCCACTCCCGCAAGAACATTATCATTATACCACAGGATTTTTTATTTGTCAACACTTTTTTTAGTGTTTTTTTCACTTTTTTTACTCTGTTTATGAAATTGACTTTTGCCATAAATAGTTATATAATTATACCGATAAGCAAACTGCTTAAATAAGTTTAGGGGAGGATCATGTAATGAAAGAACAGATATACACAATACCGGTAAACGAAGCCTACGATACCGACTGTGAATGCCCTTTGTGCGTCCTTGAGCGCAAATTGGAGAAAGAGGGCGTGGACTACGCTCTCGGAGCAGCAATGATGGAACCTGATTACCGGGTGGAATCAAACGACATCGGCTACTGCCGCCATCACTACCGCCTGATGTTCGCAGTCCCGAATAAGCTGAGTCTGGCTCTCGTGCTTGATACACATCTGCAGGAAATACGAAAGAAAATGGATAAGCATGAAAAAGCCGTCACCTCGCAGTCAAAAGGCGGGCTTTTCAAAAAGAACACCGCCGCCGGCGAGCTTTCGCAAACTCTTGCAAAGGTCGAAAACGGCTGCATGATATGCAAAAAAATCGATTACACCATGAACCGTTACATGGACGTTGTGATATATCTGTGGAACAACGATCCCAATTTTAAGGAAAAATTTGAACGCTCGAAAGGGCTTTGCCTGCCGCATTTTAGCCGTTTAGCAGATATGTGCGGCCGCACAAGAGGGTCGGAGGAATTTCTTGCGGCGCTGTTCAAAAAGGAAAAAGCGGAGCTTAGCCGCATACAGGAGGATATTCACAAATTTACGCTAAAGTTTGATTACCGCAATCAGGATATGGAATGGGGTACAGCACAGGATGCGCCTATCCGCACGATAGAGAAAATAGCGCAGTATATAACCGAGGAAGAGTGAGGATATTCTAACCATGAAAAAACCAAAAATGATAATGTTCGACTACGGCCAGACCCTCGTTTGGGAATCGCCGTACGACCTTGAGAAAACATTCTCCGCCATTCTCGCCTGCTCGCTGACCCATCCGAGAGGGGTAACTCCGCAGTCATTGGCTCAGGAGTTTCGCAGCCTGCGTGCAAAGCTCAATATCACGCCAAAGTCAAACCAGGAACCAAGCATACGCTGCCTCTTCCGCTATATGGCGGAGGCCGCACATCTGGAGTTTGACGTAAGCTACACGGAGATAGAGGAAATGTTCTGGAAAGGGGCGGTCGAGTTCGGCCCTACCCCCGGTGTAGGTGAGTTTTTGGACTTTTTGGAAGAAAACGACATCCGAAAAGCCGTAATAAGCAACCTCGATTACCGTGAATCCACGCTTGAAACGATAATAAGCGAAAACATCCCCGGGGCGATGTTCGAGTTTACAATAGCAACAAGCGAATACCTTTTCCGCAAGCCCTTCCCTGAAATATTCCGCTTAGGGCTTATAAAGGCGGGGCTTTCAGCCGAGGACGTATGGTACGTGGGAAACGATGCCGTCTACGATGTCGAAGGCTCTTATAATGCAGGGCTTTTCCCCGTATGGTACAAAGGGTCGCCTTATTTTTCCGAGCAAGAACCGCCCTCATGCCCGCATGTTGAAATAAGCGACTGGCGTGAGCTGGCATCCATGATACTCTCAGCTGAACACTGATAAAAAAACGGACGGGAAAATCACTTCTCCCGCCCGTTCTTTTTGTTTAGTTATTGCACATGCAAGTTACAATAACGATAATGATAAGCACCCAAAGGATCATGTCAAGATCGAAGTTGCATCCGTTTCCGCATCCGCACTCACTCATGGTCGTTGGCCTCCTTTCTTTGCAACGTTAGTATATACTATGAAAGGATGCCTGTTTTGGTGATAGCGTGTGGTTTAATAAAATTCCACCGTATACTGTTCGCCGGGCAGGAAGCCGTAATGCACGGTGTCTATTTCCCGCCCCGAAACGTCAGTCGCTGTAAGATACGATGTCCCCGCCGCATACGGGATGAACTGCGTCGTCTTGTGCTGTTTTATATCGCTGAATATCACCGCTGTCTCATCCCTTACGGATATGAGCGGGCTTGACGTATTATTTACGCATCTTAAATAACATACCATAATTTTCCCTCCCTCCGTCAAAGCTGCCAAATACAGCCGCACTAAACGCTCATGCGCTTAGTTTATATTATGGCAAATCCCCCCTCTTGGGCGCATGGGAAGGATTTTTCGGGAAATAAAAAGCTGCGGACAACGCCTCCTCTGTGGCTTTTCCGCAGCTTGTATTTGTTATATCTCTCTGAACACGCCCACAACTCTTCCTAAAATCTCTACTTCATCTACGATTATCGGCATCATTGTATCGTTTTCCGGCTGAAGTCTGAAATGGCCGTCCTCCTGATAAAAGGTCTTAACCGTCGCCTCACCGCCGTTCACCATAGCTACTACTATGTCACCGTTATCGGCCGAGTTTTGCTGCTGGACAATGATATAATCACCGTCCAGGATGGCGGCGTTTATCATGGATTCGCCCTCGACACGGAGCATGAATATATCACGGTTCCTTGCAAAAGACAGGGGCAGCATGAAATGGCCGCAGTTTTCCTGAATTGCCTCTATCGGCATCCCCGCCGTGATACGCCCATATACCGGAACGTCCATGAAATCCCGGTCCGCCGGAGCATTTTTATAATTGACGACACGCATTGAGCGTTTTTTAAGCGGTTCCCTGACTATAAATCCGAGCCTTTCCAGCTTTTTTATCCTTGCGTGGACGGTAGCTGAGGAGGAAAGCCCAACAGCGCTGCCTATCTCTCTTACACTTGGCGGATAACCGTATTCCTTTATCCGGTCGCAGATAAAATCAAGCACCTCATAATCTTTTTTTGTCATCTTATCCATAGTCATTGCTCCAGTTCAAACCGTTGTGTTTTATCCTGTTATATCATTATATGATTATTATATCATACAATTTTTTGTTTGTCAAAGCAGATATTTTATTTTTAAACGATTTATAAGCGGTTTAATTCATCTCTACCGTCCCTATTATCGAGCTGAGCTGTTCAATACCGTGCTTTTGCATATATTCGCCGATTTCACGTTTTGTGCGTATTACCATATCAGGCTCTACGAACATCCCCGTGCCAAGAGCCACAAGGCTTGCGCCTGCAAGCATGAACTCTATAACGTCACGTCCGCCCATTACGCCGCCCATTCCGATTATAGGTATGGACACCGCACGGCTCACCTCATAAACCATCCGCACGGCAACCGGCCTTACCGCAGGGCCTGAAAGCCCGCCTGTGTTATTTTTAAGTATAGGCCGTCTTGCATCAATATCTATGACCATTCCCAAAAGCGTGTTTATGAGCGAAAGCCCATCAGCCCCGCCCTGCTCGGCGCTTTTGGCAATGTCAGCCACAGAAGTCACGTTCGGCGACAGCTTTACAACAAGCGGCTTTTTGCAATGCGCTTTTACCGCCTTTGTAAGCTCATACACGACCTTGGGGTCAGTCCCGAAAGCCATGCCGCCGTGCTTAACATTTGGGCAGGAAACGTTCATCTCAATAATTGCAGCGTCAGTACCGGAGAGAATCTCTGCCATCTGGCAGTACTCCTCAACGGTATTCCCCGACATATTGGCGATAACGTGAGTGTCAAGCTTTGCAAGCTCCGGCATGATATGCTCGGAAAAATATTCAACGCCCGGATTTTGCAGACCGACGCTGTTTAATATACCGGAGGGGGTTTCGGCTATTCTCGGCGCCGGATTGCCCGCCCTCGGAGTGCGGGTAAGCCCCTTTGCGCTGAATCCGCCGTATTCGGACAGGTCTGCATATTCGCCGTATTCCTCACCGAAACCGAACGTTCCGGAAGCGGTCACTATCGGGTTTTTAAACTCTATCCCGCAGAAATTTATCTTTGTATCCATGCTTTCTCCTTTCCGGCTCACAGTATGACCTCGCGTGCGTCAAATACAGGGCCGTTTTTGCATACACGCATATTTTCGTCCATGCCTTCATGGGTAGTCTTGCAGGTACAGACAAGGCAGGCGCCGATACCGCAGCCCATGCGCTGTTCAAGCGAAAGCTGGCAGTCGATATTCTTCTCCGCTGCCAATGACTGCACGGCCTTGAGCAGGGGCGTGGGGCCGCAGCAGTAGATAACGTCACATTCGCTCTCCATAAGCTCTTTTCCAAGCAACTCTATCGCATAGCCATCATACCCGTAAGAGCCGTCATCGGTGGCAACGAGAGTTTTTGCAGATACAGCCCTAAACTCCTCTTCCATCATAACCCTGTCCGCAGAACGGAAACCGAGTACCACAAGCGGCTCATAAAGCTTTTGTGACAGCTTCAAAAGCGGGAATATCCCGATACCGCCGCCGATTACCGCAGGATGCTTATACTTTTCATTGTCCACGTAAAATCCATGTCCAAGAGGGCCTATAATATCTATCTTATCGCCAACCGAAAACTCCGAAAGCTCCCGTGTCCCCTCTCCCTTTACCTCAAACACAAAACGCACCAGCTTATCCTGTACATCACAAATGCTTATCGGCCGGCGCAAAAATACTCCCCGCCCGCACAGGATATGCAAAAACTGTCCGGCTTCGGCCTCGGCTGCAATAGCCGGAGCTTCAACCGTGAAGTCGAACACGCCTTTAATAGGCTCTGATTTTTTCACAAGTGTGCAAAGCTGCGTCTGTTTCATACCTGCCTCCTTATTTTATCACGCTTACAATCTCATCTCTCATGCGCACCGCTTCGGCTCTTGCCGCTTCGGCAAACTGTTCCTCGCTCCAGTCTCCCTTTTTATACGCACACATAATCCCGCGTGAGGAGTTTACTATCGCTCCCAATCCATCATCGTTGAAGCTGTTTACTACGTCCTTAGCTCCGCCGCCCTGTGCGCCGTAGCCCGGCACGAGGAAGTATGAGTTCGGCAGGAGTTTTCTTATTGCGCTTGCCTGTTCGGGATATGTCGCTCCTACAACCGCTCCGACGGCTCCGTAACCGGAAGAGCCTATTGTATCCTCGTTCCACTTATTTACAAGCTCCGCCACCTTTTCATATATGGGCTTGCCGTCTGAGAGAACATCCTGAAGCTCTCCCGAGGATGGGTTTGAGGTCTTTACAAGAGCAAATATCGCTTTATCATATTTTTTGCAGTCGTTTACAAACGGGAGTATGCCGTCCGTACCAAGATACGGGTTCACCGTTACGCAGTCCACATCACAGGGACTTACCATCTCCCCGTCAATTTCCACCTTGCCAAGATAAGCCGTCGAATACGCCTCCGCTGTGGAACCTATATCGTTGCGCTTAACGTCAAGGATAACGTAGAGCCCTTTTTCCTTTGCATAGGCAATGGTACGGTGGAGTACCTCCTCGCCGGGCAGGCCGTACATCTCATAAAACGCCGACTGCGGTTTTACTGCCGGAACTACATCTGAAAGTGCGTCTATAAGCCCCCTGTTAAATTCCCATATGGCCTCGGCTGCCGCCCTCAGCGTCCTGCCGTATTCGTTATACGATTTTGTGCGGATATACTCGGGCACATACTCAAGCTTCGGGTCAAGCCCGGCCACTGAGGGGTTGCCTTTTTCCTTTATTTTCTGTACCAATAAATCTGCTGACATATTTTTTATCCTTTCTGTTAAAGCATTCCTTCTATTATAATATCGTTTTCTTCTATCCGTGTATCGCCTCTGGGGATAAGCGTCTCCTCACCCCGGCGTATCATAAGAAGCAGGGTGTTTTCCTTAAGCTCCAGCTCCGACACGGCTTTATTCTTCCATTTATGCTTCGGCGTTATCTCCACCTCACGCATTGATATGCTGTCCTCCCCTCGGTCACGGTAACCGGTCGCCGAAAGCACGACAGTATCGTTTTCTTCAATCACCGTATCGCCGTTTGGCATAACGGAGCTCCCCGCACGGCGGATAAGCACCAGAAGCATCCCAGGGATGAGCGATATTTCCTTTACGCTTTTGCCGACCCATTTATGACCCTCGTCTATATCAAGGCGTATAAACTGGATGTCCTCATCATCGGAATAGTCGCTGAATGTTTTCATTACATTGCCGCCGCTGTCTATCATATTGAGCTTTCGGGAAATATACGGCAGGAACGAACCCTGTATCGCTATCGAAAGCAGCACCACGGTAAGCGTTACGTGGTATACGTCATTTTGGGTGGAAACGCTGCTCATTGTAACGAGTATCGCAAACACAACCGACGCCGCTCCCCTAAGCCCCGCCCACGAAACAAGGGCTATCTGATTTAGCCTTGCCTTAAACGGCAGCAGGATGAGCGCAACCGAAACCGGCCTTGCTATCAAAAGCAGGAACAAAAACACAGCCACCGACAGCAAAAGCGTTGATGGTATATAAGACGGCGTTGCCAAAAGCCCCAGCAGGAAGAACACCGCTATCTGCATGAGGTTTGTTACCCCGTCAAAAAAGTGCACGAGCGACTTTTTGTTGCCTATCTTCATATTGCCAAGCAGGATGCCGAGGATGTAGACGCTTAAAAACCCGTTCCCGCCGAGCATTGTCGGAAGAGCGTATCCCACAAGTGCGGCCGCTATCATGAACACCGAATCAAGGCCGTCAGTGTTAAACTTGAACCGCTTTAAAAACGCTCCTGCCAAAACAGCCACAGCCGCTCCGCACAAAAGCCCCACGCTTATCTCACGCACCACCATGAATATCGTATAGCCTGCGCTTATATCACGCCCCATAAATTCGATTATCAAAAGCGTGAGCATATATGAAAACGGGTCGTTTGATCCGCTCTCCAGCTCAAGCATGGAGTCAGTGCCGTACTTAAGCGATAGCTTATTATTTCGCAGTACCGAAAATACAGAAGCGGCATCGGTTGATGAAAGCACCGCTCCTATCAATAAGCCCTCATAAAGCTCAAGCCCGAACACAAAATGACAGAACGCCCCCGTAAGAGCCGCCGTTATCACGACTCCAAGCGACGACAGGAGGACGGATGGGAGGGCTACCGGTTTGGCAGCGCTCCACTTCGTCCCGAAACCGCCGTAGAACATTATGAATATCAAGGCTGTTATACACACGTCCTCGGCAAAAGCATAGTCCTCAAACGGTATCTTTAAAATCCCGTCCGTGCCGAACAGCATCCCCAAAACGATGAACGCCAAAAGCGCCGGCACCCCGACCTTGCTTGTTATCTTATTAAAAAGTATACTGGCAATAATGACCGCTCCTCCGGTCAAAAGCACCAGCGGCCTCACAGGAGTACCCCTTGGTTGACAATCATTTTGCCGCCGATTATTACGTATTCGGGCTTTCCTGCCAATGTCCAGCCGTCATACGGTGAATTTTTCGCCTTTGACTTAAACGACGAAACATCAACCGTGTAATCCGCCTTTGGATCGAATATCACAATATCCGCCGGTTTGCCAATTCCGAGCGTTCCCTTGTTAAGTCCGAGTATGGACGCCGGGTTTATCGTCATCTTTTCTATCAGCTCGTTTATTGTAAGCACACCCGGCTCCACGAGGCATTTTATACCGAGTCCCAGAGCCGTTTCAAATCCGATTATACCGTTCATGGCAGCGGCAAATTCGCACTGCTTTTCATCAATATGATGCGGGGCATGGTCTGTTGCGATAGCGTCTATCGTACCGTCTGCAAGACCTTCCTTTATCGCCGCCATATCGTCATCGGTTCTCAGCGGCGGATTCATCTTTGCGTTGGTGTTGAAGCCCTCGCACGCCTTTTCGGTGAGGGAGAAATAATGCGGGCAGGTCTCACACGTTACCATAACTCCCCTCTTTTTCGCCTGGCGCACAAGCTCCACCGAACCTCTCGTACTAACGTGCGCTATATGAACTCGTGAATTTGTCGCCTCGGCTATCAGTATATCACGGGATACCATGACCTCCTCTGCGGCTCTCGTTATACCCCTGAGTCCGAGCATAGTGGCTGTAAAGCCCTCGTTCATCGAGCCGCCGTCTGC
>DBQZ01000056.1:8046-12270 GCA_002305435.1 Clostridiales bacterium UBA1381
TCAAGCCCCTTTGAAATAGCGCCTATCGGGTATACGTTGGCATAGCCTACAGCCTCGCTTCTCGTTTTTATATACGATACCAAGGCGGCGCTGTCTATAACAGGCTTTGTGTTGGGCATACACGCTATCGAGGTAAACCCGCCGGCAGCAGCTGCCCTTGCCCCTGATTCAATATCCTCCTTGTACTCAAAACCCGGCTCACGCAGGTGGCAGTGCATATCCACAAGCCCCGGCGCAACTATCTTTCCCGAGGCATCTATAACCTCCATATCCACACCGTCAAGCTCCGGATCGCAGCCTATCTCCTCAATGACGCCCTTATCGACAAAAACGTCCGTCACCTCATCGAGTCCTGAAGCCGGGTCTATCACCCTGCCGTTTTTAATTAGAAGCTTCATTCTTAAATCCTCCTCTCGTCAGCAAATACATCACTGCCATCCTGACAGCAACGCCGTTTGTGACCTGTTCGTTTATAACGCTCTGCTCCCCGTCTACGACCGCCGAGGAAAATTCCACCCCGCGGTTTACCGGCCCCGGATGCATTATCAGAGCGTCCGGCTTTGCGAATTTCAGCCGCTTTTCATCTATCCCGAAGAAGCGGAAATACTCCCGTATACTCGGGAAAAGCCCCTTCTTCTGTCTCTCCAGCTGTATTCTCAGCCCCATTACAACGTCGGCGTCTACCATAGCCTCGTGAACTGTGTTGAACACCTTCACGCCAAGCTTTTCTATTTCCGGGGGCATCAGGGTGGTAGGGCCGCCGACACAGACCTCAGCGCCGAGCTTTGTCAGCCCGTAAATATTGCTGCGGGCGACACGGCTGTGAAAAATATCCCCGAGGATAGCGACTTTTAACCCCTCGATGCGTCCTTTTTTCTGCATTATCGTGAGCATATCAAGCAGAGCCTGAGTGGGATGCTCGTTCATGCCGTCGCCGGCGTTTATCACAGACGCTTTTACAAGCGGGGCAATAAGGTGAGGCGCACCGCTCATGCTGTGGCGGATTATCAATAAATCCGTACCCATAGCGTCTATCGTTTTTGCCGTATCTATAAGGCTTTCGCCCTTTGCAACGCTTGAGCCGCTTGCGGAAATATTGGCGGCGTTTGCGCTCATGTATTTTGCCGCAAGCTCGAACGACAGCCTCGTTCTTGTGCTGTTTTCGTAAAACAAGGTAACTGCCGTCTTACCCTGCAGATGGGGCGTTTTCTTGTTGGGCTGGTCAAGCACGTAACGCATTGTTTCAGCGGTTTTTAAAATGTACTTTATCTCATCGGCAGACAGCTCTTTTAGTCCCAGTAAATCCTTCGTCATTATCTTTCTCCTCTTTCGCAGATCGAAACCCGTTTTATGTCGCCGTTATCATCTATCTCCACGTTTATATGCTCGCTTTTTGAAGTGGGAGCGGTCTTTCCTACGTAATCCGCACTAAACGGCAGCTCCCTGTGACCCCTGTCAACGAGAATTGCCAGCTCTATGCGGTCAGGGCGGCCAAGGTCGAAAATCTCCTCTATAGCCGCTCTTATAGTACGTCCGGTGTAGAGGACATCGTCAACTAAGATTATCCGCTTTTTGTGTACGGAAAACGGTATATCGGTGCCGTTTACGACCGGATGCTCGTTTAATATCGTAAGATCGTCACGGTAGAACGTGATGTCTAAGCTTCCGATAGGGATTTTTTGTCCGCCGAACTTTTCCATTTGCGACGCTATTTTGCGTGCAAGTGCAGCTCCGCGCGTCTGTATGCCGATAATAACGGTATCGTCGCTGTCCCTGCCGTGCTCGAGTATTTCATAAGCCATACGTGAGACAGCACGCTCAACAGTGACCTCGTCCATCAATTCGGTTTTTTCCTGAAGTTTGACCATATTCCTCCGCTCCCTTTTTTGGATTTTTTTAATATTAGCTGCTTCTAATTATACACTAAATTTCCCGTTTTGTCCATACCTCAAAAAGAAATTCATATTTTTTTAGTAAATTATAAATTTTTTATTAAAACCCTTGCAAGCACAAGGAAAATACGGTATAATGTAGCTATGGTATAAAGTAGGGGATTCCCCCGCAATAACCCCTAATACCGGAAAGGAATGAAATTTGATGAAGATTAAAAAGAAACTCATATCACTCGCAGCAGCAGCTGCCGTAGCCTCCTCCGTGTTCCCGTCAGCAATGGCTGCCACAAGCGCTGAGGACTATACAAAAAAGGTCAATGATATAATAACCGCAGTTTCTGCCGATGAAAATGTGGACATCCTCTTAAACGGCGAACTGATGACGTTTGACGATGTACAGCCTGAAATAATAAGCGACAGAACAATGCTTCCGTTTAGAAAGGTGCTTGAGGATCTCGGCGCAGTCGTTTCCTTTGACGATGCCACAAGAACCGCTTCTGCCGTTAAGGGTGATACAACAATATCCTTCTCGATTGACTCAAACGTTATAACCGTAAACGACGGCGGTGAGACTTCCACAATAGAAATGGACGTTGCCCCGGTTATAAAGAACGACCGTACGCTCGTCCCCATACGCTTCATGAGCGAGGCCTTCGGCATGAGCGTCGGCTGGGACAACGACTACCGTACAGCCGTTATCGTGGATTACGCTTCCTACGCTAAGGAGATAGAAGCCTCCGCCCCCAATTATACAAAGCTTATAAATCTCAGCGGTCAGATGATGGAAACTCTGCCGGAGAATTATACGAGCACAAGCTCTGTAGATATTGCTATCACCATACCGGACGGTACGGGACAGAGCTCAATAAGTATGTCCTTTGATGAAACCGGCATGGTATCCGGTGCAGACAGCGAGGGCGATTCCACAGTTGACATAACAGTAAACGCAGTTGACGGCGGCGAGCTGTCAGCTATGCTTTCCGAGCTTCCGATAGATTTAAACGACATCAAGGGAGCAAGATTCGTTGTAAGAACAGTAAACGGCAAGTATTACCTGAAAACTAACCTCTTCCAGGTGCTTGAGAAGGCAATGCCCGACAATGATACAATAGGCCTTGCATCAATGGTGATAGATGAGAACGTATGGATAGAATTTACGCTTGAGGAACTTATGGGCATCCTCTCCCCCGGCACTGATATGTCAGCACTTACCGATATGATGTCGGCAGCCGAAATGGGCAAGGCTCCGACTGTGGAGGACAGCCTGCGCCTTTCCTATGAGGGCTTGGAGAACATAGACCTTGCTACAGGCCTTGCAATTGATCTTTCCATGGATTCTTTTGCCGACATCGACAGCAGCATTGCTGTAGAGCAGAGCGATAATTCTCTCTTGTGTACTATGAATTTTGAGGAGGAGGGCGTTAAGGTTCAGATGACAACCTCCGTAACATACACACCTGCCGAAGAGGGCAGCATAACTATAGCAGAGCCTATATCAAGCTTAACTATGCAGTTCTCCCAGCTTTGGCAGATGGTTGAAGCATTGCAGAAATAACAACAGCGAAAAGGACTGATGCACTATGAAGAAAACAGCGGCTTTTTTAGCGGCTGCAGTCATGGCTTCGGCGACAACGGCTTTTGCCGCTGTGCCGGAGGGCTATATACAAGGCGGAGCCGGAAGTGTTGTACAGGACATCGGCGTCTTTGATTCGGGAAAATCGTTTGACGCTTCTGCACAGAGCGTGGAGGACTACTGCGACGGAGTCATAGCCGCCGGCTTCGGGGATATGACAGGGGACTTAAATCCTGAGATGGTGCTTGTCGAGAGCGACCGGGTATCAATATACACCCTCGGCGAGGACGGGGCGGTTAAAAAGCTGTGGACGTACCTTGTGGATCTTGTCGCTCTTGACGGGGATTCATACTCCAATGTGTTCTTCAAAAATCTGCCCACAGAGCTTGATGACGGAACGCTTATATACGACGAGCATCTGTGCATAGAAACTTTCAGCGACACCTCCGCCGGCAAGAGCTATAAATTCGTCATCCTCGAACCCCGCCAGACTGACAGCGGCTTAAAGCTGACAGAAAAAGCGGCGATTACGAGAACGAAAACAGCAGAGAGCGAGTCTCAGGTCGTGCAGGGCGCAAACGGCGTTACCGTCTACTCCTACACAATGGAGGGCGGAACGGGAACGAGCTACGGCGATTACGAAAACATCTACACCGCCGCCCGCAGGACTTTGTTCGGCTACGGCTTTGCCGAGGATTACTTCCTAGTATGCCATAACAGGCTGTGGTTTGACGAACCGTCAATCCCCGATACGACAGA
>DBQZ01000097.1:0-169 GCA_002305435.1 Clostridiales bacterium UBA1381
CCCCAATGGGTAAGAGCCGCTCTTTTCATCAGAAGCGGAAATCCCGCGCTCCGTTTTTTATATCCTCAATATGCTCGGTACAGACAGATTTTGCCTTTTCGTTCGGGATGTTTTGAAGCTCCCTTTCAATCACCTCATACCCAAGCTTTTTCGTCTCGGGCGAGGCGTA
>DBQZ01000097.1:274-1862 GCA_002305435.1 Clostridiales bacterium UBA1381
CTGCGGTCGAACTGCGCCGTATTCTCCTCCTCATGCTCGGCGTATCCGCCGACAGACGTGCTCGACGCTCCGCTTATCTGCGATATTCCAAGCTCCAGAGCCTCACGGCGGCTCCGCTCCGACTCACGTGTCGATATTATCATGCCCGTGTACGGCACGGCTATCCTTATAACGGCGATTATCTTGTGGAATATTTCATCCGAAACCGCATTCTCAAAATCCCCCACGTCTATATCCTCAGCCGGACAGATACGGGGTACGCTTATCGTGTGCGGCCCTACGCCGAACACAGCCTCCAGATGCTCTGCGTGCATCAAAAGCCCGACAAAATCGTAGCGGTACAGCTCAAGCCCGTACAATACGCCAAGACCGACATCGTCAATCCCGCCCTGCATGGCTCTGTCCATAGCCTCGGTATGGTAGGCGTAATCGTGCTTCGGTCCTGCCGGATGAAGCTTTTCGTAATTTTCCTTATTATACGTCTCCTGGAACAGTATGTACGTGCCAATGCCCGCATCCTTTAAGCGGCGGTAATTCTCGACCGTAGTGGCGGCGATATTGACGTTGACACGGCGGATAACACCGTTGTTGCTCGCCGTTTTGTAGATTGCGTCGATACAGTCGAGGATGTATTCAAGCGGATTGTTGACCGGATCCTCGCCCGCCTCGAGCGCAAGCCGCTTATGTCCCATATCCTCGAGAGCCTTCGTTTCACGGCATACCTCCTCACGGCTGAGCTTTTTGCGGCACATCGTCTTATTTTTAACGTGGTACGGACAGTATACGCAGCTGTTTATGCAGTAGTTCGACAGGTACAGCGGCGCAAACAGCACTATCCGCTTGCCGTAGATATGCTCCTTTATCTTCTTTGCAAGCGAGAGTATCTCTTCGTTTAAGTCATCCTCCGCACATTCGAGAAGGACGGCTGCCTCCTCATGGGTAATGCCGTGCATTTCTTTTGCCTTGTCGATTATTTGGCGGATAAGGCTGCGGTTGTGTTTATTTTCCTCGGCGTAGGAAAGGGTGCGCAGTATTTCGCTGTGGTCGATAAATTCCTCCGCCTTCATGGATTTGGGATTATACAAGGTATATCGTCTCCTTTTTTGTATGTATATGGGCAGCAGCAAAACCGCCGTCCGCCCCTTTTATCTGTGCCATATGTTATTATACACCACAGCTGTGGGAAAGTCAATACGCCCGGTCGGGGAAATTTGGGGCTGATTTTTTGGCGATATTCCTCAAACCGCACTTGCAAACAGCCGTGTCGAATGGTATAATATACATATAAACTCACCAAAGGGAGAGATATTTATGGATGACATTAGAACACTAAAAAGGGCAAAATACTTTATGCTTGCAATCTCCGACGGCATAAACCCCGCTAACGGCAAACTCGTCTCAAAAAACGACACGGCAGCAAACAGGGAAGTGCAGAAATGCTGTTCCTACATAGCCGCCCTGCTTGACGAGCTTATACAAAATCCCCCCGCCGACACACCTGCCGAGCAGCCGTGCTTTTCATCATCGCCGATAGGCGTAAACGAGCTGTCCTCGATTATAAACGACGCCCTCGACTCGGACGTTAAAA
>DBQZ01000097.1:1920-6246 GCA_002305435.1 Clostridiales bacterium UBA1381
GCCCGCCGTAAAAAGGAGTGATACGCATGAAAAAAGGAACAGGGGAGGCTTATCCTCTGTTCCTTTTCATATCCGCACGCTTTATCCGTATCGCAAGCGAGAGCGCATTTGCACGGGGGTTTACATACCGCTTCTGCATCTGCGCCGCTAAAAGCGTCTCCTCTATCGCCCGTGTAAGCTTCCTCTCACCGACCGCCGCCGCAGCTTTCTTAAGCCGGGGGAGCTTGTCGGTGTTTATAACCGCCTTTTCATCATCGCAGCTTATGCAGAGCATATCCCGCAGATACAAAAGCCACAGCTCTATTACCTGCTCCGCCCTCTCTTTCTCCCGCTCGAAAAATTCCGCCGCATCATAAGCGTGAACAAGCTTTGACGAGAGCAGCTTCGACAGTGCGTCAAGGCTTTCATTGCGCAGACGTTCAAGCTCCTCGTCAGAGAGTATCCTCTCCGCCCGCTCGGGCGCACCGCCCGAAAACACAGCTGCAAACCGCAGCCTTTCCTCCGGCTCGTCATGATGCTCCCTTAAATACCGCACAACACGCCCGCTCTCCACCGGCGGAAAATGCAGCGTCACGCATCTTGACCTCACAGTCGGCAAAAGCGACGACTTATCCGCCGTAATAAAGATGAACACCGCATAGTCGGGCGGCTCCTCTATCGTCTTTAAAAGCGCATTCTGCGCCCCCTCGGTAAGAGAGGAGGCGTCCTCGAAAATGTATACCTTCCTCTGTGAGTAGAACGGCCTCAGCTGAACCTCGGCTGTAAGCTCTCTTATCCGCTCCACCCCGACCGTCTTTTTATTCCCGCTCGTCACCGTCACGACATCCGGATGCGTCCCCGCCCTTGAGCGCAGGCAGGCAGGGCATTTGCCGCAGGGGGCGCTTACCCGGTTCTGGCACACGAGAGCGTCCGCAAACAAAAGCGCCGCCCTCATCTTTCCGACGCCCTCGGCTCCCTCGAAAATATATGAGGATGCTATGCGCCCCTCTCTTGATGATAATATCAGCGGTTCCATCAGCTTTTCGTGAAATATTTCCCGTCCGTACATTACTTATTATTCAGCTTATCCCACATAAGCGTCTCCACGCTCCCATGCTCGAACGTATCGTTATAAACCCCGTCTTTTTTGCGCTCATGGCGGTTTTTAAAGTTCTCGTTGTCCTTTAGAGCCTCCTCCACCGTGTAAATCCCCTCGGAGTCCCAGCGTTTTATTATCTTATCTATATACGGGAACGAGAGCTTGTTCGTCTGCATTATGCACGTCTCATAAGCAAGGGCTATCATCTCCTGGCTCATCTGTCTCTCGTCCATCCATTCGTCGAAATAGCTCTGCTCCCTCGAGGTTAGCTTTCTGTCGTTTATCGAGAATATTTTCTTTAATGATTCGTACATACCGTCCCTTGACGGCTCGTTTTCGATAAACCGCTCCGCCTTTTCTATCGTGTTTATACCACGCTCATGCCATGATATTGCAACCTTTTCGATGTATTTCATCCCTCTGTGGTTGCTGCTTACGCAATGCTCAAGCAGCATCAGTATTACCTCCGGCGCAAAATGCAGCTCGTCATATATCCAATAGAGCGTCTGCATATCAGACGGCACCAAGGGCTTGCCCAAAATCTGCTCGGCAAACCGCACCATGTCCGACAAGCTGTGGTTCTCGTTTATCGCCTGCATAACGTCCCTCTCGCTCCTCTTGCGGTTTACAGGCTGCTGCTGTACCTGCACAGGCGATACCTGCGGCTGGCGAACAGGCTGCTGAACTGCCGGAGATGGCGCAGCTGGGGAAGTCATGTCGAGGAACACGTATCCGCCGTCGCTTTTTCGTATAGCCCCCTTTTCCTCCCAGTACCTAAGCGCTGCGACAACGTCGCTTTCCAAAAGCCCCAGCTCCTCTGCAAGCCGCTTCGTATCCGCTTCCCCCGAAAATGACGCAAGGTACAAAGCGTATATATACACCTTCACAAAAGACCCGTTCGCCCCGGGCAGAAGCTTTTCTATAAAACAGACCGGCACACATACGGCCGGAGACTGAACGTATAATTTCATTTGCTGTCAACTCTCTCTTTAGATATTATCGTTACTATTATTATACTACATCAGCCCGAAAAAATCAAAGCATATATGAAAATTTTTTGAAAATTTTTCCCCGCCGGTCAATTTTGACCGAAAATTTTTCTTCCAACCCTCTTGACAACCGACGTTTTCGGTTGTATAATAACAGTGTTATATATCACTGTTATATCAGGAGGGCGAAATGCAGGAAAACACAGCCGATACGAGGGAGCGGATTTTATCAGCCGCTTTAGATGAGTTTTTAGACAAGGGCTTCAGGGGAGCGTCCTTAAGGCAGATAGTAAAGCACGCCGGCGTTACTACGGGGGCGTTTTACGGATATTTCTCAAGCAAGGAAGCCCTGTTTGCCTCTATCGTAGAACCCCACGCCGCCGCCCTTATGGGACGGTTCATGGAAGCGCAGATAACGTTTGCGGAGCTTCCACGTGAGGAACAGCCAAACCACATGGGCGAGGCGTCAGGCGATTATATCCGCTGGATGGTCGATTACATCTGCCATAACCGTGAGCCGGTAAAGCTGCTTTTCTGCCGGGCGGAGGGCACATCATACGAGCATTTCATCCACACAATGGTCGAAACCGAGGTCGAATATACGCTGAAATACATGGACGTCCTGCGCTCCTTGGGTCATGACGTACCGGAGCTTGACCCCTCCTTATGCCATATAATCGCAAGCGGTATGTTCAGCGGCATTTTTGAGGTCGTTATCCACGATATGCCGCTTAAAGAGGCTATGAAAAACGTCTCCCAGCTGCGCTCGTTCTATACAGCCGGCTGGCTCGAATTGATGAAATAAGACGCTCTTTGCGTCTTTATTTTACCGCCATGGTTAGCTATGGCTAATTATTTTGTATATTCGTTAGCATATGCTAACTTATATAGATTAAAGATTGCCGCCAAAGCAGGGGTACAGAGGATTTCAGGCGATTGCGGGGGCATTTTTCGGAAAGCGCCGAAATCCGCCGAACGGGCTGTGCGGCTGCTTGAGGCGGCAGACTATAAATTTCAGGGAGGTTATCCGATGAAAAAAGAAAAGAAAAACAATGTTAAAATCCTGTTGGATTATGCGGGAAGCCGCAGAGCACTTACGTTTTTTGGGCTTTTTCTCTCGGCGGTGTCGATGCTTTTTAGTATGGTTCCCTACATCTGCATCTGGCTTGCCGCCCGTGACCTTATCGCCGCCGCCCCCGACTGGACGAGGGCTGAGAATATCGCCCGCTGGGGATGGCTCGCATTTATTTTCGCCGTCGGCGGGATTATCATTTATTTTATCGGCCTTATGTGCACGCATTTAGCGGCGTTTAGAACAGCGTCGAACATCCGCAAAAAGGGGATGGCACGCATGATGAGCGCCCCGCTCGGCTTTTTCGACAACAACGCCACCGGCCTTATCCGCAGCCGTCTTGACGCTGCGGCTGCCGATACCGAAACGCTTCTTGCGCATAATCTGGCGGATATTGTAGGCACGATTGTGATGTTTGTCGCAATGATAATCCTGATGTTCGTGTTCGACTGGCGGATGGGGGCTTCCTGCCTTTTAGCGGCTGTGATCTCCGTTTTGGCGATGGCTTCAATGATGAGCGGCAAGAACGCAAAATTCATGGCTGAATACCAGGCGGCTCTTGACCGCATAACGAAAGCCGGCACGGAATACGTCCGAGGAATACCGGTTGTGAAAATATTCCAGCAGACGGTGTATTCATTTCGGGCGTTCAAGGAGGCTATAGAGGATTACAGCGATCTTGCCGACCATTATCAAGCAGAGGTATGCCGCACGCCGCAGTCTATAAACCTGACGTTTACAGAGGGGGCTTTCGTGTTTTTAGTTCCGGCAGCCCTGTTTTTGGCTCCGGCTGCTCTTTCGGGAGGGGATTTTTCCGCCTTTGTGACCAATTTCGCCTTTTACGCCGTATTCTCTGCGATAATTTCCACCTCGCTTGCAAAGATAATGTTCGCATCCTCCGGAATGATGCTTGCGGACGCTGCAATCGAGCGGATAAACCGTGTAATGGAAGCTCCCAAGCTGCAAGTCCCTAAAAATCCGCAAAAGCCTGACGGGAACAGGGTGGAGTTTAAGGATGTCAGCTTTACGTATGACGGCGCAAACACCCCCGCACTGTCGCACGTTTCATTCACGGCAGAACCCGGTCAGACTCTCGCCCTTGTAGGCCCCTCGGGCGGAGGAAAGACGACGGCGGCAAGCCTTATCCCCCGGTTCTGGGACGCTTCTTCGGGAGTGGTCGAGGTGGG
>DBQZ01000097.1:6254-9403 GCA_002305435.1 Clostridiales bacterium UBA1381
ATTCCAGAACAACCGCCTGTTTAAAACGTCCATCCTCGAAAACGTCCGCTTTTCACGGCCGAACGCTTCCCGCAGGGAGGTTATCGCCGCCCTTGAGGCTGCCCAATGCGGGGATATTATAGAAAAGCTCCCCGACGGCATAGACACAATCCTCGGCACTAAAGGTACATACCTCTCCGGCGGCGAACAGCAGCGCATAGCCCTTGCAGCCGCAATCTTAAAGGACGCTCCGATAGTCGTGCTTGACGAGGCGACAGCCTTTGCAGATGCGGAAAATGAAGCCCTGATACAAAAGGCGTTTTCAAAGCTCACAAAGGGGCGCACCGTTATCATGATAGCCCACCGTCTCTCGACTATAGTCGGGGCGGATAAGATAATCGTCCTCGACAAGGGGCGTATCGCAGAAGCGGGGACGCACGAGGAGCTTATAGCCGCCGGCGGGCTTTACTCACGTATGTGGGAGGATTACAACCGCTCGGTTCGCTGGAAGATAAGCGGTAAAAAGGAGGCAGAGTAAATGTTTGGAGAAAAATTCAAGAGAAAATACGCCCTCACGGACGGGGGTTTAAAGAATGTGAAAAAGGGTACGTTTTGGACGGTCGTTGTAAACCTCGTTGTCATGGGCGGAATCAGCATCCTCTACCTTATGATGAACAGCTTCATGGGGACGCTCTCTTATGGATCGCCGCTTATGGGAGCTGTGCTTCCGATTTGCGCAGTAGTTCTGTTCGTGGTTTTATCGTTCATCACCCATTACCAGCAGTACACAGCCACGTACGGCCTTGTGTACAACGAGGTGAAAACCACCCGTCTCACCCTTGCCGAAAGGCTTCGCCGCCTGCCGCTCGGCTACTTCGCAAAGCGGGATCTTGCGGATCTTACCGAAACCATAATGGGGGACGTTTACCGCATGGAGCACGTGTGGTCGCACGTTTTAGGGTATTTATACGGGGCGTACACTTCCACAGCCGTTATTGCCGTGTGCCTTTTTGCGTACAGCTGGCAGCTTGCCATTGCCTGCTTATGGGGAGTGCCGGTCGCCTTTGCGCTTCTGTTCGCCAGCCGGAAATTTTCCGCCAAAAGCTCGCAGCGCCTTAAAAAGGCTGCCGTAAACGTATCCGACTCCATGCAGGAAATTCTCGAAAATATGATGCAGATACGCTCTGCAAATCAGGAGGAGAGATTCCTTGACGAATTAAACCGCAAAGTAGACGAGCACGAAAGAGTGATGATAAATGGCGAGCTTTCCCTCGGCCTCTTCGTAAACGGGGCGGGGGTTATAATGCGGCTCGGCGTTGCAACGACAATCCTCACCGGAGCCAGCCTGATCCTTTCCGGGCAGATAGATTTCATGCTGCTGTTTTTGTTCCTCCTCGTTATCACCCGCATATACGCCCCGTTCGACCAGAGCCTTGCTCTTATTGCGGAGGTGTTCGTATCGCAGGTTTCAGCAGACCGCATAAACGAAATTTACGAAACGCCAATAGCTGCGGGAGCGGAGAATTTCAGCCCGAGAGGTCACGATATTGTATTTACCAACGTATCCTTCTCCTACGATGAAAAGGAAGTCCTCCACAACCTTAGCTTTACGGCAAAGGAGGGGGAGGTAACGGCTCTTGTAGGCCCCTCCGGCTCGGGCAAGAGCACCTGCGCCCGCCTTGCCGCACGGCTGTGGGATATATCAGGCGGGACTATAACGCTCGGCGGTGTGGATATTTCCACGGTTGATCCCGAGGTTTTATTGAGAGACTATTCAATGGTGTTCCAGGATGTCGTTCTCTTTGACGATACCGTTATGGAAAATATCCGCCTCGGCAAGCACGGCGCATCCGACGAGGAGGTTTTAAAAGCCGCAAAAGCAGCAAACTGCGACGAGTTCGTAAGCCGCCTTCCAAAAGGGTATAAAACGCCGATCGGCGAAAACGGGGCAAAGCTCTCCGGCGGCGAACGTCAGCGGATTTCGATCGCACGCGCGCTTTTAAAGGACGCTCCTGTAGTCCTCCTTGACGAGGCCACCGCAAGCCTTGATGTCGAAAACGAAACCCGTGTTCAAGACGCCCTCTCCCGCCTGCTTGCCGGCAAGACCGTCCTCGTTATCGCCCACCGTATGCGCACAGTCGAGGCCGCCGATAAAATCGTTGTCCTCGAAAACGGCCGCATCGCCCAGGAAGGTTCCCCTGCGGAGCTTATCAAAAAGGGAGGGCTGTTCTCCCGAATGCTCAGGCTGCAGCGTGAAAACGACGGCTGGCGGCTGTAGAGCATTTTTTTAAGCCATCAAAAAAGGAAGCCACAGTCGGCTTCCTTTTTTTACCGTATAACCTTATTCAGCAAGCAGTACGGCTATCTCGGAGATATGGCAGTAATTCTTCTCCGGATCGGTCGCACCGTCGCCGGAATAGCGCACGTATCTGCCGGTNNGTTTCGCCGTCAGAGGATACCTCTATCGTGAACGGATATATACGCTCTGCGCCTTTCCACATAGCAATAGCTACGCCTGTTATCGTCTTTTCCTCGCCAAGGTCGAGTACGAGGGTATTTGCACCAAACGCCGACCAGCGTGTGCTCATGTCAAGGTCTACCGCTCCAAGCTCCACGTTGCCGTCATTGTCGGAGGCGGTTACGCCGAAGATGTCAGCCTGATTCTCAAAGAATTTCTCGCCCTCTGCAACCGCTGTCGGGACTACTCTCTCAGGAACAGCCGCAGTCTGTATCGATTCCTTTATCGCAGCGGCTTCCTCAGCCGTGTAATCCTGCTCAAGGTCGCTTATGATTATCAGTCCGTCAGACCAGAATACCTGTCTGCCCATAGCCTCAGCAGCAGCTCTTAAAGGCACGAACGTACGGTCAGACTGGATTATCGGAGCTGATTCCATCGTATGAGTTTCGCCGTTTACTGTATATTCAGCAGCGCCTACTGTCATTATTACAGTCATATCGCCCTCTGTTATAGTAACCTCGCTCGTATCGCCGTTCCAGCTTACTTCAGCTCCGAGAGCTTCTGCTATAAAGCGCATCGGCACAAGCGTGCGGTTCTCCTCTGTGAGGAAGGGTACGATTGTTTCATCATCGTTATCTATTCTTGACGGGCTGCCGTCCTTTAAGGCTGTCGGGCAGTCGAGTACGAGCGTTACTGTCTCGCCGTCATAGAG
>DBQZ01000096.1:0-3606 GCA_002305435.1 Clostridiales bacterium UBA1381
CTGGGTGCTGCCCGAATGGCTGTCTATAGCCGGAACGGTTATATGGATAGTGCTTATAACGAACGCCGTAAACTTCATTGACGGCCTTGACGGGCTTGCAGCGGGAGTATCGGCGATAATGACGGTATCTCTCGTGTTCATTGCCATACAGGTCGGCGAGGTATCGGTGGCGATAATGGGTATAGCCCTGATGGGAGCCTGCTTTGGCTTTTTGCCGTTCAACTTCAACCCGGCTCAGATATTCATGGGCGATACCGGTTCTACATTTCTGGGATTTATGCTTGCGACGCTGTCGATACAGGGGGCGTTTAAGAGCTATGCTGTAATATCGTTTGCAGTGCCGCTGCTGATTTTGGGGCTGCCGATGTTCGATGCGCTGTTTGCTATGTTAAGGCGTGTTCTCACCGGCAAAAACCCGATGACAGCAGACCGCGGGCATTTGCATCACCGCTTGATAGACATGGGCTTTTCACAGAAGCAGACGGTGTTTATCCTCTACGCCATAAGCGGCGTTTTAGGTATAACTGCCGTGCTTTTGGCGGAGAGCGGAGCGCTTCGGGCAATGGTGCTTTTGATATGCGTGCTGATACTCCTGATTATCGGCAGTATGCTCGGCAAACAGCATATTGATAACCGGGATAAGACAGATGATACCGAGGAACAGTAAACGGGAGGGATTTCCATGGAAAAGATAAAAGTAATGGTCGTATTCGGTACAAGGCCGGAGGCGATAAAGATGGCTCCGCTTGCTCTTGAGCTTAAAAAGCGGCCGGAGATTGAGACAAAGGTCTGCGTTACAGCTCAGCACAGGCAGATGCTCGACCAGGTGCTGGAGATATTCAACCTCAAGCCTGATTATGACCTTGATATAATGAAAACCCGCCAGACGCTTGTAGGCATTACAACGAGAGTGCTTGAGGGCATGGACGAGGTTTTGGAGAAAGAAAAGCCGGATATCGTCCTCGTGCATGGCGATACCTCAACAAGCTTTGTGGCGGCTCTTGCCGCATTTTACCGCCAGATAAAGGTCGGTCATGTAGAGGCGGGACTGCGTACTTACGATAAATATTCGCCGTTCCCGGAGGAGATGAACCGCCAGCTTACGGGGCGTATAGCAGACCTGCATTTCTCCCCGACAAAGCAGAACAGGGAGAACCTCTTAAAGGAAAATGTGGACGGCAAAAATATTTATATCACAGGAAACACCGTTATAGATGCGCTTAAGACCACGGTTCGCAAGGATTATAAGTTCGGCGATCCGGCTCTTGAGAACATTGACTTTGACTCTCACAGGGTGATAATCGTAACAGCCCACCGCAGGGAAAACCTCGGCGCGCCGCTTGAGAATATCTGCCGTGCGTTGAAGAGGATCGTTACGGAGTATGAGGACACGGAGCTTGTGTATCCGGTACATCTGAACCCGGCTGTAAGGGAAACGGTGTTCGGCATCCTCGGCGATACCGAAAGAGTGCATCTGATAGACCCGCTCACGGTGGACGAGCTTCATAATGCGATGGACAGGAGCTTTATGGTTATGACCGATTCCGGCGGAATACAGGAGGAGGCTCCGGCTCTTGCAAAGCCGGTGCTTGTGCTGCGCCGTGAAACGGAGCGGCCGGAGGCGGTTGCAGCCGGTACGGTTAAGATAGCCGGCGTGGATGAAGAGGAGATAGTGCGTCTTGCCAAGGAGCTTTTGGATGATCCGGCAGCGTATGCAAAGATGGCGCACGCTGCAAATCCCTACGGCGACGGAGAGGCTTCGGTAAGGATAGCCGATGCGATACTCTACGAGTTCGGCGCAAGTGATAAGCGCCCGGAGGATTTTAACGTATAATAAGGCAGGTATGCCGATAAACAGAAAGGAAGTGGGGCTTCGTGGATAACGATGGTAAACGCGGCGATAAACCGCCGTCGGACAACAGTTGTATATCCGGGAGCCTCATTTTTTAGCTTCCGGATACATACGGGGGCGGATTTTCGCCTTGACGATATAAAAAAGTTAAGGAGGAAATTTAAATGCTTGAAACGATACACAGACTCTTGAAGGAGAGGAAATATCAGGAACTCAGAAAACTTTTGGAGAATATGAACCCTGCCGATGCTGCGGCGGAGTTTGAAGAGCTGTTCGAGGAGATGGAGGGCGGCGAGAATTTGCTGCTCTTGTTCCGTCTTTTGCCGAAAGATTTGGCTGCGGAAACGTTTGCTTATATGAACACCGATATGCAGAAGCATCTTTTGCAGGTGTTCACCGATAAGGAGATACAGGAGGTATTTGAAAATACCTTCATGGACGATACAGTCGATATTATCGAGGAAATGCCCGCAAACGTTGTAAAAAGGATAATCCATAACTCAGACGCAGAATCACGGCGCATAATAAACGAGATACTCCGCTATCCCGAGGACAGTGCCGGCAGCATAATGACGACCGAATACGTGACGCTGCGGCGTGATATGACGACGTCTGACGCTATAAAGCGTATCCGCCGTATCGGCATAAATAAGGAAACGATATACACCTGCTACGTGACGACCGATGAGCGCAAGCTTGTGGGAATGGTATCCGTGCGTGACCTTCTGACAGCTTCGGAGGAAGCGCTGATAGGCGATATAATGGAGACGAACCTTATCTCGGTAAATACGCACGATGATAAGGAGCAGGTGGCAAAAATGCTCGGCAAGTACGACTTTATCGCCTTGCCGGTAGTGGATAACGAGAACCGTCTTGTCGGTATCGTAACCTTCGACGACGCTATGGACGTTATGCAGGAGGAGAACACAGAGGACTTTGAAAAGATGGCAGCCGTAATGCCGAGCGATGATTCCTATCTGCATACGAGCGTGTGGGCTCATGCAAAAAAGAGGATACCGTGGCTTTTGGTCTTGATGCTCTCCTCAACGATAACGGGGATGCTTATAACGAAGTACGAAAACGCCTTTGCGGTAATTCCGCTTCTTGTGTCGTTCATACCTATGCTTATGAATACGGGCGGAAACTGCGGGTCGCAGACCTCAACTATGGTTATTCGAGGCTTGGCGCTTGATGAGATAGAGTTTCGGGATTTCTTCAAGGTCATTTTCAAGGAAGTGCGTATCGCCCTGATAGTCGGCGTTGTGCTGGCTGTCGTAAACGGCGTCAGGATATATCTGTCATACGGACGTGATTTACAGCTGGCAGGGGTATTGACCGGCACGCTTATATGTACGGTCATACTTTCAAAGATGATAGGCTGTATACTGCCGATGGCTGCAAAGAAAGTGCATCTTGACCCGGCGCTTATGGCGGCCCCGCTTATTACGACAATAGTGGACAGCTGCTCTGTATGGATATATTTCCAGATAGCAATGAGAGTGTTTGAGATAGCGGTCTGAGAAGGAGGAGCAAATGAATAAAATCGCCGGGTTTTTGAAAAAGCGTGCTAATGCGGTCGTGTTTTCGCTTCTTGCGGGAGCGGCGTATTTTGTGCTGCTTTTGGGGCTTATATTAACGTATGATCCCAGCGGATGGCTTGTGGCGGCGTTTTTCTCGCCTCTTGTGATATGCGGTATAGCGCTGGTGCTTTTAAAAAGCATACTGCGCTGGAGCGAGGAGGGGAACGACCGGCC
>DBQZ01000096.1:3780-5824 GCA_002305435.1 Clostridiales bacterium UBA1381
TCAGGCAGCTTTCTTACGTCTATGGAATCCATAGCCATGCCAAGGTCGGTCGATACCTGTACGAGGATCTCCGGATCGTTGTAGTACGTGGTAGCCTTTACGATAGCCTCGGCTCTCTTTTTGGGATTTGCTGACTTGAAGATACCGCTGCCGACAAATACGCCGTCGCAGCCCATCTGCATCATCAGAGCTGCGTCGGCAGGTGTAGCGATACCGCCGGCGGCAAAGTTGATTACAGGCAGTTTGCCGTTGTCGTGTACGTACTTGATAAGATCAAACGGTGCGCCGAAATCCTTTGCAAGAGTCATAAGCTCCTCAGGATCTGCCAGCTGTACCTTTCTGATGTCTGTTGTCATTGTACGCATATGGCGGACAGCTTCTACAACGTTGCCCGTTCCGGCCTCGCCCTTTGTGCGTATCATGGAAGCTCCTTCGCCGATACGTCTTAATGCTTCGCCGAGGTTTCTTGCGCCGCATACGAAAGGCACTTTAAACTGGGTCTTGTCTATATGGTAGTCCTCATCGGCAGGGGTGAGAACTTCGCTCTCGTCGATGTAGTCTATCGAAAGGCTCTGAAGTATCTGCGCCTCTACGAAATGGCCTATTCTTACCTTAGCCATTACAGGGATGGAAACTGCATCCTGTATTTCCTTTATCATCTTGGGGTCGGACATTCTTGCCACGCCGCCCATCTTTCTTATATCCGAGGGAACTCTCTCAAGCGCCATTACGGCTACAGCTCCGGCTTCCTCAGCGATTTTGGCCTGCTCAGCATTTACAACATCCATGATAACGCCGCCCTTGAGCATCTGGGCGAGGTTTTTATTCAACTCATATCTTTCATCCATTTGCTTGCTGCTCCTTCTTTATAATTTAATTCCTTACCTATTTTAATACAAATATCCGTAAATTGCAATAGTTTTTGATAAATTCATCAGATGATTTTATCAAATTGGTTGTTTTCAACAACAATCACCGTACACAAGGCCGATAAAACATCAAAATTTATACGGTTTTAGCCCGATTTTTACACCAAAAAAAGGTTGCTTTTGGACGGGTGGTGTAGTATAATCGTTATGAATGTGGCTTAGGGAATATATGGCGAGGGGCTTCGTAGTTAAAAATTCAACAAACCGCAAAGGAGACAAACCATGGCGTATGTAAAAATCAATGCACAACGCAAACTGGGTCATATCAACAAGAATATTTACGGCCAGTTTGCCGAACATTTGGGAAGATGTATTTACGAAGGTTTATATGTAGGCGAGGATGCGGAGATCCCGAATGAAAACGGGATAAGGACTGACGTTGTAAATGCTCTTCGTGAGCTTGAGATACCGGTGCTGCGGTGGCCGGGCGGCTGTTTTGCCGATGATTACCATTGGCGGGACGGTATCGGCGAAAAAAGCAGCAGACCGTATATGGTAAATACAAACTGGGGCGGCGTTGTGGAGAACAACCACTTTGGTACGCACGAGTTTTTCGACTTATGCCGCCTTTTGGGAGCAGAGCCGTACATCTGCGGCAATGTAGGCAGCGGCACAGTGCAGGAGATGCGTGACTGGGTCGAATATATGACGTTTGACGGCAGGTCGCCCCTTGCCGATGAAAGACGCAAAAACGGCCGTGAAGAGCCGTGGAAGCTCAAGTATTTCGGCGTGGGCAACGAAAACTGGGGCTGCGGCGGCTGTATGCGTCCGGAATATTACGCCGACCTTTTCCGCCGTTATCAGACCTTTATAAGAAGCTACGGCGAGGAGCCTATAATGAAAATAGCCGGCGGCCCCGACACTGCAAATTACGAGTGGACGGAGGTTCTGATGCGTGAGGCTAAGGATCATATGGGAGCGCTGTCGCTGCATTATTACACACGCCCCGGCACATGGGAAGAAAAGGGCGATTCTCTCGTATTCGGCGAGGATGAGTGGTACGATGTAATGGGGTCTGCCCAGAAGATGGAGGAGCTTCTTACGAACCATTCGGCGATAATGGACAGGTACGATCCTGAGGGGAAAGTCGGCCTGATCGTTGACGAGTGGGGAAC
>DBQZ01000096.1:5911-6866 GCA_002305435.1 Clostridiales bacterium UBA1381
ATGGTGCTTACCGAGGGCGAGAAAATGGTGCTTACGCCGACGTATCACCTGTTCAGGATGATGAAGGGTCACATGGACGGCGAGCTTTTGGATGTTGATTACACCTCGGATACGTATACAGCAAAAGAGGTAGAAACGCCGGAATACAGCGTCTCCGCAAGCGAAAAGGACGGGGTAATGACAGTATCCTGCGTTAATACACGCCTTGACAAAAAGCAGGAAATAACGCTTGAAATACGTGACCGAAATGTGGGGGCAGTATCCGCCGAAATCCTCTCATCAGATGATATGCACGACGCCAACACGTTCGAGGAGCCGGAGAAGGTAAAGCCTGCTGCACTTGAGGTAACGGCTGAGGACGGCAAAATCAGCTTTACGCTTCCTGAGGCAAGCGTTGCGGTAATTACGATAAAATAATGGAACAAAAATGCAAACGCTGCGGATTAAAAACAGCCCTCTCAGAAGCGGATATAGAAAAGATGGTCGAGCAGGTGACCTCAATGCGGGGAGTGCGCCTTGTTGCCGAGGAGGAATACGAGCGGCGGCTCTCTATATGCAAAAGCTGCGATAAGTTAGAGTACGGTTCGACCTGTATGCTCTGCGGCTGTGTCGTGAGGGTTCGGGCGTATCTGGCGGACGGCCGCTGCCCTTATCCGAAGCGTTCAAAATGGATAATGGAAAAATGAGGAGCTTTGGCAATGATAAAAAGAAGCGATATACAAATACGTGACCCGTTTATACTGGCTGATAACGGTTGGTATTACCTCTACGGGACTACGGATAAGGACTGCTGGGGAGATGTGGCAGAGGGGTTTAAAAGCTACAAAAGCCGTGATATGGAAAACTGGGAGGGGCCGTTTGAGGCATTCCGACCGGATGAGGATTTTTGGGCGGACAAGAATTTCTGGGCGCCGGAGGTTTTCCCGTACGGCGGCAGGTATTATATGTTTGCGAC
>DBQZ01000096.1:6968-8418 GCA_002305435.1 Clostridiales bacterium UBA1381
TTCTGCCACGAATGGACGCAGATAGCTGACGGGGCGATCTGTGCTGTAAGGCTGGCAGACGATCTCAGCCGCTCGGAGGGCGAGGTGCTGACGCTGTTCCACGCCTCCGAAGCAGCGTGGACACGCTCCTCACGTCACGAGGTTGACGGCGTTGAGCAGGATGTATACGTAACTGACGGGCCGTTTTTGTACAGGACGAAAACCGGCAAGCTGCTTATGTTCTGGTCGTCCGGCGGGGAACACGGGTATGCGATGGGCATATCTGAAAGCAAAAGCGGCGATATTGACGGCGAATGGGTGCATAAGGACAAGCTGCTCTTTGAAAAGGACGGCGGCCACGGCATGATATTCACCGGATTTGACGAAAAGACGTACGCCGTGCTTCATGCGCCGAACGAAACCCCGAAAGAGCGTCCCCGGCTTTTCCCGGTGAGGGATACGGGCGATACTCTTGAATTGATAGTATAAATCAAATATTTTCCGGGAATAATTTTTACCATAAGGGTAACTATTTGAATGTAAATAGGAGGTTTTCATGAAACTGAAAAAATTATTCCCGGTTATACTCTCAGCCGTTATACTGATGTTTCCGGCGGAAACGTCCGCCCTGTCAAAATACGGCTCAAGCGGGCAAGAGGTGCGTAATATACAGACACGCCTTAAGAATTGGGGCTATTATTCATATACCGTGGACGGGATATACGGCTGGCGGACGGTCAACGCCGTTAAGGAATTTCAGCGCAAAAACGGTCTCACCCCAGACGGCATAGCCGGCTCGGCGACGCTTGCTAAAATAGGGCTGCCGACGGGGCAGCAATCCTCGTCCGGATATAACTCGGATCTGGAGCTTTTGGCACGGGTTATAAACGGGGAGGCTCGGGGCGAACCGTACGAGGGACAGGTCGCTGTGGGAGCGGTAGTCCTAAACCGTGTGCGCCATTCGTCGTTCCCGAATACGATAGCCGGCGTGGTTTACCAGGACGGGGCGTTTACGGCGGTTGACGACGGGCAGATAAACGCTGCCGTTACGGATTCCTGCCGAAAGGCCGCACGGGATGCGATGAACGGCTGGGATCCGACCGGCGGCGCAATATACTACTACAACCCCGCTACCGCAACAAGCAGCTGGATACGTACCCGGCCGGTGATAACAACTATAGGAAAACACGTGTTTTGTAAATGAAGAGGGTGAACCGATGGCAAAGATGGTGTTTCTGGGCTTGTGCTCAGCAGTATTCGCAGTTTTAGTGATTGTGGATACGGTACATAAAACGAACAGAAAATAAAATTGCCCATAAAAAGGCAGCAAAAAAGCGCACCCAATTGTGGATGCGCTTTTAAATTATTCTGCAACGAACGGCAGCAGAGCAATTATTCTTGCTCTCTTAACAGCTGTTGTAAGCTGTCTCTGATGCTTTGCACAGTTTCCGCTTATTCTTCTGGGAACGAT
>DBQZ01000035.1:0-2769 GCA_002305435.1 Clostridiales bacterium UBA1381
TGCTCAGGACACTTTCTTCGCCCAGACAACCGGCGCCATTGCCTCACCGATAATTTACCAGTCAATATACATAATACTAACCGCTCTCGTAATTTTCAGAGGCGTGCAAAAGGGAATTGAGAAATTCAGCGTTGTTTTAATGCCGCTTCTCATTGCACTTTCGGTTATCATAGCGATCTATTCGGTAACGCTGCTCGGAGCGTCCGAGGGTGTAAAATACTTCCTGATACCTGATTTCGGACGGTTTTCACCGAATACGGTATTGGCTGCAATGGGACAGATGTTCTACTCCCTCTCGCTTGCTATGGGTATAATGATAACGTACGGTTCATACCTAAAAAAGGATGACGATATAGAAAAATGCGTCGGCCGCATAGAAATATTCGATACCGCCGTTGCGGTTCTTGCAGGCTTTATGATAATTCCTGCCGTATTCGCATTTTCGGGCGGCGACCCCGCAGCGCTTAACCAGGGACCCAGTCTGATGTTTATAACACTCCCCAAGGTGTTTAACAACATGGGCGGAGCACGTATAATAGGCTCGCTGTTCTTCCTTTTGGTAGCATTTGCGGCTCTTACCTCCTCGGTTTCAATAATGGAGGCCTGCGTATCGGCAATATGCGACCGCTTTAGAGTTTCGAGAAACAAGAGCGCCGTTATCGTTTTTGTGTACGGGCTTATAGCTGCGCTTCTGCCGACGCTCGGCTACAGCGTTCTTTCAAACGTATCGATATTAGGCTTTAACATCCTCGACTTCATGGACTTTATGACAAACTCCGTCCTGATGCCGATAGCAGCCCTTCTCACAAGCATCTTTGTCGGCTGGGTTATCGGGGCTAAAGCAATCGGCGACGAGGTTCGGCTCTCCTCGAAGTTCAGACGTGAAAAGCTCTACAATGTAATGATAAAGTACATAGCACCCATTTGCATATTAGCGATTCTAATATCATCGCTCTTGTCCTCACTTGGCATTATCACCCTTTAATATCAACGGCGGCTCTCATACGGCCGCCTTTTTTCTTCCCTTTGTATTTTATCCCCCTTCAGGCGGAATGATAAAGAATATAACCGCTTTTTGTATTTTTGTCTTGAAAGACCGGCGAAAATAGTGTAAAATAATAGAAGATACCGATAAAGGAGGATCACTATGGACAGAAAGGAAAAGATTCTTGGATATATAAAATCTGAGGGCTATATCCCTCTTAAACTTGAGGAGCTTGCGGCCGTACTCTGCGTGCCTAAAGAGGATATGGGCGAATTCTCCTCCCTTGTAGAACAGCTGTGCAGTGAAGGTCTTATTTACCTTTCCAAAAAGAAGCGGTACCTGTCTGTGGAAAAGGAGAAGAACATGATCCTCGGCACGCTTCAATGCTCAAAACGCCGTCATTTCGGCTTTGTAATACCCGATGAACCAGATCATGAGGACGTATACATCCCCGCCGGCAGTCTCGGCGGAGCATTTGATGGGGATAAGGTGCTTGCAGCATACCATCCGCCACGATCCAAGGGCGGCCGCCCTGAAGGCGAGGTGCGCCGTGTAATAAGCCGCGGCAACACCTGCGTTACCGGCGTTATAAAGGAACAGAAAAACGGCTGGTACCGTCTCGTTCCCGACAATACCGCATTTTACGCTTTCATCCGCATAAGCGCCGCCGATATTTCAACAGCTGCCGCCGGAGACAGGGCTGCTGTCATTATCGACGAGTACGGCAAAAACGGCCGCATATACGGCCACGTTGACCGTGTGTTCGGCGCACGTTCCTCCACACGCTCGCTCGTTGAGGGCATATTGTATTCCAACGCTATACCTGCCGAATTTGAAGAGGAAACCCTTATAGAAGCAGAAAATACCCCAACAGAGGTTACTGAAGCGGATATTAAAGGGAGGCTTGATCTTCGTGACAAGCTGATAATCACAATCGACGGGGATGATGCACGTGATTTTGACGATGCTGTCTGTGTGGAAAAGCTCGACAACGGCCTTTACCGCTTAGGCGTGCATATAGCCGATGTCACACATTACGTACGTGAGGGGACTGCTCTTGACAGGGAGGCGTTTCAGAGAGGGACAAGCGTATATATCCCCGACCGTGTAATACCGATGCTGCCCGTGGAGCTTTCAAACGGGATATGCAGCTTAAACCCTGATGTTGACCGTCTTACCTTGTCGGTAATAATGGACATAGACAAAAAAGGTGTTGTCCGTTCCCATACGCTTGAGCGTTCGGTGATACATTCCCGTGAAAGAATGACCTACAATAACGTCACCGCCCTTTTATCGGAGGACGTTCCGCAGGGGCTTATGAAACAGTGGGGCTACCTGATACCCGAGCTGAAGCTGATGGAAGAGCTGGCTGAAATCCTTGCCAATATGCGTTTCCGCCGGGGCGCCTTGAACTTTGATTTCCCGGAGCTTGAAATATTCGTTGATGAGGACGGCGAACCGGTGTCGGTCGCTCCCGAAGAGCGCAGCATCTCACACCGCATTATCGAGCAATTCATGCTGACCGCAAACGAAACGGTCGCCGAATACGCTCACTGGTCCGAGCTTCCGTTTGTATACCGTGTCCACGAAGCTCCCGCAGCCGATAAAATAAGCGATTTTATCAGCTTTATCCACACGTTCGGTCTGACGCTGAAAGGGAAAATCGACGAGGATACCCCAGTGCGCCCCAAGGCTCTGCAGGCCATATTGGAAAAAGTATCCGGAACTCCCGAAGAGAGGATCGTATCAACAAACCTTCTGCGCTCGCTGGCAAAAGCCGACTA
>DBQZ01000035.1:2917-8961 GCA_002305435.1 Clostridiales bacterium UBA1381
TTAAAAGCCGTTTATATGTCTCAGTTTATCGGCGAGACCTTTCCATGCACTGTTTCCGGTCTCACCTCGTTCGGCATATTCGTGGAGCTTGAAAACGGCATTGAAGGTATGGTGCGGCTTGATTCGATAAATGATGATTTCTACGTATTTGATGAACAGCAGATGCTCGTGCGGGGCGAACACCGCAACCGTCAGTACAGAATGGGCGACTCCCTCGATGCGACTCTCGTCCGTTCAGACGCTATAAGCGGGCAGCTGGAATTTGTGATTGCAGGAGGCGGAAAATGAGGGAAACGTTTGAGCTTATGGTACCGACGCTTTTAGGGCTGGAATCGTTTACCGCACGTGAGGTGCGAAACCTCGGCTATGAGACAACAGCCGTTGAGGATGGGCGTGTATCCTTCACCGGCGACTGGGAGGCCGTATGTCTTGCAAACCTCTGGATACGTACCGGAGAGAGGGTATTGATAAAGGTGAGTGAATTTCATGCAGAAACGTTCGAGGAGCTTTTTCAGGGCGTTTACAATGCGGGGCTTGCACATTTTATCCCCGCAGACGCTGCCTTTCCTGTAAAAGGGTATTCTCTGCGCTCAAAGCTCTCAAGCGTTCCCGACTGCCAAGCGATAATAAAAAAAGCCGCCGCCAAATCGCTCTGCGAAAAATACGGCGTATCGTGGATGGAGGAGAGCGGGGCGGTATATCAGCTGCAATTTTCCATAATGAAGGACAAGGTGACGCTGTCTATAGATACAACCGGAACGCCGCTTCATAAGCGGGGATACCGTGCTGTCTCAAACGCCGCTCCGCTCAGGGAAACGATAGCCTCGGCAATGGTGATGATGTCACGCTGGAAATATGAAAATCCCCTGGCAGACCCTTTCTGCGGTTCCGGCACTATACCTATAGAGGCAGCTATGATAAAGCGCAACATAGCCCCGGGGCTTCACAGGCATTTTGCCTCGGAGCGGTTTTTCCAAACCGGCAAAAAGCTGTGGGAGGATATGCGTGAGGAAGCCGTCTGGGAGGAACGGGATGTCCCCTTGGAAATACTTGCCTCCGACCGTGACCCCGCCTGCGTTGAGCTTACATCACAAAACGCCGCAAAAGCCGGTCTTGGTAAATGGATAAAGCCAACTATCGCCGATGCCAGGGATTTTTCCAGCAGTATCCCCGGCGGGACGATAATAACAAATCCCCCTTACGGCGAACGCATGGGGGAGAAAAAAGAGTGCGAAGCGCTCTATAAGGCTATAGGCCGCCGCTTCAGCGCTCTTGAGGACTGGGCGTACGTAATCCTCACCTCACGCCGTAATTTTGAGAAGCTGTTCGACAGGGAAGCATCAAAGCGGCGCAAGATATATAACGGTATGCTCCGCTGCGATGTTTACCAGTATTTCCCCAACAAGGGAAAGACCGCCGGACACAAATGACGTTTTGAAAACAGGAAGTGATACAAATTGTCTAAGCTTTTAGTCAAGCTGAAAAGCATTATTTTCAGCAGGGCGGTATTTATGATAATATGTATATCGGCGCAGCTATTCGTTTTTGGTGCGGCTGCGTTCTTCTTCAGTGATTTCATGACGGCTATTTATGGAGCGAGCTTCATTTTTTCCGCCGTGCTTATCATCTATGAAGTAAACCGTATAAGCGACCCAATGTACAAGCTGTGTTGGATAACGCTTATCGGGATACTCCCGATACTGGGCGGGCTTTTATACATTTTCGTACGCAGTGATGTAATTGTAGCATCCTTAAAGGCTCGTTTCGGAAAGATTGAGTCCGCTACCGGACAGATATTAAAGACGAACAGCTCAGTTCTTGATCCTCTTTATGAAATAGACTCCTCAACTGCCGGCCTTTTCCGCTATATCCAAGACAAATGCGGATATCCGGTATACCGGGATTCTCACATAAAGTATTTCTCCCTCGGAGACGATATGCTCGCTCCTCTGCTTGATGAGCTAAAAAAAGCGAAGCATTTTATCTTTATTGAGTCGTTTATAATAAATCCCGGATTTTTCTGGAACAGCGTCCTTGAAATATTAAAAGAAAAGGTCAGAAACGGTGTAGAGGTACGTGTAATGTATGACGGCATGGGCTGTCTGGGACTCTTGCCGGA
Source organism: Clostridiales bacterium UBA1381 (assembly GCA_002305435.1). GTDB lineage: Bacteria > Bacillota > Clostridia > UBA1381 > UBA1381 > UBA1381. The sequence continues at coordinate 5,037 of DBQZ01000035.1, forward strand.
CGATTATCCGCAAATTCTTGCCCATTACGGCATCCGCTGTCAGGCGTTTGCTCCGATAAAACCGATCCTCTCCACTTACCAAAACAACCGTGATCACCGCAAAATAACGGTTATCGACGGCAAGGTCGCCTTTAGCGGCGGAATAAACTTTGCCGATGAATATATAAACCGCCGTGAACGGTTCGGCCATTGGAAGGATGCCGGAATAATGGTCACCGGCCAGGCGGTGAGGAATTTCACTGCCATGTTCCTTCAGATGTGGTACATAGGCAAGCCATCCGACGAGTACAGCGCCCGCTACGCCCAAGTAGACTATCTCTCCTGCCCAGATGAAGCTGAAGAGGATGACTGCTGGCTTGCTCCCTGCGGCGACAATCCGGTTGATTCAAACTTTGTCGGAAAAAATATGTACCTGCATCTTATAAGCACGGCACAAAGATACGTCTATATCATGACCCCTTACCTTATACCGGACTACGACCTGGTATACGCCATGAAATTTGCAGCTGCACGAGGTGTCTGTGTGCGGATAATAACACCGCATATCCCCGACAAGCCGTATGCGTTCTGCCTTACCAGAAGCTATTACAAGGAGCTGATGTCCGCCGGAGTCGAGATATACGAGTACACCCCGGGGTTTGTCCATTCAAAGGTATGTATCGCCGATGATACAAAGGCCGTTGTGGGTACGATAAACTTCGATTTTAGAAGCCTTTTTCTGCATTATGAATGTGCAGTATGTATTTACGGCAGCTCAGAACTTAAGTCGATAAAGAAGGATTTTGACGATACGGTAAAAATCTCCCAGCGCATTACGCCGGAGATATACCGCAGCTTCAGCATCTTCCAGAAAATCGCCGGAAAAGCCCTTAAAATAATCTCGCCGCTGATGTAGCTGCTAAAACAGCGTCAGCTGCCTGTCCAAAGCCGTTTCCATTTTGCGTACTTTAATAATATCTCCCGGCTCTGTCTCTCCGCATAACATGGGCGAGCCGGGTATATAGCGGCTTATAACGCCGGAATTTGCGTAGCAGTAAATGCAACCTCCCGGGCAGGTGTTATAGGCGCCGATGTCCACGCTTTGTACACAGCCGCAGGAGGGGCGCTGATTTTTATCTCGGCAGGCGGTAACACGGCAGCCAAGCAGCTCGCTTATGAGGTCGGGATCTATGCAGCTCCCGTGCTCCACTCCATAGGCGGACAGGTCTATATTTTCCGAGCAGGTAAATATCTTCATTCCGTGATTTTTGGCGATACTGTGTAATTCCTTTGCAAGATAATACATTTGAGCCGGGAGAATATCCTCTGCCCCGGCTTTTTCCATATTCTTTTTTATCTTGCGGTAAATATCAAGAAAGCTTATCACACATCGCTTGGTGTATCCCTCAAGAGAGGCTGCCATGCGTGCGAACGATTCAAGATGGTACTCGGCAGTATATTTTTTATTTATCAATATAGGGTCATATCGCCATATCAACCGATTGTTTCCTATCATTTCAGATAACCGCTTAAACGTTTTCACAGCTTCACCGGCCGTTGGGATATTTTTCTCTATATCGTTGCCGTAAGGCGTTAATGTATACTGGAAATAATACATATACCCGCAAAGACGCTCTAACCTCCCAAGCATCGGCGCCGGATTTTTCGTCCAGAATACGAAGCAGTCAACCTCACCCGCCGTAAGCCCGACTTTTGATACCTGATGCGGCGATACGGGGTTTTTCACAAGCGCATACCCCTCCTCAAGACGGCGGAAAAACCAATCTGAATAAAACGCCGGTATATCCGTCCTGCGGCTGACGCTTACTATCATAAAATCCTCTCCTTTTCAAAAAATTGCAGAACCACCGTACAAAATATGCACGGAGGTTCTGGTCATGCCGAAGCTCTAAGTTATGTACAGTTAAATTATATCATCCGTTTCTGTTTTAGTCAAGCGGTATATTTTTGCTTCCTCCGTCCATAATAATAGCAACAATAAAAAGGAGGCTCTTGTAATGGCTGAAGAACCCGCAAAATCCACCCAGACGGAAATTGAGGAAGAAGAACGCAACAAAATAATTAAAACCGGTACAGTTGATATAAAAAATCCGAAAGGCAACATCCACTGCCTGAATATAATAGGTCAAATAGAGGGGCATATGATACTGCCGCCCCAAAATAAAACCACCAAGTATGAGCACGTACTGCCGCAGCTGGTAGCTGTCGAGGAAGATCCGGAAATAGACGGACTGCTTGTGCTTTTAAACACCGTAGGCGGTGATGTGGAAGCGGGGCTTGCAATAGCCGAAATGATCGCTTCAATGAAAACCCCGACCGTTTCCCTCGTTTTAGGAGGAGGTCACAGTATCGGCGTTCCCTTAGCTGTATCGGCAAAACGGTCGTTTATCGTCCCCACTGCCACAATGACCGTCCATCCGCTGCGTATGAGCGGGGTTATAATCGGCGTTATGCAGACATTTGCATATTTTGAAAAAATGCAGGAACGCATAGTGGAATTTGTCGCCGATAATTCACGCATATCAGCCGACAACTTCCGCCGCCTGATGCTTGCGACCGATGAAATCGCAAACGATGTCGGGACTATAATGTTCGCTAAAAATGCCGTCGAGTGCGGGCTTATCGATAATATGGGCGGGCTTTGGCAGTCGCTTGAGTGTCTTTATGAAATGATAGCAGAAACCAAAAAGGAGGTCAAAAAATGATATACTCTGTAATACCGTCCTTAGCCCTGTTCTCAGACCCCTCCCCGATACGGCACAGATCCTGCGCCCGCTGGCAAAATACTACAGTGGAAGTTTGCGAGGGGCGGATAGAGCGTATAATAAGCACAAATCCGCATGATTTCCTAAAATACGACAACCTTTTGGGACGTGAGCTGCCTAAGCCTTAAACCGGTATCCCACGCCCCATACGGTTTCTATCAGCTTATCGCCGCAGGCGGCTATCTTCTCCCGTATCCTCTGTATATGCACCGTTACGGTCGATATGTCGCCGAAAGCGTCCATGCCCCAGATGCGGTCGAAGAGCTGTTCCTTGCTGTACGTCCTGCCCGGATGCTGCGCAAGAAAAAGCAAGAGATCGTATTCCTTTGCCGTAAACTGCACCGGCTTCTGATTGACCCTGACCTCTCGTGCGGCTGTATCTATTGACAGCTTGTTTATATTGATAACGCTCGTCCCTCTGCCGGTATCCATCAGGCGGTCACGTCTTGAAATGTGCGCCTTTACACGAGCCACCAGCTCATTCGGACTGAAAGGCTTTGTCATATAATCATCCGCCCCAAGTCCTAGCCCCCTTATCTTGTCGATATCCTCGCTTCTGGCGGAGAGGAAAATTACCGGTATCTCCTTCTTTTCACGTATCCTCGTGCATATCTCAAATCCATCCATCCCGGGCAGCATTACATCTACAATGATAACGTCAAACTGCTCATTTAAAGCAAGCTCCAGCCCCTCGTCCCCACGGGCGGATATAACGCAGGAAAAATCGTTTATCTCCAGATAATCCCGCTCCAGCTCGGCTATGCTTTTATCATCCTCTATTATCAATACTCGTTTTTTCACACGCTGTCCCCTCTCTCATTTATTTTCGGCAGATATACGACAGCCATCGTACCCTGCTCAAGGCTTCTGAGCCATATCTTCCCGCCGTGACGCTCGACTATCTGCTTTGCTATCCCCAGCCCCAGACCGCTGCCCTTTATCGCCGTATTGCGGGATACGTCAGCTCTGTAAAACTCATCGAACACCAGCTCCAGCTCCTCCGGCTTTATGCCGATACCCGCATCGCAGACTCGTACGAGAACGCCGCTGTCGTTTTCATCGACCGATACCTCTATACGGCCTCTGCCGGGTCGCTTATATTTAACGGCGTTATCTATCAGGTTTGCAAACACCCTTTGCAGCTGCTCATGATCCATCAT
>DBQZ01000038.1:0-4174 GCA_002305435.1 Clostridiales bacterium UBA1381
GAAAATCGGTAAAAGTGTATATTTTATGTTAAATTTTTATCGGTATGAAAATAAAAAAAATTTTTTGAAACCTTTTACACCTTTTAAAAGTGTTATATATGAAAGGCCTTTTATGAATCAATCTTAAATATATAAGGAGAAAAATACCATGAAAAAATCATCATTTATATCATCCGTATCGCTGTCTTTAATTATCGCACTTTCATCGACAGCAGCAATCGCCGCCGAGCCTGCCCCGGCAGACAACACACCCCAGTACAATATCTCTGTAAACGGCACCGATACAGGGGCTGACGCTTTAATCCTCGTACCTCTCAGAAGCGTTGGGGAAGCTCTCGGCTTCACCGTTGAATGGCTGCCGGAGCTGCCCGGAGCGAATATATCAGACGGTAGCATAGAAGCTGAGCTTATTATCGGCAATAACGTCTACTCCTACCATACCACCGAGGAAAGCGGAGCTATAGGCGCAACCGGGCCTTTCAGCCTTAGCAGCGCACCTGTTATGGCGAACGACAGCATTTACGTTCCGGCAGAGCTTTTCACTGTACTCACAGGAAACGATCCCTCTGTTATGACTGTAACAGATGACGGAATATCATTTAACACAAAGGAAGAAGTCCAAATACCAAGCCCTCTTACAGAGCATGATACTATAGAATCGCTTGAAAAAGCAGTTTCATTCGAGATAAAAACCCCCTCCCTCCCTGAAGGGTATGAAATAACCCTTATGCAGTCGATTTCGGGAAAAACCGCAGAGATAAACTACAGTGACACAGCCTCTGACATATGCTTCCGCATGGCACTCGGCACCGGAGATATAAGCGGGGACTATAACGCTTATCCGAACGAATACACCGTATCAGTAGACGGCGTTGAGATAAAATGCAGCGGTTCTGAACTTATAAACAAGGCCGTATGGGAAAACGACATCTTTACGTATTCACTCTGCTCAGACGCAGGCTTTTCCGAGGAAACCCTCTCAGCCGCAGTTGCAAGTCTTATGTAAATTTCCTCATAAAATAAAAGCCGGTCTTTAGGCCGTCAGACGCTCAAATCTGACAGCCGAAAGACCGGTTTGTTTTTTACTTATTTCTTCTCTCTTCAATCCGTGTAACCAAATTTTGTATCTTTCCAACGGGATCCAAAAGATGGCTGATTGTTTCATCATGGTTTAGCGTATCTATCAGAAGCGACACGTATTTTGACATATCAACCTCGCTGTACCATTCCTTCTCGCAAAGCCCCGGCCGTCTGTAAACCAAGTTTGTCGTAAATATCTTAGTTATAATACCGTCCGCATACGCCTTATCGAAAACTTCTAAACCGTTTGTAAACAAGCCGAATGATGCAAATACGAATATACGCTTTGCTCCCCTTGCATGGAGCTTCTGCGCCACGTCTATTACCGATTCACCGCTTGAGATCATATCGTCTATGATAATAACGTTCTTGCCGTCCACGTCACGGCCGAGATATTCGTGCGCTACGATCGGGTTTTTGCCGTTTACTATAACTGAGTAGTTGCGTCTCTTGTAGAACATTCCAAGGTCGAGTTTGAGCACTGATGAGTAGTACATACATCTTGCCATTCCGCCCTCGTCGGGGGAAATTATTATCGTTTCGTCCTTGTTAAGCTCTATATCGGGAACTGAACGCACTAAAGCCTTTATCATCTGATATGTCGGCTGCACATCGTCAAAGCCGCCCAAAGGAATAGCGTTTTGTACCCGGGGGTCATGAGCGTCAAAGGTGAGGATATTGCTCACACCCATGGAATTTAGCTCCTGCAACATCATCGCCGCATCAAGCGATTCCCTGCCGGCACGCTTATGCTGTCTGCCCTCATATAACATTGGCATTACCACCGTCACCCGTCTGGCCTTACCGCCCATAGCGGCAATGATGCGCTTGAGGTCCTGATAATGATCGTCAGGGCTCATGTGGTTTTCAATGCCGTACATCTGGTAAGTAACGCCATAGTTGAACACATCGCAGATAATGTACACGTCATGGCCTCGTACAGTCTCGTTGATAACGCATTTTCCCTCGCCGGTGCCAAACCGCGGACAGGTAACGTGCGTTACGTACGATTCTTCCGAATCATACGGACGGAATCCCTTGAGATAGTCGTTGATTGTCTGTGTAAACTGCTCACAGCCCCGCATGCTTATTATGCTGAGCTTGCCTACAACAGGCGTTTCTGCGTTAAATAAAGGTACCATTGCATACTCCTTTTTATTTACGTTATGCTAACTCCTGACCGCATACCGGAAAGCGTTCCCCGCTATACGGCGGATATGTAATAATTTTGCAATTTCAGTATATCACAAAAACCGACATATTTCAAGACAGCATTTGTTTTTTATTTTAATGAAAAATTACTGTAAAATTTGTGTAATTTTTATAGGCAGCATGAGTATTTCCATCATATTCTTCCCGCATAACGCCGTCTTAATCCCGTTTTTTCCATCATGGATATAACAGCGGCTCCAAGTACGAGCTGTATCGGCAGTGTGATAAGCGTCTTTAACACCTTTCCCGCCAATATCACATAAAACCCGCTCGGCGAAAACAGCGACGACCAATAGGTATTAAGCAGCAGGCTCACGACAAGCGTTATCACTATCTTGCTTATCACCAAGCCCCCGAACAGCTTCCTACCCGAGTTGCCGTACATAAACAGGCCGTAAAACAGCCCCGAAAGAGCAGCGCTTATGGTGTATCCGGGGAAGAACGCCCCGCCTGAGGGAAAGAGTATGAAGTTTAGCACATCTCCCGCCGCTCCCACAATGAACGCCGGTATGCCGCCCAGAAAGTACCCAGACGCCATCATAGCCAGAAACGTCAGCGAAAAGCGGTTATCGGGCGTTATATAGAGCTTCACAACCCCGAGAGCCACATAAAGAGCTGTGAACATCCCCATCAGGGCTATCCCCTGTACGCTCGTCAGATTTTTAGCCGATTTTTTTAAATTTTGCAGCATTTAAAACCTCTCCTTATATATTTTTTCGGCAATGCCCGCAAAAAAAGGGCGGATAAATCCTATGCCGCCCAAAAAAGAGATTCTAAATCCTATCCGGCAGCGGGATGCGGGATCAGCACCGATTTCGTCCGCACGACAACTCCCCGTTCGTCCGGCACTCCATACAAGACAGCTCCTGTAAACGCACAAATCCCTACTCTGCGATTTATTCTTTTTATTGCCGATACCATTATACACCCGTTCATCTCAAAAAGCAAGAAAAATTTCAAAAAAAATACCGCCCGTTTTTTCGGGCGGCAAGTATTCAGGTTTCCGTTAAAAATCCAAATCGACTGCATTTTTGGCGTTCTGCTCTATAAACTCACGTCTCGGCTCGACCTTGTCGCCCATTAGTATCGTGAATATCTCGTCCGCCTCCACTGCATCCTCAAGATTGACTCTCAGCATCGTACGGCGTTCAGGGTCCATAGTCGTCTCCCAAAGCTCCGAAGCGTCCATCTCACCGAGACCCTTGTATCTTTGCACCTTGGCGCCTGAACCAAGCTCCGCTATTAAGCGGTCACGCTCTGTTTCGTCATAGGCATACTTTGCGACAAGGTTCTTGTTCTTGCCCTTATACACCTTAAACAGCGGCGGCTGCGCCAGATAAACGTGTCCCTCTTCAATCAAGGGGCGCATATAACGGAAGAAAAACGTCAATAGCAGCGTCCTTATATGCGAGCCGTCAACATCGGCATCTGCCATTATTACTATTTTATCGTACTTGAGCTTTGATATATCAAATTCATCGCCGATACCCGTTCCGAGTGCGTGTATGACCGGCAGCAGCTTTTCGTTGGAATACACCTTGTCTATGCGGGATTTTTCGACGTTGAGCATCTTTCCCCACAGCGGCAGGATTGCCTGGTAATACCGGTTCCTCCCCTGCTTTGCTGAGCCGCCCGCCGAATCTCCCTCGACGATATATATCTCGTTAATCGAGGGATCGTTTCTTATACAGGGGGCAAGCTTACCCAAAAGCGCCGACTGTATCTGGGAGCTGTTCTTGCGTGTTGCCTCACGTGCTTTTTTAGCCGCCTCACGTGCTCTTGATGCCGTCTGTATCTTTGTTATTATAGTCTTTGATACCTTCGGGTTCTCCTCTAAAAACTGCGACAACTTCTCATTTACCGCACTTTCGACAAGAGTTCT
>DBQZ01000038.1:4313-5405 GCA_002305435.1 Clostridiales bacterium UBA1381
GCTATTTCCACAGTCATATCGTTCCTCTCCGACTCCACGTAGATTATCTCATCATGTATCGGGTCTTTTGAACGGTTTAAATACTTCACAAACTCCTTTATTCCGCCCTCGGCATGAAGAACCTTAGTCTGCGGATTTTCCACACGACGGTCTGTTAGGAGTATCTTTACGCCTCTGTTTAAAAATGCCTGCTCTCTGAGCCTTTGCAAAAGCGTCTGGTAATCGAACTCCAGCACCTCGAATATCTCCGGGTCTGGTTTAAACGTTATTTTTGTGCCTGTTTTATCGGTGTCGCCGATAATCTTCAAATCACATACAGGGTTGCCGCGCTCGAACTTCTGGTAATATACGTGTTCGCCGTTTGAAACCTCTACCTCAAGCATCTCCGACAGCGCATTTACGACCGAGGAACCAACGCCGTGCAGTCCGCCCGACACCTTATATCCGCCGCCGCCGAATTTTCCTCCGGCATGAAGCACGGTCAGTACAACCGTTACCGTCGGTATCCCCTGCTGAGGATGGATTCCTACAGGGATACCTCTGCCGTTATCGTCAACCGTAACAGAGCCGTCGGCGTTTAAATCTACCTTTATCTCCGTGCAGTATCCTGCAAGCGTCTCGTCTATGGAGTTATCCACTATCTCATAAACGAGGTGATGAAGCCCCGCTTTTGAGGTAGAACCGATATACATACCCGGACGCTTTCTTACCGCATCCAAGCCTTCAAGCACCTGTATTTGGTTTTCGTCATACGTCGTTTCCACTTTATCTATGCTCATACTCAAAATATCCTTTCCTTAAAATATAAGTTGAGTGCTTTTATCATTTCATTGCCGCCGCTCCGGCGTTTGCACGCTTTAGGAGAGTCTGCGATGAGAGCGCCGATATATACACCCTCACCTTGCCGCCTTTTTCCGTCACCACGTAGGAACGGGGCAGGCTGTCTCCGGCAGCTTCCACGATTTCTCCACGCTTTTTTGCCATGCCGAGAAATTTCCGCCCGGAACGGCTTATTGTCGTATTGTCCATATCGAACACACCCACTAAATCCTTAAGCCTTACCACGTTATTGTTGCCTATATGAAAATACAT
>DBQZ01000042.1:0-1464 GCA_002305435.1 Clostridiales bacterium UBA1381
GACTGACGCGCATACTTATGCTCTACATTTACAGCCTTTCTGATAGCCTCTCTGTAAGAAACCTGCGGCTCGCCAACGTTTGCTTCTACCTTAAACTCTCTTAAGAGTCTGTCAACGATGATTTCCAGATGCAGCTCACCCATACCGGCGATAATTGTCTGACCTGTTTCCTCGTCTGTATAAGTCTTAAATGTCGGATCCTCTTCAGCCAGCTTTGCCAGAGCAATACCCATCTTTTCCTGACCGGCCTTCGTCTTAGGCTCGATAGCTACACGGATAACCGGTTCGGGGAAGTTCATTGACTCAAGTATTATCGGATGCTTTTCATCACAGAGCGTCTCACCGGTAGTGGTGTTCTTCAGGCCGACAGCGGCCGCAATATCTCCTGCGTAGCAGGTGGGTATATCTTCTCTGTGGTTAGCGTGCATCTGCAAAATTCTGCCCATACGCTCTTTATGGCCCTTGCAGGCGTTGAGCACGTAGGAACCGGCGTCTACCGTACCGGAATAAACACGGAAGAAGCATATCTTTCCTACGAATGGGTCTGTTGCAATCTTAAATGCCAATGCCGCAAACGGAGCGTTATCATCGGACGGTCTTTCGTCCTCTTCGCCAGTCTCCGGATTTGTTCCCTTGATGTGGGGGATGTCGATAGGCGACGGCATATATTCAACTATAGCGTCAAGCAGCATCTGAACGCCCTTGTTTCTGTAGGATGTTCCGCAGAGTACGGGAACGATTTCGTTGCTTATGGTTGCCTTTCTCAAAGCAGCCTTGAGCTCGTCAACCGTTATCTCCTCATCCTCGAGGAACTTCATCATAAGATCCTCGTCGGTCTCGGCGATTTTCTCTACCATGTTTGCACGGTATTCCTGAGCCTGCTCAAGCATATCTGCCGGTATTTCCTCTTCCCTTACGTCTTTGCCGAGGTCGTCATAGTAAACTTCGGCTTTCATCGTCATAAGGTCGATAATGCCCTTAAACGTTTCCTCAGCTCCGATAGGAAGCTGGATGGGAACGCCGTTTGCGTTTAATCTTTCGTGAATCATATCAACGACTCTGTAAAAATCAGCGCCCATGATGTCCATCTTATTTACATAGACCATACGGGGAACGTTGTATTCGTTCGCCTGACGCCATACAGTCTCCGACTGAGGCTCAACGCCGCCCTTAGCACACATTACTGTAACCGAGCCGTCAAGAACTCTTAAGGAACGCTGCACCTCTACCGTAAAGTCAACGTGCCCCGGAGTATCGATGATGTTTATTCTCTTGCCTTTCCACTGACAGGTTGTTGCGGCAGATGTGATGGTAATACCTCTCTCCTGCTCCTGAGCCATCCAGTCCATGGTAGCTGCACCCTCGTGGGTTTCACCTATCTTGTGAACACGGCCTGTATAGAACAGTATTCTTTCGGTAGTAGTGGTCTTACCGGCGTCAATATGCGCCATAATACCGATATTT
>DBQZ01000042.1:1584-11554 GCA_002305435.1 Clostridiales bacterium UBA1381
CATAGGCACCTGATACGTAGCACCACCGACACGTCTTGCTTTTACTTCAAGCACGGGCATAATCTTGTCCATAGCTTCGGTAAAGGCCTCGAGCGGTTCTTTGCCGGTCTTTTCCTTTACAATATCAAATGCGCCGTAAACAATTTTCTGAGCTACTCCCTTTTTTCCGTCCAGCATGATGTTGTTTATAAGCTTTGTAACGACCACGCTGTTATAAATCGGATCAGGCAGTACCTCTCGTTTTGCTATAAAACCTTTTCTAGGCACTGTTCTTCCCTCCTTGTGTAATTATAATGATAATCACAGGTACTCAAGGCTTATTTTTTCAAAGCCCCGTCGTGCGTAACAGGTCTTAAAATATATTGTGTATCCTAACCCCATTTGCAGGGATTATTCGTTTATATAATGATATAACCCGATATGCACTTTTTAATTGTGATCCTTTTGTTTAAGACCAGAAATTATTTCTTTGCGGCCTTAGGTCTCTTTGCGCCGTACTTTGAACGGCTCTGCAGACGGTTTGCAACACCCTGAGCATCAAGAGTACCGCGGATAATGTGGTATCTTGTACCAGGAAGGTCACGTACTCTACCACCACGGATGAGGACAACGCTGTGTTCCTGCAGGTTGTGTCCTATACCCGGGATATAAGCCGTAACTTCGATTCCGTTCGTCAGACGTACTCTGGCGATCTTTCTCAAAGCCGAGTTAGGCTTTTTGGGAGTAGTTGTTCTTACCGCTGTGCATACGCCTCTCTTCTGCGGCGAGCTCTTGTCAGACATTTTCTTCTGCAAAGAGTTCAGGCTCTTCTGAAGCGCAGGCGCAGTCGACTTCTTTCTTGAAGTCTGTCTGCCTTTTCTAACCAACTGATTAAATGTAGGCATATTCGGATTACACCTCCTTATGATCCTTTAAAATTTTATTTATTATTACACGCATGAGCGTGGAATAACCATCGGTGATGCTTTACGATCTCAAAACGGCTGCGCACGAGGCTTTTACGTCGATTCCGCACATAGCGCCAAGCTCCTTCATCGTTGACACATACAAAAGCTCGGTATCATTTAGTGCGCACATCTCTTCTATCGGCCTTTTTATCTTATCCTCGCAGTCCTCGGCAAGATATGCACGGGCTGCTTTACCTTCGCCGACAGCTCTTGCCGTCTGCTTGTAGCCGACTGTCAAGCGTTTTTTGTCCGCTTCCGAAATCATGGTGTAAAGTCACTCTCCATAGCGTTGATTAGCGTGTAAAGCCAGTTACACACTTTCTATATTATACTATAGATTTTGCTCTGTTGTCAAGTATTTTTACTTTTTTTATTTTCGCCGACCGACAATAATTCAAGAGTTTTTCCAATATTTTTTATGCAATCTGCCTCTGTTTTCACTTTTTTCCTTTTTATTTCATATTATATTACGAACAGCTTTTCAAATTTACCCATATTGGAGGTGAAACTCGGTTTGAGGACTTATATTGCAGCCGACATCGGTTCTGTTACCTCCGCCGCCAGACTCTCAAGGCTTATACGTGCAAAAGGGGCGGACAGCGCCGTCTTGCAAACGCCGTCGCAGCTTTTACGGGGCGGCTGCGCATATTCGGTGCGGGTAGCAGAAAACGAGCTTGATACGCTTTTGGAAGCATCAAAAGAAAGCGGCATAAAAATAAGGAAGCTTTTCCGGGAAGAAGTCTATGGAAAGGAGAAAAAATACTATGATATACCTTGACAATGCAGCTACCAGCTTCAAAAAACCACGCTGCGTCCTGCGCACCATGCGCCGCTGCCAGAAACACCTGTCAGCCAACGCCGGCAGAGGCGGCCACAGCCTAAGCCTTGCTGCTCTTGAAGCTGTCCTTGACGCTGGCGAGTCGCTGTCGGAGCTTTTCAACATCCCCAACCCCTCACGCATAGCCTTCTTCCCCAACGCAACCTACGCTTTAAACGCCGCAATCGGCGGAATATGCACGAAAGAAAATCATGCGGTAGTAACACAAATGGAGCACAACAGCATACTGCGCCCCGTTCATCTGCACACAAATTACACCGTAGCAGAAGCAGACAGCGAGGGCTACGTAAAACCCGCTTCCGTCCGCAATGCCATAAGGGAAAACACTGCCCTGATAATATGCACCCACGCTTCAAACGTCACCGGCTCAATTCAGCCGATAAAGGAAATCGCCGCAATCGCACACGAGCACGGGATACCGCTTCTGGCAGACTGCGCACAAACGGCGGGAGCAGTCCCTATAGACGTGCAGGAGCTGGGCGCAGATATGATAGCTTTTTCGGGACACAAAGGGCTTTTGGGACCGCTCGGGACTGGAGGTTTATACGTCCGGCCGGGGCTTTCGCTGCGCCCCGTCTTTGCCGGCGGAACAGGGAGCAAATCGGAAAGTCTCACCCAGCCGTCGGATATGCCCGACATTTTCCACTGCGGCACGCTCAACACACCCGCAATAGCCGCCCTCGGCAGGAGCGCACGCTATATCTTAAAGCGCAGCGCCGCCGCCATTCATGCTGAGGAATACGAGCTGGCGGTATCGTTTATAACGGAGCTTTTGTCGATGGATAACGTTACAGTGTACGGGTCCCCCGGGGATCGTCCACGCAACGGCACCGTTTCGTTCAATATCGGCGGTGTTGATCCAGGCGAGACATCACGAATATTAAACGACAGCTATAAAATTGCCGTAAGAGCCGGTTACCACTGCTCTCCCCTTGCGCACCGTGCAATAGGAAGCGAGGGACGTGGTACTGTGCGTGTATCTTTCGGCCCATTCAGCACGAACCATGATTTGCGGCGTATTTGCGATGCGGTGTATAAAATCAGCCGCACAACCGTATGAATCTTTGTATCGCCCCGAAAAGCCGAGGCGATACTTACATATGCAGAAGGGTTTTGAAAAAAGTCAAAATTTTTTCAAAAATGTATTGACAAAGAATATTTTTTGCTGTATAATATTCACGTTGTCTCGGCAACATGCTGACGTAGCTCAGTAGGCAGAGCACTTCATTGGTAATGAAGAGGTCGGCGGTTCGACTCCGCTCGTTAGCTCCATAAAGACCCCGTAACCATGCGTTTCGGGGTCTTTTTGTTATTAAATGAAAAATTTGGAGGAATGGCCGATGTTTTCTATCGAAAAGTATATAGATGGACTGAAATCATACTGCACAGAAGCTTTCGGAAGCCGGCTTATTTATATCGGGCTTCAGGGCAGCTATTTGCGCCGAGAAGCCACAGACGAAAGCGATATAGATATTATGGTCGTTATAGACGATATTTCCGCAGGCGATCTGGATACGTACCGTGGTATATTGAAGAAAGTCGGAGATTACGACCGTTCATGCGGGTTTATATGCGGCAGAACAGACCTTTTATGCTGGAATCCACTTGAAATATGCCAGCTGGTTCACACGACCAAGGATTATTACGGCAATCTTGCAAACCTCGTCCCCGCATACACTCGTCAGGATGAGCTGAATTACGTAAAACTCAGCCTTAACAATCTTTATCACGAACTATGCCACCGGTATGTACATTCCACAATTAGCGAAAATATGCCCCTCCCGCCCCAGACGTGCAAGTCGGTATTTTTTATAATGCAGAACCTTCATTATCTGGAAAGCGGGGATTTTATCCTCACCAAAAAAGAGCTGCTATCTCAATTACACGGCGAGAATAAGCGGATACTTGAAATGGCTCTCTCACAGCATATGGATTTTAAGGAAGTATTTCCTGCGCTATTCTGTTGGTGCCAAAACACACTGGAATCGCTATCCCGCACTACTCAGTCTCACTGCCAGAAATAAGAAAACGCAGCATCACCGCATAAAAAAAGGATATACGAACAAGCGAAAATGTTCGTATATCCAAAATTATGGTGAGCCATCGGAGATTCGAACTCCGGACAACTTGATTAAAAGTCAAGTGCTCTGCCAACTGAGCTAATGGCCCATGTATGGCTGGGATAGCAGGACTCGAACCTGCGGAATGCCAGAATCAAAATCTGGTGCCTTACCGACTTGGCTATATCCCACTATGGAATAATAAAAAAATGGGGTGGGTAGTGGGATTCGAACCCACGACATTCAGTGCCACAAACTGACGCTCTAACCAGCTGAACTATACCCACCATGAGATGGCGCGCCTGAAGAGATTCGAACTCCTGACCCACTGCTTAGAAGGCAGTTGCTCTATCCGACTGAGCTACAGGCGCATATGGAGCGGGTGATGGGAATCGAACCCACGCGGCCAGCTTGGAAGGCTGGAATTCTACCATTGAACTACACCCGCATATTCAATTTTGCAATGTTAACAAGTCGCCATGGCGACCTGACTTAATCAATTATAGCAGATGATAATACGTTTGTCAAGAGTTTTTTGCAAAAAATTTCAAAAAATTTTAACGCCACTCATCGGACACATTGTAAAACTCTATTTTAAACATTTTTAATTTTTTTCCTAAAACCCCTTGACAACCACCCCAGCACGTGCTATAATATTTAAGTCGTTGATTTTAATACACGGAGAGGTGGCCGAGAGGTTGAAGGCGCAGCATTGGAAATGCTGTAACGGTTTCCCCGTTCGTGGGTTCGAATCCCATCCTTTCCTCCATTTTGGGCAGTGAGCGTTCACTGCCTTTTTATTTTCCCTCTTATCTTCCCATAATAAACATTATCCTGTACATTTTTTCAAAAATCCCCTTGACAAATCACTGATAGTATGGTATTATAACTACAGTTAGCGATAGGTAATCGCTATTTTTTAAGACCAAGCGTTAGCTAACGCTAACTTATCGAGGGAGGGATTTTATGCGCATCAAAAGCTACGAGCATCTTCTGCTGTTCCATTGTGCCCCTACGCTGTACGGCGTCAAGTCGGCAAACCTGTTTTCATCAGGTTCTATGGCGAAGGAGGAGGCTGAGGCTCTCATAAGGAGCTATTCGTCTATCCTCGCCCCGCACGGTATCAAAATCGACGTGCTGTGCCGCTGCGACAGCCATACGCTGTTTTACATATATAATGAGCGACTTTTGATGCGCAGATTGTCCGCTCCGGCTGTGAGGGATTTCCTGAAAAAACGGGGCTGGGGAGAAATCTCAGACCTTGCCGCCCTGCTTTCGGAGCTTAAAACCCGCATAAACACCGGCGGATTTCCCCACGAAATAGGGCTGTTTCTCGATTATCCGCTGGGAGACGTTATCGGCTTTATCGAAAACGGCGGACAGAATTTCCTCTGCAACGGCTGCTGGAAAGTCTACGAAAACAAAGAGTATGCCCTATCTCTTTTCCGTCAATACGACCGCTGCCGAGAGGATGCCTGCGGGAAATATCTGGCGGGATATTCTCTCTCCGACATACTCGGCAACAACGCAAATTGTGCGTAAAAAACCGCATACCTGCGGTTCATATAAATAATAAGAATGGAGCGTGATCAGAACATGAAGATCGCAGTTATTTACTGGAGCGGCACGGGCAACACCCAGTCCATGGCCGAATACATCGCCGGCGGTATCAAAGAAGCCGGTGCAGAGGCGGAGGTTTTCGAGGTATCCGAAGCCCCGACAAGCTTTGAGGGATATGACAAGGTAGCTTTCGGCTGCCCCGCAATGGGAGCCGAGGTGCTTGAGGAGGATTCTTTCGAGCCGTATTTCGCCTCCGTGGAGGGCGGGCTTTCCGGCAAACCAGTTGCCCTGTTCGGTTCCTATGGCTGGGGCGACGGCGAATGGATGCGCTCGTGGCAGGATCGCACAACGGCTGCCGGAGCAGCTTTGTTCGAGGAAGGGCTTATCGCCTGCGGCGAGGCCGATGAAAGCGAATGTGCTGATTTCGGCCGCAGATTCGCTTCCTGAATCATACAAATATAAATTACATAATAAACGACCGTCCGCATACCACAGCCGGACGGTCGTTTTCATATCTTCTCACAGTTTTAGATGTATCCTCTGACGCAGCGCTTTGTTTCGGAAGAAATCGTCATAAAACCGCTCCGCCGCTGCCATAAGCTCACGGTCTTTAAGCTTCTTTTTTATCGGATAGTATATCAATCGCATATCCACACCGAACAGGTCGAGCTTTACCGCATGGGTAGTAAACCCGTTCCTCTCATAAAACCCCTGACGGCGGCTGCGGAGCTTATCCTCCGCTTCATCCCCAGCAGCTCCCGGCGTTTCTATCTCACCGAATATCCCTGCTTTATCGGAATACTTGCCTGGCAAGGCTGCCAGTATCTTCGAGCCTATACCGCCGGAGCGCACCTCGGGAGATGTCGCCAGATAATCAAGAAGCACAAGGCCGTCTTTTCCGCAGCTTACCAAAACTGCAAATCCAAGAACCCTTCCCCCGTCTTTCATCACGTAAATGTCGGAAACCCGCCTTAAATAGACGTTCGATAATATCACCGCAAACGGCTTTCTCTCACTTTTGGGAAAATCCCTCTTATAGCTTTTATATATCGCCGGATAATCTCCGAGCGATGCTTTTTTTAATTCCATTTATTTCTCTCCTTTAACTCAAAAGCGCCCTCCGGAAAACGCCGGCAAAACCGACGCTCTCCGAAGAGCGTTTTACATTTTTACACTACCTGCGCCCCGGTTATACCGAAGTACAGTATTACCAGTATACCTACCACTATCCTGTACCAGCCAAAGGCCTTGAAATCATGCTTGCGTATGTAGCCCATAAGGAACTTTATCGCCGCAATCGAGACTATGTATGCAACGGCCATTCCGACAAGCAGCACGCCAATTTCTGCTCCCGATATGCCAAAACCGCTTTCGGCAACGTACTTTGCTATTTTCAAAAGACTCGCCCCAAGCATTATCGGCACCGCCAGAAAGAACGAAAATTCCGCCGCTACATCCCTTGCTGTTCCGAGAATTACCGCTCCGAGTATCGTGGAGCCGGAGCGAGAGGTTCCCGGTATCAGCGAAAGCATCTGAAATGCGCCGATTCCAAGAGCCGTCTTATAGCTCATCTTGTCTATGCTTTTCGTATGCGGCTTTTTATTCCTGCTCTCGATAATGATGAACAGGATACCGTATATAATCAGCGTCGCCGCCACTGTCGGAGCATTGTAGAAATGCTCGTCAAGGAAATCATCAAGCAGAAGGCCTATGATTCCGGCAGGTATACAGGCAACAAGCACCTTCCCCCACATCGTCCACGTATCCTTTTTCTGTTTGGCTGTTTTCTTCGGCGAAAACGGGTTTAGGCGGTTAAAATACAGCGTTACGACCGCAAGTATTGAGCCGAACTGTATAACTACCAAAAACATCTCGAAAAATCCGTCTTTTAACACCGCTGACGGCAGACCCGATATGAACTGGTTCACCAGTATCATATGCCCCGTGCTGCTCACCGGCAGCCATTCGGTGATACCCTGGACAATGCCAAGGATGATACTTTTTAAATAGTCAAAAAATAAATCCAATGATCACATACTCTCCTTATCTTTCAGCTTTTATCATAACAAACTCTTTTACGACCTTAACGGCGCCTTCTATGCCTATCGGCTCCGTATTTACGCACAGGTCATAGTTTGTCATGGCGCTCCACTGGCCGTTTGTATAGTAGTCGTAATATGTACGTCTCTGCTTATCGGCCTTGTTTATTCTCTCCTTTGCCTTGTTCATCGGGATACCGAAAGCGTCTGCAACTCTCTTTGCACGATACTCATGCGGGCCGTAAATAAAGATGTCTGCCGTCTTGTACTTCGTATCCTCAAGCACGTAATCGGCGCATCTGCCGACAATTACAGCAGGTCCCTTTGCAGCTATCTCCTTTATTACCTCCGACTGTGCGATAAACAGCTTATCATTTATCGGCATCTCGTAATACAGCGGAGCGTTTACACCTCTTAAGGTGTAATTTCCGGCTGCGAGCGAATACAGGAAACTGCTTGTTGCCTTTTCATCTATGCTGTCGAGAGCTTCCTTATGTATATTGCTCTTTTGTGCGGCTATTTCCACCAGTTCCTTATCGTAAAACGGTATGCCAAGCTCCTCTGCCAAAAGCTGACCAACATCGTGGCCTCCGCTGCCAAACTGCCTTCCTATTGTGATAATAATGTTTTTCATAGTCGTTCTCCTCCCTGATATTTATATTTGATGTTATTCCCAAGCCGCGCGTTTTATGTACCGCTGTAGGTTTCTTTATAATACGCCCAGCTGTCGTTTACCTTTTCTACATATCCTTTCGTTTCGGGAAACGGTATATCGTGGAGCGTTTCCCCGTCCGCAGAATACCTGTCGTCATCGAGCCAGCCTGCCACGTTTCCCATACCTCCGTTGTACGCCGCAAGGGCGGTATCTATGTTCCCATCGTAATGATCTATGAGATATTTAAGGTAATAGCAGCCCAGATCTATGCTCGTTTCCGGATCCATCAGGTCTATCCCCGAATAGTCAATGTCACGCCTGCTGCATATCCACTGCGCCGTCTCATCAGTCAGCTGCATAAGTCCGCTGGCTTTTCCGGAATGGGCATCGGGGATAAAGCTCGACTCCGTCTTTATCACCGCCATAACCAGATACTTATCCAGCTCATTTTCGGCAGCATACTTTTCTATAAGATCCACATAAGCGACCGGATGTGCGATATTCCGCCCTGTATTAAAGCCTACCAGTACGCCTATAATGGCAATAAGCACAGCAAGCACCGCCATCATTACTTTTATCAATTTCCCCAATTCATCGCCTCCTGTTTGCCGAAAAATCTCTCCTTAATCTTAGAAAGCAGCCCGTCTATATCTATATCCTCTGCGACTGTATCATTTTTTATCACTTCATCGGAATTATCTATATAAAACTGCTCCGGCTTCTGCGAAAGCAGCCGGTTTTTAGCCTCCTCCAAAGAAAGCGAATCACGCTCCATTATCCTCCGGCAGCGCACCGCAAAATCGGCTGTGATGCTTACCATATAATCAAACCGTATACCGCTGCCGATAAGGATTGCACCGTCCACAAAGACAATGGGCGAAGTCTCGGAGGCGATCTTTTCCTCTATCGCCTCTTTTATATATTTGCCCGTAATTTCAGTCAAATAACATAATTTTTCTGCATCAGCAAATACAGTCCGCCCAAGCTTTTTGCGGTCAAGGCTTCCGTCGGGAAAAATATATTCGCTTCCGAAAAACCGCTCTATCTCACAAAGGCAGGGACTCCCCGGCTTTGTGACGTTCCTTGATTCAGCGTCTGCGTCTATCACCGGCCATCCCCGCTTTGAAAGCAGGGCGGATACCGTAGATTTTCCCGCTCCGCTGCCGCCTGTTATGCCTACGACTATTTTATTTTGCATCATACCAGCTCTTTCCTCTCGACATATCAACCACAAGAGGCACTCTTAGCTGCATAGCGTTTTCCATCTCTTCACGAAGGATCCGCTCGACCTCCTCGGCCTCCTCCTCCGGCGCCTCTATTATCAGCTCGTCGTGTACCTGCAGGATGAGCCGTGAACAGAGCTTCTCCTCCTCAAGCCGCCTGTGCACACGCACCATCGCAAGCTTTATTATATCAGCTGCCGTACCCTGTATCGGCGTGTTTAACGCTACCCTCTCCCCGAACGCCCGCAGATTATAATTAGGCGATTTAAGCTCCGGGATGTAGCGGATACGGTTCATCAGCGTTTTTACATAGCCGTTCTCTTTTGCCTGCTCCTTTATGCTTTTCATATATTCCCTGACGCCGTGGTATTTTTCAAGATAGCTGTCTATATACCGCTTTGCCATCGCCACCGTTATCTTCAAATCCTGCGCCAGACTAAACTCGCCTATGCCGTACACGATACCGAAATTCACCGCCTTTGCGCTGCGCCGCTGCTCGTCTGTAACCTCCTCAGCCGGCACGCCGAACACCTGAGACGCCGTCACACGGTGAATGTCCTCGCCGGAATTAAACGCCGCTATCATCGTCTCATCTCCGGCAATATGCGCAAGCACCCTAAGCTCTATCTGCGAATAGTCCGCATCAAC
>DBQZ01000042.1:11642-17978 GCA_002305435.1 Clostridiales bacterium UBA1381
TCGCAGTAAGTGCTTTTGAGCTTTGCAAGCTGGCGGTATTCTAAAACCTCCTCGATTATCGGATGCTCTCCCCTGAGCTTTTCCAAAACTCCGGCGCTTGTCGAATATCCACGCTGATTGCGCCGTCCGGCTTTCATGCCAAGCTTGTCAAAGAGTATCTCTCCGAGTTGTTTTGGCGAGTTTATGTTAAATTCCTCTCCTGCCGACTCGTGTATTTCTTTCGTCAGCCCCTCTATTTTTCCGGTCAGATATTCCCCGAAATGCGACAGCTGTTCCCTGTCTATTAAAAAGCCGTCAAGCTGCATATCGGCAAGCACTTGTATAAGCGGCAGCTCTATCCTCCTGTATAGCTCCTCCTGCTCAAGCTCTTTTATTCTCCCTGACAAGGCGTCTCTTAATGAAAACAGCATAGCGGCTCTCTCACCGAAGAAATCAGCCGCACCGCCGGCTTCTGAGGTCTCCTCTTCCAAAAGCGAAACCTGCTCTCGGATACCGTTTAAAAACTCCTCCTCGCTAACCATATCACGTCCCAGATATTCCCCTGCCAAATCCTCTATAGCAGAAGCTCCCTTTGCCGGGTTTACAAGGTACGACATTATCGCAACATCGTCAGTTATCGGCGATATTCGGCATTTGCCGGAGAGCTTCACGAGAGCGTCCTTGCAGTCGAACACAATCTTCCCCACCGTATCATCCTCAAGAAGCGGTTTTAAGGCCTTTATCAGCTCCTCCTCGCTCATGTCCGAAAGATACCAGCTCTTCTTGCCGTCCGATACAGTCGCCCGAAAAAGCGTCCCGCCGGAAAAACCCAAAAGGCAGGCTGCCTCTTTTGAAAATTTCAGCTTTAAAAACTCCTCCGGCGAGGATATGCTCTTGGTCTTAACACTCGGAGCTTCAGCCGTCTTTTCAGCCGAAAAGTCGAGCCGCTTTAAAACCGAATTAAGCTCCAGCCTTTTAAGCTCGCCATACAGCTGTTCGCTGTGCTCTATGCCGCTGAATGTACATTCGTCAAAATCAAAATCAAGCGGCACATCCCGCACTATTGTCGCAAGCTCCTTGCTCATAAAGGCAGACTCCCTGCCCTCTGTGAGCCGTTTGAGCATGACGCCCTTAACCGGGGCTTCTTCTATATTATTGTATATATTTTCTATGCTTCCCATAGCCGCTATCAGCTTCAGCGCCGTTTTTTCACCGATACCGCTAACACCTGGGATGTTGTCGGACTGGTCGCCCATCAAAGCTTTTACATCGATAAATTCTTTCGGCGTCACGCCGTACTTTTCAATAACGGCCTTATCATCATAAACCGTCGTGGTAGTAACACCCATGCGTGTTACGGTCAATATCACCCTCGTCCTCTCGGATGCAAGCTGCAAATCGTCCTTGTCACCTGTGACAATCATGCAGTCAACGCCGCCCTCCTCGCACAGCCGGGATACCGTGCCGATAATATCGTCAGCCTCGAACCCCTCTTTTTCCAGCAGCTTCACCCCCATAAGCGAAAGCAGGTTTTTTGCCAGCGGAAGCTGCTGCGCCAGATCCTGCGGCATGGGTTTTCTCTGCGCCTTATACTGGTCGTACATCTTATGACGGAAGGTCGGCGCTTTGAGGTCGAACGCCGCACAGAGCATATCCGGCTTCTCGTCGTTTATCAGCTTTATCAGTATGTTTACAAACCCGTATATAGCATTTGTCGGCGTGCCGTCCTTTGCGCTTAAGGGACGTATCCCGTAATAAGCCCTGTTTATAATACTGTTTGCGTCTAAAATCAATAGCTTTGCCATATCATGCTCCTATATATTTTCAATCTGCCAGTCTATCGGCTCCTTGCCGAAACGCTCGAGCAGCTCGTTCGTTTTCTTAAAATGCCCGCAGCCGAAAAATCCCCTTGATGCTGACAGCGGGCTTGGGTGAGCGGTGGTAAGCACCCTGTGATGCGGATTCGTTATAAGCGAGACCTTTTGGCGGGCATTGTTTCCCCATAAAAGATACACAACTATATCATCCTTCTCGTTGAGGAGCTGTATTATGCGGTCGGTGAAAATTTCCCAGCCCTTGTTGCGGTGGGAATTTGCAGCCCCGCCTCTCACGGTAAGAGCGGTGTTTAAAAGCAGCACACCTTGGCGTGCCCATTTTTCCAGATAGCCGTTGTTCGGTATATAGCAGCCAAGCTCGCTGTTTAGCTCCTTGTATATGTTCACAAGAGACGGCGGCGCCGGAACGCCCTTTTGCACCGAAAATGCCAGCCCGTGCGCCTGATTTTCCCCATGATACGGGTCCTGCCCGAGTATTACAACCTTTGTATCCTTGTAAGAAGTCCATTTCAGGGCGTTAAATATATCGTACATATCGGGATGCACCACGTGGGAGGAATATTCCTGCTTGAGAAATGCCCTCAGTTTAAGGTAATACTCCTTTTTAAATTCGTCCTTTAATATCTCATCCCAATCGTTTCCCAGCTCAACCACAAAAAACGCCTCCGTGCTGCCCCCTCTTTAAAACCGGGGTAATATGATAATTTAATTATATTATACAGCATTTTGATAAAAAAAGCAAACATTTTTAAAAAAAATATACTCTTGCCGAAATTCAGCCCGAACTGGACACTGCATATTGGGTTGTCACCATCCGCCGTCCACAATATAGGCGAACGCCTCCGAATCCTATAGGCGGTTTTTCAGCCATTTTCCCGCCGTATGCCGCCCGTTTTCTAACAAGTGGTGCAAGATATGCCCCATATGAATATAGAACGGAGATTTTTTTACTGAATATGAACGTTTTTTTCCTTTTTCCCCTTGCAAAACACCGAAAAAAGTATTATAATATTTTTAAGCGGCGGCCGCTGCAGGAGAAACGGTATATCCCCCGCCGGCCGCAGAGAATCAAAAACAAAACAAAAGGAGACTGAAACAATGAGCGCTTTTATTGAATCAATCAAAGCCAGAGCGAAAAATGACATCAAGACGATCGTCCTTGCCGAGGGCGAAGAGCTGCGCACCGTAAAGGCAGCTGAAATCGTTTTGAAAGAGGGCTACGCTAACGTTATCCTCATCGGTAATCCCGACAAGATAAACGCAATGGCTGCTGCGGAAAACATCAACATCGCAGGCATCCCCATAATCGATCCCAATACATCGGACAAAACAGCCGGCTACGCCGAAACATTCTATGAGCTGAGAAAGAAAAAGGGCGTTACTCCCGACCAGGCTGCCGAAACTGTTAAAAACCCGCTTTACTTCGGCGTTATGATGGTAAAATCCGGCGACGCTGACGGAATGGTTGCCGGAGCTGTCAACTCCTCAGCCAACGTTATCCGCCCCTCGCTGCAGATATTAAAAACCGCTCCGGGGACTAAGCTTGTTTCAGCATTCTTTATAATGAATGTTCCCGACTGCGAATACGGCGAAAAGGGTACGTTCATCTTCGCAGATTCCGGCCTTAACGAAGATCCGGATGCGGACAGCATTTCCGAGATAGCTATCTCATCCGCTGAGACGTTCAAGACGCTTATCCAGGCAGAGCCGAAAGTTGCAATGCTTTCCTACTCCACCTACGGCAGCGCAAAGAGCGCACTCGTTGACAAAATGCAGGAGGCAACAAGACTTGCTAAGGAAAAGCGCCCCGACATCCTTCTTGACGGCGAGCTGCAGTTTGACGCAGCAGTTGTAAAGAGCGTCGGCGAGCAGAAGGCTCCCGGTTCACCCGTGGCAGGCAAGGCAAACGTGCTTATCTTCCCCAACCTTGACGCAGGAAACATCGGCTACAAGCTCGTTCAGCGTCTGGCAAAGGCTGAGGCGTACGGTCCTATCCTCCAGGGTATCGCAAAGCCCGTAAACGACCTCTCCAGAGGCTGCGTTGCTGAGGACATCGCAGGCGTTGTCGCCATCACAGCCGTTCAGGCTCAGAATCAGAAATAAGCTGCCCAATAGGTCAGCCTATATAAACTCAGAAAGGATACTACCGTTATGAAAATATTAGTTATCAACGCCGGCAGCTCAAGCCTTAAGTACCAGCTCATTGATACGGTGAAGGGCGAGGCTATAGCAAAGGGTCTGTGCGAAAGAATAGGCATAGACGGCTCCAACCTCCAGCACACAAATGTGGAAAAGGACACAAAGACGAAAATCGAAAAGCCGATGAACGACCACGCCGATGCTATCCGCATGGTTGTTGACGCTCTTATTGATCCCGAAATCGGCGTTATCTCCTCTATGGACGAGATAAATGCAGTCGGCCACAGAGTTGTACACGGAGCTGAGGAATTTGCAGACTCCTGCCTGATAACAGAGGCCGTTATGAAGGCTCTTGAGAAGTGCACGCCGCTTGCTCCCCTTCATAATCCCCCCAACATCACCGGCATTGAGGCCTGCAGCAAGATAATGCCCAACGTTCCTCAGGTAGGCGTATTCGACACAGCCTTCCACCAGACAATGCCCAAAATGGCGTTCATGTACGCCCTGCCCTATGAGTATTACGAGAAATACGGCATCAGAAAATACGGCTTCCACGGCACAAGCCACAAGTACGTATCAATGAAGGCTGCCGAAATGCTCGGAAAGCCCGTAGAAGAGCTTAAGATTATCACCTGCCATCTCGGCAACGGTTCTTCTGTAACAGCCGTTGACCACGGCAAGTCCGTAGACACATCAATGGGCTTCACCCCGCTTGACGGCCTGCCGATGGGTACGAGAACAGGTTCAATGGACCCGGCTGTTGTTACCTTCCTTATCGACCAGGGTATGAGCTCCGACGAGGTTAACTCCCTCATGAACAAGAAGTCCGGCGTACTCGGCGTATCGGGCGTTTCCTCAGACTTCCGCGACCTGCTTGAGGCTGCCGACAACGGCAACGAAAGAGCAGCTCTTGCAATGGATATGTTTACATACAGCGTAAAGAAGCTCATTGGCGCTTATGCTGCTGCAATGGGCGGAGTTGATGCTGTCGTATTCACCGCCGGCGTAGGCGAAAACAACGGCTACACAAGAGCAGAAGCCGTTAAGGGACTTGAGTTCATGGGCATCAAGATTGATCCCGAGGCCAACAATTCCCGCGGCTTAAAAGACATTTCCGCTCCCGACGCTACGGTAAAGACGCTCGTAATTCCCACAAACGAGGAATTGATGATAGCTATCGATACCCAGAGGCTCGTTGAGGGCAAATAAAAAAGCCTTACATAAAAAACAACCGTCCGCTCTGCTGCAGTTTTAATACCGCAGTATAACGGACGGTTTTCTTTAGCTTTTCTTCTTCCTTAAAATCAGCAACACCAAAAACATAACCGCCGGGAAAATGGCAGATGCTCCAAATCCCGCTTTCATACTTCCGGCTGCGCTTGAAACGAAGCCCGCCACAGTAGGGCCGCCCATACAGCCGAAATCCCCCGCTAAAGCCAAAAGGGCGAACATGGACGCTCCGGCTCCCGGAAATCTTGACGCTGCCAGCGAAAACGTCCCCGGCCACAGTATCCCCACCGAAAGCCCGCAGATACCGCAGGCTGCAAGCGACAATACCGCATTGCCCGAAAGCGCTGCCGCTATGTACGATGATATGCACAAAACGCTGCTAGCGGCGATAAACCGCTTTATTGACACCTTCTCGCTGATCAGGGGGTATATCACCCTTGCCGTACCCATAAGCACAGCAAACATACAAGGCCCTGCTAAATCGCCCACCGCCTTATCCACGCCAAGAGCCGTTTCCGCAAACGAGGACGCCCACTGGCTCATTGCCTGCTCCGAGGCTCCGGAGCAGAACATGAGTGCCATAAACAGGAAAAATACGCCAATGCCGGAGCTTAACCTCGTCCCCTTTTCTTCTGCAGCAATCGGATACAGCGGCACTCTTAAAAAGTAAACTGCATTCGCAAGCGGTATAAGCGCCCATATTCCTGCTAGTATCCGCCAGTCCGCCATCCCAAGGGCTTTGAAGAATATCGTTGACAAAAGCACCACTGCCACCTGTCCCCAGCAGTAGAACGAATGCAAAAGACTCATCGCAGCCGATTTTTTATCGGTCGGGCAAGCCTCCACAATAGGACTTATCAACACCTCAATAAGCCCGCCGCCCACGGCGTACAGGCTCACCGCTATCAGCATCCCGACAAGCGGCTCCGGCAGAATGTCCGGCAGAAATCCCAGCCCCGAAATGCCCATCGCCGAAAATAAATGCGCTGTCACTATCGCAGCCCGGCAGTTTACACGGTCGATAAACTTCGCCGCTAAAAGATCTACCACGAACTGGACGCCGAAATTGAACGTGACCAGCAGCGTTATCTTTTCAAGCGATATTCCGTATACGCCGGAAAACATCACAAACAACAGCGGCGCAAAGTTATTT
>DBQZ01000042.1:18142-21094 GCA_002305435.1 Clostridiales bacterium UBA1381
TTTTAGATTTACATAACAACAATTTTACAAATGTTACAATACTATTGCAATCCACTCTATCCACACACTTATCCACACCATTTTGGGCGAAAAATGCGTAAAACACGGGGCTTTTCCACACATTTACCAACGGGTGTGGATAACTTTAGGAAAGATTATCCACTTTTACACGTTTACATAAAACCTTTTTGCGAGTTATGTAAACCGCCTGCATCATCATGACACAGGCGGTTTCATTTTGGGGATAAGATATTCTTACTTCATGCTTTCAGCGGCTGCTATAAGGTCGTCGCCGGTGATATTTCCTCTGGAGCTGATATTGTAGGAAGCCCCGTTTTCTTCCCAGTCTATCGTATCATCGCCGATAATAACTCCCTTATTGCCGTTTACCACAACCTCACGAATCTCCTCGTCAGTTGCCATGCCAAAGGCTGTTTCCTCGTTAAGTATACGCTGGTTTGAATAGAGCGGCTTGCCGGTTTCGGTGTTCTTGTATTCAAGGCTTACGAAATCTCCGCTTACCGTACCGTCGTTATTTGTGTACAGCTCCGCTTTGACAAACTCATACCCCGGCATATCAAGACGCTTCATCTTAAAGCTCAGCAGCTTTTCCGCCTCGTCTATATTATCGAAAGCGACAACCCCTTCATCATAATCCGATTCGCCCTCCTGCGATACTTTTACAACCGTACCGTCGTCCAAAAGCACCTCTTTAGCCTCGGTTATCTTTACAAGTTCGCCGTTTTTATCCTTTACATAGTAAATGCTTCCGTCCGAAGGCACCTCCGCTAAGGCGTTCCCGTTCTCATCATAGGCGGTAACATTCTCGTTTGATGCTTCTCCGGCTACCTGCATATATTCGTTCGAGCCTGTGGAAATCAGCTTTATCAGCTCCTCGACCAAATTCTGTGCAAATGCCGTCTGCGACAGCAGCGCCGCCGAGCAAGCCACACAGGCTGCTATCGCCCCTATCTTCTTCCAGTTCTTCCCTTTCTTCCTGATACTCTTCTTTATATTATCCTTCATAATTTTGCGCTCCATGTCTGTCAGCTCCTCTTGTTCATAGCGGTCAAGCTCCAGCTCGGCCTCATTGAAAATATCGTATTCATTCCGCATGACGCTCACCTCTTGAAAATTTTGCGTATTCCCGAAGCCGTTTTCTTCCCCGTGACAGCCTGTTATATACGGCGGACGCCTTTATCCCTCTTTCGGCTGCAATTTCCTCAACCGGCCTTTGAGCAAGATAATGCTCACGGAATATCCACCGGTCGCCGGGCTTCAAACAAGCGAGCAGCTCCTCTGTCTCCTCCGAAAGCTCCCTCTCTATTAAAGCCCTCTCCGGCGTATCGTCCGAGGCAATATCCTCGCCCAGCTCCTCCGGAAAACCCTCACGGATAAAACGTCTTTTATAGTCGATGCACCTGTATTTGGCAATCGCCCCTATCCAGTTTTTCAGCGAGTTTTTCTCCGGGTCGAAACGGGAAATGTTATTCCAGACTGCAAGCAGCACGTCATTTACACATTCGTCCCAACAGGCGGAAAAATCCTTAAGATGATACTTTACTATACTCCTTATCAGTCCGCCGTATCGGTCAACTATATATTCTATCGCTGTCTCGTTTTTTGCTCTCAGTTCCCGGACAACATTTTCGTCCGTTATTTTCACCGTAAGTCACCAGCTTTCCTGAATCGTGTTTTTGAAGCGCTTCTATTATTTAATACGATTTTATTATACCACTATCTATCATTTTTTCAATATTTTTTGTTGACAGCCAATATTTTTTATGGTATACTGATTTACGTTGCGACCGCAACGGTTGCTTGTGCAACGTAACTTGCAGAAAGGATGGTCACTATGCCCTCTGTTATGAAAGGGATAAACATATCCTCACGCTGTGCCGAGGCTTACCGCAACGACCGGCTTGCAGAATACTCCCTTACCGGCTACCACTACGCCTATATATTAAATATCTGCCGCAATCCCGGCATTTCACAGGAGGAGCTGTCACGGATGCTTTATATAAACAAAAGCAACGTCGCCCGCCAGCTCGTCGTTCTTGAAAAGAACGGCTACGTAAGCCGCCTTCCCTCAGACGAGGACAGGAGGGTAACGCTTGTGTATCCCACCGAAAAGGCGAAAGAGGTATTCCCCGTTATCCGCACAGTGCTCGGGGAGTGGAACAGCTATATAACAGCCGACTTTACCGAAGAGGAAAAGAAGCTGCTTGTGGGGATGATGGAAAAAATAACCGCACGCTCAACAGCATATCTGGAGGAGAGACGATGAAACTGATATTTTCATATCTACGCCCGATGGCTCTAAAGATAGCAGTCGGGTTTGTAATAAAATGTATCGGCACGATCATGGACCTTTTCATTCCGTGGATACTTGCGTACATGATAGACACGATTGTACCGACGAGAAATTTGCAGCTGATAATATTCTGGGGCGTAATGATGCTCGTATGCTCGGTCATTGCCGTATGGGGAAATATCCGTGCCAACCGCACGGCGTCTGCCGTCGCCCGTGACTGCACAAGACGAGTGCGCCACGACCTGTTCGCCCGCATATCATACCTGTCATGCCGGCAGGTGGATCGGTTCACGCTGCCGTCTTTAATATCCCGTCTTTCGACCGATACGTACAACATCCACCAAATGGTCGGCATGATGCAGAGGCTCGGCGTACGTGCGCCAATCCTGCTTTTCGGCGGTATTGTTGTAACGTTCATGATGGAGCCGGCGCTCTCGCTTATAATGATAGGCGTTATGCCGTTTATGGCAGTTGTGGTTTTTCGTGTTTCAAAGCGTGGCGTGCCGCTATATTCCATGCTGCAGGAAGGGATAGACATAATGGTGCGCACAGTGCGTGAAAACGCCGCCGGCATCCGTGTTATAAAGGCTCTTTCAAAGACCGGCTACGAAAAAGACCGCTTCGACCGTGTAAACCGC
>DBQZ01000042.1:21147-24051 GCA_002305435.1 Clostridiales bacterium UBA1381
CTCGTAAACTCAGGCGTCGGTCAGGCGGGTGAAATTATCGCCTTTATGACGTATTTCACAATCATATTAAACGCACTTTTAAGCATAAACAGAATATTTATCATCTGCTCCAAAGGAAGCGCCTCGGCTGAGAGAATACGCCAGGTTATCGAAAGCAAGGAGGATATAAAAGTGCTTCCGCCCGACCACGAGGATTCGCCGTACCATATTACGTTTGAGCACGTCACCTTTTCCTACGAGGGCGGCGGAAATAATCTTACCGATATATCGTTTAGCCTGAAAAAGGGCGAAACCTTAGGCATAATCGGTCCCACCGGCTGCGGAAAGACGACTATCGTCCAGCTGCTTCTGCGGTTCTACGATGCAAATTCCGGCACTATAAGGATAAACGGCGACAATATCCGCTCTATCCCCTCGGAAAAGCTGCATACGATGTTCGGCGTTTCTTTCCAGAACGATTTCCTGCTTTCGGATACCATCCGTGAAAATATCGACTTCGGGCGCAAGCTCGATGACAGCGATATTGCAGAGGGCGCACAGTATGCGCAGGCAATGGAATTTATCGCCGGCACTAAGGAGAGGTTTTCCCATATGCTGACCGCCAGAGGCACAAACCTCAGCGGCGGCCAAAAACAGCGTCTTTTGATAAGCCGTGCCCTGGCGGCAAACCCCGAAATCCTCATTCTCGACGATTCCTCAAGCGCTCTCGACTACAAAACAGACGCAAACCTGCGCCGGGCTATTGATGAGAATTTCCACGATACCACCTCAATAATAGTCGCCCAGCGTATAAGCTCCATAAAACACGCCGACCACATAATAGTCCTCGACGACGGGAAAATCGTCGGCAGCGGTACTCATGAGGAGCTTATGAAAACTTGCGAGGATTACAGGCTTATAGCAAAATCGCAGATGGGAGTGAACGAATAATGAAACGCAAAGGCAAAAAATTCGTCATAACACGGCTTTGGGGCTACATAAGCCGTTATAAGCTATACTTATTCTGGGCGATAGTTCTTACGGTCATAAGCAACGTCCTCGCCCTTGCCGGTCCGATGCTTTCGGGAAAGGCTGTGGATGCAATAGAACCGGGAGCCGGTCACGTAATATTCTCGCAGGTGTTCTTCTTCTGTGCGGTGATGGGGATATTTTACGTACTTTCCTCAGTGCTTTCCTACGTCCTGTCGGTGCTGATGATACATTTCAGCCAGAAAATAGTGTATCAGATGAGGAAAGATCTGTTTGATAAACTTATGGATCTTCCTGTCGCATTTTTCGACACGCACAAAACCGGCGATATAATAAGCCGCATCTCATACGATATTGATACGGTAAACGCCTCACTCTCAAGCGACCTGCTCCAGATATGCACAAGCATAATAACAGTCGGCGGTTCCTTTTTGGGTATGCTGTTCATCTCGCCCAAAATGCTCCTGATCTTCGCCGTAACCGTACCGGCAACCATCATATTTACAAAGTTTCGCACAGCCAAAGTCCGGCCGCTTTTCAGGCTCCGTTCAAGAAAGCTCGGCGAGCTTAACGGCTTTGTAGAGGAAATGACCTCCGGTCTTAAAACGGTAAAGGCGTACCATCAGGAATCGACAATGGTAGGCCGCTTTGACGCTGTCAACGATGATGCGGTCGAGGCGTACTATAACGCCGATTACTACGGAAGCACAGTCGGCCCCTCAGTAAACTTTATCAACAATATATCGCTGACGCTTGTAAGCACATTCGGCGCTATACTCTACCTTTTCGGCATGATGTCGCTCGGCGATATATCCGCTTTTGTTATGTATTCCCGCAAATTCTCAGGGCCGATAAACGAGGCGGCAAACATCATAAGCGAGCTTCAGTCGGCATTTGCCGCAGCGGAGAGGGTCTTTGCCATGATAGACGAGCTGCCCGAAAAAGCAGATATACCAGGCGCTATTCGGCTGGAAAACGTCAAGGGCAATGTTGAGGTATCCCATGTGAAATTTGGCTACGAGCCGGGGCGTACAATCCTCCACGATTTCAGCATGAAGGCGGAACCCGGCAGCCTTATCGCCGTTGTAGGCCCCACAGGAGCCGGCAAAACGACGCTTATAAACCTCTTGATGCGTTTTTACGACCCCGACGAAGGGACAATAACCGTGGACGGCCACGATATAACCGCCGTTACACGGGAGAGCCTGCGGCTTGCCTATACGATGGTTTTGCAGGATACGTGGCTTTTTTCGGGGACGATATACGAAAATATCGCCTACGGGGCAGCAGGCGTTGGGCGTGAGGAGGTTATCGCCGCTGCAAAAAGGGTGAAAATCCACAACTACATAATGTCGCTGCCGGACGGATACGATACTGTCTTAAGCGATGAGGGCGTAAATATCTCCAAAGGCCAAAAGCAGCTTATGACTATCGCCCGAGCTATGCTCTCCCGCTCAAGTATGCTTATACTCGACGAGGCAACCTCGAACGTCGATACCCGCACGGAGCTGCAGATACAGGAATCCATGCGGCTTTTGATGGAGGATAAGACCTGCTTTGTTATCGCACACCGTCTCTCCACCATACAAAACGCCGACCTCATACTCGTAATTCGTGACGGCGACATAGCCGAGCAGGGTACACATGAGGAGCTTCTGCAGAAAAACGGCGTTTACGCCCAGCTTTATAATTCGCAGTTTGCTTAAGCTATACGTTCAAAAACATTGTGTTTTTCCGGAAAAGCCTTGACTTTTCCGGTTTTTTTTTATACAATAGTAATATGTGTAATACAAGTTTAGCCGAAAGGAAGATAACAGTATGAAAAACAGTGAAAAAACAATGGACAAGATCGTAGCTCTTTGCAAGGGCAGAGGGTATATCTACCCCGGCAGCGAGATCTACGGCGGTCTTGCTAATACATGGGATTACGGCCCC
>DBQZ01000022.1:0-5096 GCA_002305435.1 Clostridiales bacterium UBA1381
GCGATAATTATGGAGTTGATATGAGGATGCTGGCGGTATATTTCACGATGCAATGCGATAGAACGGCTCGGATCCTTGCCCAGCTCCTTGAAATCACCCTGGATATGTACAATATCGTCCGGCTCAATGTATTTTCTGTCTTTAGCGTGCGGTGTAATTATAAACGAATCATTATCTATACGCTGAGAGAATGTTCCCTGGGTACTTGTGAAGAGCTGCTGGTTATAAGCACGATGAGTAAGGGCGCACATATCACGTCTTGCAGCCCGCTCCTCGCTTGAAACCTTGGTTGCAACAAATTCGTTCATCTGTACTACCTGTTTATTTTTGTACCAGGTAATCTCTTCATCTGACAATGAGGACAGCTCGCCGATCTGGTGAGCGTCTATTTCCAGTCTAGCGCAGAAATCAAGGGTTTCAAAAGCCTTGAACGCATCAAACATGGAATTTCCGCCGACAACAACGCCGTGGTTTTCAAGCATTACAGTGTTGAAGCCTTTTTTAAACTCATCAGCGATCTTTTCGCCCAAATCCATGCTTCCGGGAAGCCCGTACTTTGCCATGCCTATTTCGCCGCAGGAGAACTTAACGTTTGGAATAAGGCTCGTGTTCGGTATCCGGCGCACGATTGAAAATGCTACCAGAGCGGGCGGATGTGCGTGCAGTACGGCCTTGAGATCGGGGCGTGCCTGATATATTTGCTGGTGGAACGGATATTCCGACGACGGCTTATGATTGCCGATTATAGTGCCGTCAGGCTTGATGCAAACCATATCCTTTCTCGTAAGGCTTCCCTTATCAATGCTGCCCGGCGTTATCCATATATCGCCGTTATCGTCCAAGATGGACAGATTTCCTCCGGATGTTGTCGTCATGCCGTATCCGTAGATACGTTCCATGATCATTACAAGCTGATCCGCAGGATGCATCATATTGATGTTCATTTTATATCTCTCCTTTTTATATTATTTTAACGGTAATGCTTTCCGTTAATTTACCTTTGTTTAAAAAACCACTGTATGCCTTTATAGTACAATGACAGTATATGAAAATAATCCCTGCGTCCAAGACGCATACACCAGCGCAAAGCAGTTACAGCTGTTATGATATACGATTTTTTGCCGGCGAAAGCTGCATAAAGACGTCCCTTCTTCTCGAAGAAATCATCATTATAGCCGCTAAACCACGACGATTGCTCGGAAGCGTCAAAAGACGCTATAGTATCTGTGCAGCCGTATACCTTAAGCCCTTTGTCAAACAGGGACTGAATAAAAATCGTATCCTCGCCGCTGCCGCCCCATATGCTGCCGCCGCCGAACAGCAGGGAGAAGGAAACGTTTGCTTTTAGGACTGATGTCCGCCTGAAAGCAATATTCGGTGCGCCGAATTTGGTTGCCCGGAACCTGTGCAGCCTGCCGTTTTTCTTAACACGGGAATCGGCTTGCGAATCGAGACTAAAGATGATAACATCCGCATCAGGGTAGCGGGTAAAAGCGTTTTTTATTGTTTCCTCATACCCGCTTTTGTACCTTATATCATCATCGCAGAGCAAACATATATCCCCCTCGGCACGGCACAAAGCCGTATTGCGGCTTTTTCCCACACCTCGCTCAGGGAACGAGTAGAAGCGGATGCGTTTTCCGGCTTTTTCAAACTCTTCATATGACAGCTGTGAACACTGGTTTATAATAAGCGCATCAGATTGCAGCCCCATCAGGTCGTAAAGCTCCGGTGAAGCGTCGACAGCTGAAACGAGGGCTTCTATTTTCATAAGTCACCTCGGTCTGTGTACAGTGAAACGCTTTTTGATATTCCGCCCTTATGCTCGGGGACAGTGCTTTGAAGAATGACGCTTATTTCTGCATTGCCGGATACATTATCAAGTGGGATAACCGCCTTGCAGCCGTATGTACACTCGTCACAGAACATAAGATTGCCGTTTATGTATACGTAAGCCTTATCGGCGGTAAGCTCATCAAAGGCGATAGCTGCCGCCTGTTCGGGAATATCTATATGTGTTTTATACAATGCAAAGCCAACCGCTCCGTCAAATTTTTCGTCCAAGCTTCCGGGAGTGCATATGCCCCAGGTGTTCATATCATGGTCGAGAATTTGCATTTCGGGATCAGGCATTGTATCGGACAGCTGCACAAGCATACGCCATTTGGA
This sequence comes from Clostridiales bacterium UBA1381, assembly GCA_002305435.1. GTDB lineage: Bacteria > Bacillota > Clostridia > UBA1381 > UBA1381 > UBA1381. The sequence continues at coordinate 2,170 of DBQZ01000022.1, forward strand.
TATATACTGTAAATCCACAGCCTCACACTCAGGCAGCTTGTTTTTGTTTTCGATAACCTCGATAGAGATTTCAGCAGCTTCCATCCCCTCAGCCTCTGCACGAACGGTCATAACGCCTTGTGACGATGCACAAACTATCGCCTGGGCGCAGCCGTTAAACAATCGGCGAAAATCCGCCTTATCCTCCTCATGCGAGTTGGGATCTCCGTTGCCTACGCCGATAACAGCTCCATTTGTAACACTAAAACGCACAAGCTCACTGCAGTCGGGGACAAAAGTCCCGTCTTTATCTACCGCATAAACATTTATTGCCGCAGAATCCTTGCAGTCGGCAAAAAGGCGGTTGTCGGAGGCTTCTATTATCAGCCTTGATGGTTTTGCAGCAGTTTTGCGGATGTCGGAAACAGTATCGTTTCCTTTTGTACCTACGGCCTTTAAAAAGCCGGGGGTGAACGGTATTTCCCATGTAACCATATCATACTTATCGACAGGCTTTTTGCCGAAAGAAACATCATTTACGAAGATTTCCGCTTCTGTGCAGTTTGTATATGCCATAATCTTTACAGTATCCCCCTCGCTATGGTTCCAATGCGGGAGTACGTGTATCATAGGTTCATCGGTGAAAAACGCTTTGTTCAGGTAGAAAACATCCTTCTTAAAGCCGCAGGTGTCCATTATACCGAACTGAGTACCGATAGACGGCCATTCAAAGGGCGTGGGTTCGCCTCTGTAGTCAAAGCCTGTCCAGATGAACATACCCATAATATGAGGGCGTTCCATTATCTGGCGGAAACCGTCACGGTACGTATTGCCCCAGGGCGCAGCTTCTGTATCGTAGTTGTCGATAACGTGAGCGTCAAAGTCGGTTTTGTAAACGCCTCGTGTAGCAAAAGCGCTGTCGTTTTCACTTCCGAGCATCGGCATATGGGGGAATTTTTCCCGGAAACTGTCAAAGGTATGCGTAATGTAGTTAAAGCCTGTAATGTCAAGGACATCTGCGGCGCCGTCGTCTGCGAGAACGCCGGTATTCATTGCCCCCAGTACCGGTCTGGTATCATCAAGGCTCTTAATTTCCGCCTGCAAATGTTCAGCCAGCTTGCGTCCGGTGGGAGTTCCCTGAAGCGGTTCCTCGTTGAATATCGAATACATTATAACACTTGGATGGTTCCTGTCACGCAAGACCATATCGTTTATCTGATCTATTCCGTCCGGAGAAGTCGTGAAATTACGGTTTTCATCCATTACAAGCAGACCGTATTTGTCGCAGAGCTCAAGTATATACGGAGATGGGTTACCGTGAGAACATCTGTAGGCATTCGTCCCCATTTCCTTTAAAAGCCGTATCCGGTATTCATTTATGCGGTTGGGGACAGCAACGCCTACTCCAGCATGGTCCTGATGATTGCACGTGCCAAAAAGCTGCACACGGCGGCCGTTTAGCATAAAGCCGTCATCTGCAGAAATGCTTATCGTGCGGAATCCGAACGGTGTTTCTGCCGTATCGGATAGTACGTCGCCGATATACAGCTCGCTTTTCATAGTATACATTTGCGGCGAGTCTATATCCCAAAGGAGAGGGCTGTATGTCAGCAGACTCTGGCAGACTTTTACACGTGAATAATGGCTGCAGTCGCCGGAAGTTTCGCATTTGCCTACAGTATGGCCGTCTTTATCTATTATGCGGGAGATAAGGGTGAATGAGACGTCATCATAACCGGTATTTTCCACGGTTGTATCACAAAGAGCATCCCATACGTCTATATCCAGTTTTTCAGGATGTACGAAAACGCCCCAATGAGCAATATGTGCGCTTGGGCGTTTATATAGGTTTACGTGACGGTATATTCCAGCTCCCTCGTACCACCAGCCCTCAATAACGTCAGCGTCCACAAATACGGTGATGTCGTTTAGAATATCACCGTAAACAGCCATATCGGTAATGTCGGCTGTAAACGAGTTGTAACCACAGAAATTGCGCTTTACGACCGAACCGTTGCAGTAAACAACTGCATGGCCCGATATACCCTCAAATTCTATTAAGAGCTGTTTCCCTTTGTCGCTCTCATCAAGGCGGAAACGCCTTTTATACCAGCCTTTGCCGCGCGGCTTATATCCCTGTGCGGGGCCATATTCCTCTGCAAATTCTCCGTAGACGGCCCAGTCATGGGGAAGGTCTACCTTCTGCCAGTCTGCGGTGGGGTGGTCGGGGCTTGCCGCACCGAGTGCGCCGCCTGCTTTAGCCGCCATGTAAAATTCGGTGTGTGTACGGTGGAAATTATTATCAACATCCCCTAAATGAAAAAGCCATCCTTTATCTAAGCTGAATTTCTCCATAGAAGCAAATTATCCTTTCAAGTCATCATGATACTATTATACAATAAATACGTCCAATTATCAAGGGATTTCTTGTAAAATGTACAAAAATAATTTAGAAAATTATTTTAAAACTATTGAGATTAGCGAAGCTTGTTTTTGAGTTCTTTTAGCTCGCACGGCTTGAAGATACCGTATTCGGTCACAAAGGCGGTGATTAAATCGTGCGGCGTTACGTCAAAGGCGGGATTGTATACACCTATCCCCTCAGGAGCAAGCCGTTCTTTATACCACATTTGTGTAATTTCCTCACCTGCTCTATTTTCAATCACTATTTCATCTCCGGAAGCAAGCGACCAATCTATTGTTGAAGTGGGGGCGCATACGTAAAATGGGACGTTGTACCTCTTAGCTGCCAAAGACAGCAGAAGCGTTCCTATTTTATTGGCGGTATCGCCGTTGGCGGCTACACGGTCGCAGCCGACGAATACGCTTTGTACCCTGCCGCTTGAGATAAGGCTGGCTGACATATTGTCGCACAAAAGCGTCACGTCTATACCGGCGTTTGATAATTCCCAGGCTGTGAGCCTTGCCCCTTGCAGCAGAGGACGTGT
>DBQZ01000022.1:5235-5688 GCA_002305435.1 Clostridiales bacterium UBA1381
TCTTTTATATCTGACGATGGCAGGGAGGAAGAGCGGTCGATAACAGCCTGCATACGCTCCAATGCCCAGAAAAGGTTTACCGCAGTCGGTCGGGAGGAGGCGAGATATGATTTTATCCGTGCAAAATCATCTAAAAGATGTTCCGGGACGCTGTCTTTTGTTGTTATATACATCGCCATTGCAGCACATACGCCTATGGCGGGAGCGCCACGCACTTTAAGCTTGTATATCGCATCAAAAAATTCTTCTGGGGTACGAAGCTCTATTACCTCAGTTTTTTGCGGAAGTCCGGTCTGGTCGAGAATTTTCACGCAGTCCTCACAGAGGATTATCGTTTCTATATAAGATTTTTCGTTTTCCATATTTTTACCGCCTTATCTATGACTGCATTAGCTGCCGCAGCTTTGCTCATCAACGGCAGTTCTTCTGCACTGTTTTCTGTTATTATCGTTA
>DBQZ01000098.1:0-5309 GCA_002305435.1 Clostridiales bacterium UBA1381
CCGCAGATTATGACAAGGTCAATGTCTTTACAGCCGGATTCGGATATAAGCTCCTCTGTCATTGTGCGAAGCTGTGAGCGAATTGACGAGGTGAGCTGAGCGGCTGCAAGGCCGGCGTTTCGCTCTATGCGGGAGATAACGTCTGCGCCGAATACACGTCCTTTGTTTACGGCCGTTTTTGTGAGCGACAAACCGGGGGCGGTAAGTTTTGCGGCAATCGTTGTAGTTCCGATGTCGATGCAGACGGCACAAAGGCTTACCGCTGAGTCTGTAGCGGCGGCGGTTTCTGTGAAGATGTCGGCGGACAGCTTAGTCCTCAATGGACAGGAGCTGCGGGAGCATGTGGAGCAGTTGCGGCTGCACAGCATAATATCACTTCCTAAAATATCTTAAAATTCCGAATGATATTATACTATGTTTTAATGTTTTTATCAAGGCAGAATACGGCTTTTTGTTAATAAATTTTAAAATTTTACGGATATAGATTGAAAACAGCGTTTTTTTATGCTACAATACTATAATAATAGAAGTATCTGTGGAAAATTTCCGCAGTAAACCTACAGGAGAAGTGATGTTAGATGAAAAATGACAAAGGACCAAAAAAACAGCCGTTTTTTAAAAACCCGTTTTTTATAATCCTTATAGCGTCAGTGCTTTTTTCGCTGCTTTTGAATGTCGCAATGACATCTCTGACAGCGCCGAAGCAGCAGGAGATACGGTATGACGAGTTTATGACCATGCTGGAAAACGGCGAGGTGAAAACGGTGGTTTTAAGCTCCGACAAGATCACTATTTACAAGCGGTCTGCCGAGGAGCTGCAAAAGGCGCAGGAGGAGGCTAATGCCGATAAGACGATAGCCCAGGTGGCAGGCGAGCTTGAGGAGTCGGCGGATATTATCGCCGGCGAGGCTACGGCAGAACCGTCCGAGCAGCCGGAGCCGACAATGTCGGCGGCGATGTCTGTGCTTAATATGTACGGCGACGTGGTATCTAAAATGAACGGCGAGACGGTTTATTACACCGGCTACATTTATGACGAGCGGCTTTTGGAAAAGCTTGATACGTATGATGTAGAGTATTACACTCCGTATTCGCAGACCAGCCCCTTAATGGAGTTCTTTGTAACATGGATACTGCCGCTCGGTATAATGTACCTGATATTCTTCCTTATAATGCGAATGCTGTCGAAGAAGATGGGCGGCGGCATGATGGGAGGCGTAGGCAAGTCGAACGCCAAGGTTTATATGGAATCCAAGACGGGCGTTACCTTCCAGGACGTGGCAGGTCAGGAGGAGGCAAAGGAGTCGCTTAATGAAATAGTAGATTTCCTGCACAATCCTGGCAAATATACAGCCATTGGTGCAAAGCAGCCCAAGGGCGCCCTGCTTGTGGGACCGCCGGGCACAGGTAAAACGCTTCTTGCAAAAGCCGTGGCAGGCGAGGCGAAGGTACCGTTTTTCTCGCTGTCCGGTTCTGAATTTGTGGAGATGTTCGTCGGTGTCGGTGCATCAAGAGTAAGGGATCTGTTTAAGCAGGCGGCCGACAAAGCGCCGTGTATCATATTCATAGATGAGATAGACGCAATAGGAAAAAGCCGTGATACTCAGCTTTCGACAAATGATGAGCGTGAGCAGACGCTTAACCAGCTGCTTGCGGAGATGGACGGTTTCGATTCCTCAAAAGGTGTTGTGATACTGGCTGCGACAAACCGTCCGGAGGTGCTTGATAAGGCGCTTTTGCGTCCGGGACGTTTCGACCGCCGGATAATTGTGGAAAAGCCGGATCTTAAAGGAAGGGAAGAAATCCTCAAGGTACATTCCAAAAATGTAAAGATGGATCCCGACATAGATTTGCGTGAGATAGCGCTTGCAACGAGCGGAGCTGTCGGAGCGGATCTTGCAAACATCGTCAATGAGGCCGCCTTGCGGGCGGTAAGGATGGGGCGCAGGTTGGTGCTCCAGGAAGATTTGATGGAAGCGGTGGAAATAATAATTGCCGGTAAAGAGAAGAAAGACCGGATATTGTCGAAAAAGGAAAAGCGCATAGTTGCATTCCACGAGGTGGGTCATGCTCTTGCAAGCGCATTGCAGAAGAACACCCAGCCGGTGCAGAAGATAACGATTGTTCCCCGTACAATGGGCGCTCTTGGCTATACTCTGCAGGTTCCTGAGGAGGAACATTATCTTATGACAAAGGATGAGATAATCGACCAGATCACCGTTTATCTGGCGGGAAGAGCCGCAGAGGAGCTGGTGTTCGGATTGCAGACGACGGGCGCATCCAACGATATTGAGCAGGCGACAAACCTTGCAAGATCGATGATAGCCCAGTACGGTATGTCCGACAAATTCGGCATGGCGGGACTTGAGAGCATACAAAACCGTTACCTTGACGGGCGCAACGTCTCCAACTGTTCGGAGGAAACAAAGACTGTCATAGATAATGAGATAGTTGCACTTTTGAAAAATTGCCATGATAAGGCGTACAGCCTGCTTGAGTCGAGCAGAAAGGCGCTTGATGAGATAGCGGAGTTTTTGATAGAGCGTGAAACCATAACCGGGGCGGAGTTCATGGATATTTTAAACCGTGTCCGCCGTGAAGAAAATATGGAAGAGATACCGCTGGCAAAAAATGAGGACGAAGCAGAGGCTGAGAATACAGAGAAAACGCCGGCAGAATCCGAGGAATAAACAAAAAGCCCTGCCCCATAAAAACGGAGTCAGGGCTTTTGTTAAAATTATGCAAATAAGTGCCGTTTTTTGGCAAAAGGGTTGAAAAATGCGAAATATGTGATATAATAAACGTATCAGATAAACAAGCTGTGAAAGGTAGGATTTTTATGGTATACGTAATTTTAGCCGATGGTTTTGAGGAAATAGAAGCGATAGAACCGATAGACATTCTGCGCCGTTGCGGCGTTGAGGTGGCGACAGCATCTATAGCGGATACGCTTGAGGTGTGCGGGGCGCACGGGATAAAAATGCAGGCGGATATGATGGCGGAGGATGTTGACTTAAAAGAGGGAGACGTTCTTATGCTTCCGGGAGGTCCGGGGCATGAGCTTCTGGATGCTTCAAACATTGTACATGGACTGATAAATGAAGCGCAGATTCGCCACTGCATAACAGCGGCCATATGCGCTGCACCGTCGGTTATCGGCAAGAAAAGCATGCTTTCGGGGAAACGTGCCACCTGCTATCCAGGATATGAGAAATACCTGTACGGAGCAGATGTTACAGGAAATAAGGTTGAGATAGACGGCAGTTTTATAACCGGCAAAGGGCCGGGGGCTGCTGCGGATTTTGGTTTTGCTTTGGCTGCCCTGCTTAAGGGTCAGGAAACGGCTGATGCGGTGAGAAAGGCGATGCAGTTTTGAATAAACACGAGCAGAGAGAATGTGCAAAGAAGCTGCGCTCGTCGCTAACGGGAGACGAAAGGCGGAAAAAGGATCATGAGATATTAAATAATCTCATGGCGATGCCTGAGATACAAAAGGCACATTCGGTGATGATATATCTTTCTTTTGGCAGCGAGGTTGAGACGTTCCATATATTAGAGGAACTTTTGAAGGACGGCAAAGAGGTGTACGCTCCCGTTACAGACCGCAAGACCTGCCGTATGACGGCTGTCAGGGTGGAAAATCAGGCGGACTTAAAGCGGGGCGCATACGGCGTAGCAGAACCGGGCGGCAATGCAACAATTGCTCCGGAAAAGCTTGATGTCATACTGGTTCCGGGACTTGTTTTTGACAGGGACGGCGGCAGGATAGGCTATGGTGCGGGATATTATGACCGTTTCTTGAAAAAGACGACGGCTTTAAAGGCGGCTCTTTGCTATGAGCTGCAATTGGTGGAAAAGGCAGCTACCGACTCCTGGGATGAGAGGATGGACTGCGTAGTGACGGAAAGGGAGGTGATCAGACGTGGAGAAGCGGTTTAGAGGCTTTGAAAACGCCTGGTGGCTTGGACTTTTATTTCTTGCGGTTATGTTTTTCTCGCAGCTGTTTTTGGGAATATTTCTTTCCCGGAAAATTCCCGGCGAGTGGTTTAATATAATCTGCCGGCTGTTTATGCTCATACCGTGTTTTGTGGGCTTTGCCGTTTTAAAGAGGACGTATCCAAAAGTATCCCTGGGAGATAGTCTTAGTGTTCATAAATTCAAGCCGGTACTTGTGCCGATTTTGATCTTTCTGCCGTACTGTGCGCAGCAGTTTTTGGGGGTAGTGGCAACGCCGCTGAATTCGTTTATATCAACGCTGTTCGGCTCGTATGACCCCGGATATTCCTCATATATGGGCACGAAAGAGATAATGTTTACATTTTTGTCAAGCGTTGTGCTGGCTCCGATTATTGAGGAATTTATGTTCCGAGGCGTGATAATGAAGCTCTTGGAGAGGTACGGTCTTTTACGAGCGGTTATCTATTCATCGCTTATTTTTGCGCTGATGCACTTAGACCCCACGTCTTTTGTTATGGTATTCTGCCTCGGTGTGATATTTGCGTTGGTGAAGTATATGAGCGGCTCGATATGGCCGGCCGTGCTGATGCATGCTTCCAATAATTTTTTGAGCTTGCTTTTAAATCTGTACGCTGATAATATAAGCGATTTTTCGGAAATATTGCTTATCTTCCTTTCGTCCATGTTCGCTCCCGTCTTGTTTGTTTTGGCGATGTATGTTTGCCGTGGAAAATGGCGCTGGTGGCAGGGATTGGTATGGAGGAATAATTTTTCCCACAAGCTCTCGGTAGCAATGGTGATATTCATTGCAATATTTGCCGGAGTGTGCGCCGTTACTGCTGCTCGCAATATATATCAGCGCACAAATACGTATTTTACGTATGAATATCCCCAAGAGGAGGAAGTATACGGCGAGGGATACCCGTTCGGCTGGGAGATACCGTTTGAGGAGGAAACCCCCGATAACAGATACGCCCCGTCAGCAAACATAGCATAATAAGGAGGAAGCAGAAAATGCTGTTTGATTCTCATGCGCACTATGACGATGAGAAATTTGATGATGACCGCCACAGCCTGCTTGAGTCTATGCAGGAGAACAATGTCGGCGGTATAGTAAATTCCTGTTCGGAGCTTTCCGACATGGAAAGGATAATCCCGCTTATAGAGAAGTACCCGTTCATGTATGCAACTGTCGGGATACATCCACATTCGGCAGATACGCTTGACGATGAAGCTCTCGAAAGGATAAAGGCTTATCTTGAGCATCCAAAGGTAAAAGCGATAGGTGAAATAGGCCTTGATTATTACTACGACTTCTCGCCCAGGAAGGTGCAGCAGGAAGCGTTTGCCCG
>DBQZ01000098.1:5358-8200 GCA_002305435.1 Clostridiales bacterium UBA1381
GAATTCCACTGCTATGCCGGAGGCGTGGAAATGGCAAGGGAAATACTCGGCTGGGGGATGTATATAGCCTTCGGCGGTTCGCTCACGTTCAAGAATGCCAGACGGCCGGCTGAGGTTGCTGCTTACGTCCCGCTTGACATGATGCTAATAGAAACAGACAGCCCGTACCTTACACCGACACCGTACAGAGGCAGGCGGAATTCGTCGCTTTACATTCATCTCGTGGCGGAAAAGATTGCCGAAATAAAAGGTATCCCGGTGGAAGAGGTTGAAAGGGCAACGTTTGAAAATGCAAAGAAATGCTTTAATATCGGGGAGTGATAATAAATGGCAGCAATGAATATAGTTTACCATTATCAGGGAAAACTGTATGTGAATCTCACCAACCGCTGTACCAACCGCTGCAAATTCTGCATACGATATACGCCCTCAGGCGTTGACGGTATAGATTTGTGGCTGGAGAGGGAGCCTCGGGCGGATGAGGTCAAAAAGGCTCTTGAGGAAAATGATTTTACGAAATATCCGGAGATAGTCATCTGCGGGTATGGGGAACCGCTTATGCGATTTGAAACGGCAATGGAGGTCTGTCGGTATATAAAGGATAACAGCACGGCGAAAATACGCATAAATACAAACGGCCATGCAAGCCGTGTTGCCGGTTTTGACGTAACACCGAAGATGGAGGGCTTGGTTGATACTGTTTCAATCAGCTTGAATGCCAAAAATGCCGCCGAGTATAACGAGATATGCGTCTGTCAGTTCGGCGAGGACGGTTTTTATGAGATGCTTGACTTTGCAAAGAAAGCGGCAAAATACGTTCCGGAGGTAGTGTTGTCGGTGGTAGACGTACTGCCGGAGGAGGATATAGAACAATGCCGCCGTATAGCCGAGGACTGTGGAGTGAAATTCCGTGTCAGGGAGTATTCGGAGTAAGCCCCGCCTCATCAATATACTGCATAAGGGCGGCGGAGCGGAACGGTTTGGTAAAAACCCTGTCCGCTCCGGCGGCGATAATGTCCTCCTTTTTATAGGGAAGCTCCACGGAGGTCATGGCAGCTATTTTACAGGCCGGAGCAGCCGCCCTAAGGCGTATTACGGCTTCGAGTCCGTCAGCATCAGGAAGCGACAGATCGCAGATAATGAGGGCTGTATCGCTCTTTACGAGTTCAAGTGCGGCGGAAAGTGACGCAGCGGATGTTGTGCGGCATTGAGCCGTGTTTTTTATTTTGCGCATAATGATGCGGGCGGCAAATTTCTGGTCTTCGACAATCAAAATCTCCATATCGGTAATCCTCCGTAAAAAAATTTATAAAAAATTTCACTGCTGTCTATTGTACTTTTTCCAAAAATATTATATAATAAAATATATTGTTGTGCAAGGAGAAAAAAGTGGACAATAAGGTTTCTGTTGTAAAATGTTTCACATACGATAAAGCCGCAGAGGGAATAGACAAGGCCGTCGGACTTTTGGGCGGCTGGGATAAGTTTGTAAAACCGGGAATGAGAGTTGTCATAAAGCCAAATCTCGTTTCCCGCAAAAAACCTGAAGAGGCAGCGACTACGCATCCTCAAGTTCTGTGCGCCGTTATTGAGGCGGTATCAAGACGGGGAGCATCTGTACTTATCGCCGAGAGCCCGGGCGGAGCGTATAATGCAGCTGTGCTTGCCGGCGTATACAATGGCTGCGGAATAACTCAGGCGGTCGAGGGGACACAGGCAAAGCTAAATTATGACTGTTCCTTTACCGAGGTAGGCTTCCATGAGGGAAAGACTCTTAAGAGTTTTCCGATAATAAATCCTATATTAAACGCCGACCTGATAATATCGCTGCCAAAGCTTAAAACCCACGCAATGACGAGCTTTACCGGGGCGGTAAAGAATATGTTCGGCGTTATACCGGGGACGCATAAGGCAGAGCTGCATTTCCGCCTTGACGACAGGCGGGCGTTTTGCTCAATGCTCGTGGATTTGTACTGCTGCGTAAACCGTACGCCTGTGCTTTCGATAATGGACGGCGTAGTGGGTATGGAGGGCAACGGCCCGACAAGCGGGGAAAACCGAGAGCTTGATATTCTGCTTGCCGGAATGAACGCCCATGCTGTGGATCTTGCATCATGCTATATAATAGATTATACGCCTGAAGAGGTGGATACTGTAAGGGAGGCGTATGAGCGGGGGCTTATACCGGAAAGCGCCGAGGAGCTTGAAATAATCGGCGAGGATATACGGTCACTTGTGGTGAAGGACTATAAAAAGCCTGAGAGCCATTTTAACCTGCTGCGGCTGTTATCGCTGCCGCCGTCTGTCAACAGCTGGGTTATCGAACGGTTTGCCGCAAAACCGCTTATAGATTATTCGGGCTGCGTGGGATGCGGGGAGTGTTTTAGGGATTGCCCGCCAAAGGCTATAAAGATGGTGGACAAGCGGCCGGTAATAGACGAAGATAAATGTATAAAATGCTTCTGCTGTCAGGAGCTGTGCCCGCAGAAAACTATAAAGATAAAACGCTCCTGGTTTAACAGGGCGATGCTTAAAATATTGAGATAACAACGGAGGATGAAATGATAAATATCGTGCTTGTAGAGCCGGAAATACCGCAGAACACCGGGAATATCGCCCGTACCTGTGCGGCGACCGGAGCAAAGCTGCATATCGTAAAACCTATGGGATTTACGATAGATGACAAAAAATTAAAGCGTGCCGGTCTTGATTACTGGCATCTTTTAGGTGTGGTATACTATGATAGTTTGGAGGATTTTTTAGAGGAGCATACCAATAAGCGGATGTGGCTTGCCTCGACAAAGGCGCAGAAGATATATTCCGAGGCCGAATTTCATGACGG
>DBQZ01000098.1:8240-8577 GCA_002305435.1 Clostridiales bacterium UBA1381
CTTAACCTCTCAAATTCGGTTGCGATTGTTGCATATGAGGCTCTGCGGCAGCTGGGTTTTCCGGGACTTAAGACGGGCGGGGAGCTGACAAGGTTCAGCTGGTAAAATTCATAGGAGGAATAACTATGCCAAGAATAAAAATAATAGTGGATACTGCCGCTGATATGCCTGAGGAGCTGAGGAAAAAGCACGACATAGGGCTCTTATCTTTCCTTAGTATTTTCGACGGCAAATCATACGTAACAGGCGTTGATATATCAAACGAGGAGTTCTACAAGATGCTCTCAGAAGCAAAGAATATCCCCACAACATCACAGACCCCGTATCAGGATATGTA
>DBQZ01000059.1:0-4977 GCA_002305435.1 Clostridiales bacterium UBA1381
TCCAGAAAGCAAAGATAATCGCCATATGCCGCTTCAGCGCCGCAGTTTCTTGCTCGTGCGCTGCCAAGATTTCGTACATTTTTGATACATCTTACTCTTCTGTCATCACCATAAAGTGTTTTTACCAGCTCCTCTGTAGCTTTTGCATAACCGTTTTTCCCATTATCGTCAACTATAATAACTTCAATGTTATTATATGTTTGGGAAAGTACCGAGTCCACTGCTCTTTTTAAATATGCGCTGCGCTTATACGTTGGTATGATAACGCTTATAAAATCCTCATGCAGCTCATTCATAGGTTTTTTTCATCTCCTCGCCTCACGTAGCATTCAAACCACTTAATGTAATTACACCTTTACCGCCGTGCACGAGTAATTTTCTTCCAAAATGTTCATTCATACCGATTTAACACCTTTTTTTAATTTTTTATCATAAATTATAATATATCATTCTGATTATATCATTTTTGCTTTCTCTTGTCAATTACCGTTCATGATTTTTTCATGGTTTTCGCCTATAAAATGGCAATATCTGAGAAGTTAGGCAAGAAAACACCATTTTCGACGTCGCTGTCTTGACAAAACATCGCTTTTGTGCTATATTTATAATGTGATATAATTAGGTTATTGCTCAAATATTTGCGTTGGCATTGGTGATAAGTATTAAAAATACATTACAGGTTTAGAGAAAGAATATGAATATCATAACCATTAAAGAAAACCAGATAAATGAAAAAGTCATACTGCCGTTTGAAATACCGGATCATGAAATAGAAGTCGAAAAAATAAACCAGCTTGCCAAAAAACCATTTTACACATTTACAAAACGGCTGTTCGATATTGCCGTTTCCGCCCTGGGTATCATCGCTTTATGTATACCGATGGTTATAATTTGCCTTGTAATTTCGGCAACCTCCAAAGGCGGCCCCATATACAAACAAGAGCGGCTTGGATTAAACGGCAAAAAATTCTTCATATATAAATTCCGCACAATGTACGAAAACGCCGAATCAAACGGGGCGCAATGGTCAACAGGCGGAAAAGACAACCGTATCACCCCGGTCGGCAAAATTCTTCGACGAACTAAACTTGATGAACTTCCACAGCTTTTTAACTGCATTGCGGGAGATCTTTCCCTGGTAGGCCCACGGCCTGAAAGAGAGATTTTTTACAAGTACTTTGAAACGTACGTACATGGGTTTTCTCAGCGTCTGCTCGTAAAACCCGGCATAACCGGGCTGGCGCAGATAAAGGGCGGATATTTTGCAAAACCGGAGGAGAAGATATTATATGACATTGAATATATAAAAAACCGTTCTATAATGATGGATATTAAAATCCTTGCTCTTACTATAGCCGCCGTTATCCACGGAGATGAGGAGTAGGATAAAAGATTATACCCATTTTCATCCCAAATGCGACATTTTACGCCTCTCAGAAAACAGCCGGAAACAAAATTTTCAAAGAAAATCCAAAAAACACTTGACAAGAAGGGTACAAATCTGTATAATATATGAGGTGTCTATTTTTAAGTTTAATTTGGAATCAAGGCGGCCGGCTTGGGTCGCAGTGTACAGGGAGGTGCTAAAAGAATGAAAAGAACGTTTCAGCCTAAAAAGCGTCAGAGAGCAAAAGAGCACGGCTTCAGAAAAAGAATGAGAACTTCTTCCGGCAGAAAGGTTTTGGCCAGCAGAAGACAGAAGGGCAGAAAGAAACTCTCCGCTTAAAAACAGGGTCGGATAGAAATACTTGGCAAAGGAAAGGAGTATACGCTGTTTTCTTTTGCCTTTTTTAATATCGTTATGAAAAATACTCTGCAAAAAAAACGTGATTTTTACAGGCTTTACAGACGAGGCAAGGAATACGCCGGCGGCTATACCGTGGTATACGCCAAAAAGAACGGCAGCTCTAAAAACCGCATAGGCGTAATAGCCGGCAAGGCTGTCGGAAATGCCGTTATGCGCAACCGCTCAAAACGATTGATAAGAGAAGCCTTGCGGCTAAATTGCGCCCGCATAAAAAGCGGCTACGACATGGTCGTAATCGCCCGGGGACGTTCCGCTGGGCAGGATTTCCACAAAATACAGCGTGACTTGCTCTTCGTCCTTAAAAAGCTCGAATTATTGAATGATGAAAAAACTACTAATATGGTTGATTGATCTTTACAGACACCAAATCTCGCCGTATAAAGGTTATTCCTGCTGCCGTTTCATCCCTACTTGTTCGGCTTACGCCCGTGAAGCGGTGGAAAAATACGGTGCATTAAAGGGCGGCTGGCTTGCAATTCGCAGGATATTAAAATGCCATCCTTTCCACAAGGGCGGGTATGACCCCGTTCCATAAAACCCAACAGAGAGGAATACTTAGTAAATGTGGAATTATCTTGTTCACGGGCTTGGCTGGATAATACGCGTTATTTATGATGTAGTCCAAAACTACGGTCTGGCTATCATTTTGTTTACGGTAGTCGTAAAGCTTTTGCTGCTTCCCTTGAATATACATTCGCAAAAATCAATGCTAAAGCAGCAGCGCATCCAGCCGTATGTGGCGGAGCTTCAAAAAAAATACGCCAACGAGCCGGAAAAACTCCAGCGTGAAACGCTGAAACTGTACAAGGACAATGATATAAGCATGATGGGCGGCTGTCTGCCGACGCTGATACAGTTCCCCATTCTTATAGCCTTGTATCAGGTAATACGTATGCCGCTGTCATATTTGAAAAATGTTGACTGGGCGGCGGCCGACGTTATACAAAAGGTAATAGACCTTCAGGCGCAGATGGTGGAAAAGTTTCCACAGGTCATCGGTAACCTCGCCAACCAGTCAATGGAAAATCTGGCAAATATGTACCAGATACAGCTCTCCGAATGGAGCGCACGCCTAAACCCCGGCGACAGCTGGGCGCTTAACTTTAATTTCCTCGGCTTAGACTTAAGCCAGAACCCCAGCTCCGCATTTTCCTACATCATGCAGGGAAATTTCTCACCGGAAGCTCTTGGGGCAATACTTCTGCTGCTTATCCCGATAGTCGCCACCCTCTTAACATGGCTCTCATCAAAGACTATGCAGATGAGGAACAAACAGGAAGATAAAAAGGCTGACGACAATCCCGCTGCTCAAATGAGCAAAAGCATGACGCTCATGATGCCTATCATGACGCTGATCTTCACTGTAACTCTTCCTGCGGGACTGGGCATATACTGGATAGTATCCAGCGGATTCCAGATAGTACAGCAGCTTGTAATGAACTATATCTTTAATAAGTCGGATAAAGAAGGTGATTTAATTGTCAAGATCCCAGAAAAGAAAAACACGCACAAGCGCAAAAAGCGTTGATGAGGCAGTATCGCTGGCTCTTGCAGAGCTCGGAGCCGAAAATGACGATGTTAATATCGAAATCGTTGACGAGGGCGCCAAAGGCTTTTTGGGACTCGGAGCAAAAGATGCGGTAGTTGACGTGTCCATAAAGGATGCCCCCGCTTTTGCAGCCAAGCAGTTTTTGTCCCGCCTGCTCGCCGCTATGGATCTCACTGTTGATATAAATATCAAATGCGAGGACAACCTCATGACCATAGACTTAAGCGGCGACAACATGGGTATTGTTATCGGCAAAAGAGGCGATACACTCGACAGCCTGCAATACCTTGCATCGTTAATCGTAAACCAGGAAACGGACGAATATATAAAAGTAACGATTGATACGGAAAATTACCGCGCAAAGCGCGCCGAAGCCTTAACATCTCTTTCCCAGCGCCTTGCGGACAAGGTGGCACGCACCGGCAAAAAGTTTACTCTTGAGCCGATGAACCCGTACGAACGGCGGATAATACACGCAAATCTCCAAGACAACGAGCAGGTTACCACCTTCTCAATCGGCGAGGATCCGTACAGAAGAGTCGTTATCGCTCCGAAAAACCGTCCTCAGCAGCGTCGGAGAAGCTTCAACAGACGGCCGTCTCAGCAGGCCCAAAAGCCCAAAAAGCAGCAGTCCCAAAAACCTCTTGATCCCTCGATCCCAACGACCTACAAGGCTGGGTACACCATAAACAAACGCCCGGAAACAAAGGATTTTAAGTCGTTCGACGAATATCTCGAGGCACATAAAAATGATATTTAATCTGTAAAATTACGCGGACAGCTGTCAAAAAGCCGGCCGCGTATTTTATTGGTTTTATATGCTTGACAATAAAAATATTTCATGTTATAATACCCGATACGGTTTACACAGCCAATGCAATTAAGGGAGGGATACACAAATGGATTCACACAGGCTTTTTATTAAAACGCCGCCTTTAAAACTGTTTCTGATAGCCGCCCTGCCCGGTATGATAAGTATGGTGGCATCAAGCCTTTACCAGCTCATAGACGGCATATTTGTCGGGCGGATACTGGGGGAAACATCGTTTGCCGCCCTGAATTTAGCAATGCCGTTTGTTATCATCAACTTTGCTATCGCCGATTTGGTAGGCGTCGGCTCGTCTGTACCCATATCCATAAACCTCGGCAAAGGTCAGGGACGGGAAGCAAACAACATCTTTACCTGCGCCTGCCTTCTCATAGTCGGCTCAGGCATAATCATGGGAGCCGCCCTGTATTTAGCCGCCCCAGCGCTTATGCACCTTATGGGAGCCGAGGGGGAATTTGCCGATCAGGCAGCACAGTACCTGCGTGTTTATGCGATATGCTCGCCGGTCACTACGATAGTTTTCGCCATGGACAACTTCCTCCGCATATGCGGCAAGATCCACATGAGCATGGTTTTAAACATCGTCATGTCCGCCTCCATTGTGCTGTTTGAGTTTTTGTTTTTGTTTATATTCCGCTGGGGGATATGGTCGGCGGCGCTTGCTGCCTGCTTAGGCATGATAATCTCGGCGCTCATCGCACTTGTGCCTTTCCTCAGGAGAAAAACGCTGCTGAAATTCTGCCTCCCGCATTTTTCAGCCGCACTGATACGCCGCATAATAGCCTGCGGCAC
>DBQZ01000059.1:4991-6844 GCA_002305435.1 Clostridiales bacterium UBA1381
ATATACGGCATACTGATGTATGCCGACGGCATCGTACAGTCCATACTCTACGGCATCTGCGACTCGCTCCAGCCGGCTGTCGGCTATAACTGGGGCGCAGGAGAAAAAGGCCGGGTAAAAGCCATCGAAAAATGCTGCTTCAGTGCAGCGGGGATATTCTCGCTTGCCGCAGCTGTTATACTATTCGCCTTTCCGGAACAGACGACGGTACTGTTTATGGGTGGGTCTGACGGGGACTTTCTGGAGCTTTCCGCCTTTGCGGTACGGCTTTTTAGCCTTACGTATATAACACGCTGGTTCTCGTTTGCGACCCAGAGCTATATGCTGGCAATAGAAAAGCCCCTGCAGGCGACTATAATATCACTGTCCACCTCGTTCGTGTTCCCGGTAATACTGATATTCGCCCTGCAGCCGCTGGCTCTTACGGGACTTTGGCTGAACTTTGCCGCAACATCGTTTATGGCAGCCGTTGTCGCCGCTTTTATTCTCGTGCAGAACAGCCGCAAAGCCGCACAGAAACGATGAAATTACCCCAAAATAAAAATCAATACCACGGCAGCGTTTTTGGCGCTGCCTTTTTTATATGCGCTTTTTGTATGTACAAAATTTTTCAAACCTTTTACAGGAATTTGTTATAAATTACTTGCGGAAGCAGAAAATATGTGGTATAATAAATATGTTATGAGAGAAATAACTGATAATAAAGATTTTATTTTACAAAATGCAGAGGATTTTTCCCTTGAACACATATTTGAATGCGGTCAGTGCTTTCGTTGGGATCGCACCAATGACAATACATACGTAGGCGTTGCCGGCGGCCATGCCCTGAAAATACGCAAAGAGGGCAAAAATATCCGATTCTTCGACACTTCGCCTTCGCTTTTTAATGATTTCTGGCGCAATTATTTCGACCTTAACACCGATTACGGTTTAATAAAGCAGGAGCTTTCCCGTGACAGGATTCTCGCAGAAGCCATCCCAGACGGAGAAGGCATACGCATACTGCGTCAGGATCTTTGGGAGACAATTGTCTCATTTATAATTTCGGCAAGCAATAATATCCCCCGAATAAAAGCGATAATCTCTGCATTGTGCAGCCTCTTCGGCGAAAAGCTCGAATACATGGGAGAGGATTTTTATGCTTTTCCCTCCGCCGAACGGTTGGCGTCGCTTGAGGAAGCAGACTTAGCACCTATAAAGGCGGGGTTTCGCAGCAAGTACATAATCGCTGCTGCCCGCTGCGCCGTATCTGGCGATATATCGCTTGAGTATATAAAAACTCTTGATACGCCCGCCGCCAAGGCTGAGCTTCTGCGCTTTTACGGTGTAGGCAGCAAGGTGGCAGACTGCACCCTGCTTTTTGCCCTGCATAAGACGGATGCCTTTCCTGTAGACGTATGGGTGAAACGTATAATGGAATACTGCTATTTCCACGAGGATACGCCGAATAAACGCATTGAGGCGTTCGGCAGGGAAACGTTTGGCTCTTATGCCGGATATGCTCAGCAGTACCTGTTTTACTGGGCACGTAAAAATCATATAGGAGTATAATTCATCATGACTATTTATCCGAGCAGGATTGTTGCATATTTATGTCCTAACTGTTCACAATTGACAGTTCAGCGCATAAGCATATTTGACGTTAAGGATAATTCTGCGATACTTACCTGCTCTAACCCCCAATGCAGCCTGCCTATTATATATCTTGAAAAGCGGCGCAACAAGTATATAATACGCATCCCCTGCCCGATCTGCGGTGAAATTCACGAGTTTCACACCACCGCACAAAAACTGTGGAATGATGAGCTTTTGATATATAACTGCCAAAACGAGGCTTGGAACGAGTTTAAGGG
>DBQZ01000059.1:6925-20305 GCA_002305435.1 Clostridiales bacterium UBA1381
GTTGGGTTAGACGTTCTCGCCACCTGTGTAAACTGCGGGCATGAAAAACTCATCCACTCAGACGCACAAAGCCGAAAAGATATTCTTAATAAGAGTTCTTTAATCCTCGAACCCCCGCAGTCGGAGGCTTCTGAGCAGAAAAAAGTATAATACAGCTATGGCTGTTTTATAAAAGCTATATTTTAAGGAGGAAACACAAATGTTAGTACCTGCAACAGATATGCTGAAAAAGGCGGTGGCCGGAAAATACGCCGTTGGCCAGTTCAACATAAACAATCTGGAATGGACAAAATCTATTTTATCGACCGCACAGGAATGCAGCTCCCCTGTCATCCTTGGCGTTTCCGAGGGTGCTGGAAAATATATGACCGGTTTTAAAACCGTAGCAGCCATGGTTAAAGCCATGATCGGTGAAATGGGTATAACTGTACCGGTAGCTCTTCACCTGGATCACGGAACGTATGAGGGCTGCTTGAAATGCGTGGAAGCCGGTTTTTCATCAATAATGTTTGACGGCTCACACTATCCCATAGAAGAAAATATCGCTAAAACGAAAGAGCTCGTTGCTCTTTGCCGTGAAAAGGGACTTTCCATTGAAGCCGAGGTTGGCTCAATAGGCGGCGAAGAGGACGGCGTTGTAGGCGCTGGCGAAATAGCTGACCCGAACGAATGCAAGGCTATAGCAGATCTTGGCGTTGATTTCTTAGCAGCAGGCATAGGCAATATCCACGGCAAATATCCCGCCAACTGGAAAGGCCTTGATTTTGACGCTTTGGCAAAAATCAAGGAACTTACAGGCGATCTTCCGCTCGTACTCCACGGCGGCACAGGCATCCCCGACGATATGATCGCCACCGCTATATCCCTCGGCGTTGCCAAAATAAACGTAAACACCGAGTGCCAGCTCTACTTCCAGGAAGCTACAAGAAAATACATCGAGGAGGGCAAAGACCTCCAGGGCAAGGGATACGATCCCAGAAAGCTCCTGGCTCCGGGAGCGGCTGCTATCAAAGAAATAGTAAAGATAAAGATGGAGCTTTTCGGATCTGTTGGCAAGGCTTAATTTTTATAAAATACAATAAACAGCGGGATTTTAGCAAAATGCGGAAGTCCCGCTGTTTTTCTTCGGCAAAAAGACGGTTTTTTAGCCATAATCCCCCTGATTTGCTGTACAATCAGAGGAAGATACTCAAATTTTGGATTTTCTCTTGACTAATACTCCTAATTTATGGTATACTATATATACTGATAAATGACCGGACGCAAGGGGTTACCCCTATAATCGAAGAACACGAAAGAACACTGTACCTGTGCTAAAAAGCCTGATGAGCGGATATTTAAATGGGCGGATACGACAGTTTATGGTGGGCTTGTTTTTCTTTGTATATTTTTATCTTCGCAATGGCTTTTACAGCGACTACATTCTATACCATAAGGAGGTCAAATTGTGGCAAAAAAAACAAAACTGAAAATTATACCCTTAGGCGGATTGGACGAAATCGGCAAGAACCTTACAATCTTTGAGTACGGCAACGATATTATCCTCGTGGACTGCGGCATGGCTTTCCCCGACGACGATATGCCAGGCATTGACATGGTATTAAACGACATCTCGTATCTGGAGAAAAACGCCGATAAGGTTCGAGGCATATTCCTCACGCACGGTCATGAGGACCACATCGGCGGACTGCCGTTCTTCCTAAAAAATATCAACGTACCGGTCTACGGCACAAGGCTCACGCTGGGGCTTGTCGAGCACAAGCTCAAGGAACACGGGCTTTTGTCAAAATGCCGCCTCGTCCGCGTACGCCCCGGTCAGACTATTCCCGGCGGCGACAGCTTCGAGGTGGAGTTTATCCGCACGAACCATTCCATAGCAGATTCCTGCGCTCTGGCGATTAAAACGCCTTTCGGAAAGATTCTGCATATGGGCGATTTTAAGATAGACACAACGCCTATAGTCGGCGATGTTATCGACTTAGCACGTATCGGCCAGCTCGGCAATGAGGGGCTTTTGGCGTTGATGTCCGATTCCACAAACGTTGAACGTCCCGGCTACGCAATGAGCGAAAAAACCGTCGGCGATAAATTTGAACAGATATTCAAAAACTGTAACAAGCGTATAATCGTGGCGACTTTTGCCTCTAACGTACACAGAGTACAGCAGATAATAGACGCTGCCGTCAAAAACGGCCGCAAAGTCGCCGTATCCGGCCGCAGTATGGAAAATATCGTGGAAATCTCCATACTCCTCGGTTATATGAAAATTCCGGAGGGCGTACTGATAAATATTGATAATATCAAAAAATACAAGCCTTCGCAGATAGTAATAATCACCACCGGTTCCCAGGGAGAACCTATGAGCGCCCTTACCCGTATGGCATATTCCGACCACCGCAAGGTCGAGGTTACAAAGGACGACCTCATCATAATCTCCGCCACGCCCATACCCGGCAACGAAAAATCGGTGTCGAACGTTGTAAACGAGCTGTTTAAAATCGGAGCAGAGGTTATTTATAAATCACTGGCTGAGATGCACGTTTCCGGCCACGCCTGCCAGGAGGAGCTTAAGCTGATAATGGCGCTTGCACGGCCGAAATATTTCATACCGGTTCACGGCGAACGCCGCCATCTGATGCTTCATGCCCAGCTGGCACACCGCATGGGTATACCGGAATCGAACTGTATCGTAATGTCAAACGGCTCAATCCTCGAATGTGACGATCGCACTTTCCGCATAAACGGTTCCGTTCAGGCGGGCAAAATCCTCGTTGACGGCTCCGGTGTCGGCGATGTCGGCAATATCGTTCTTCGTGACAGGAAGCATCTTGCACAGGACGGTCTTATAATCATTGTCGTTACAATTTCCTCGGAGGGACACAAGATGGTATCCCACCCGGATGTTATATCCCGCGGCTTCGTATACGTGCGTGAATCGGAGAAGCTCATTGACGATATTCGCCACATTGTTGAGGACAGCGTAAACGAATGTAATAACCGCCGCCTCTCCGACTGGTCCACAATGAAAGCAAATATAAAATCGAACGTGGCCCGCTATATCTTCGATAAAACGAAACGCAACCCGATGATACTCCCCATTATTGAAGAGGTTTAAAAATAAAAGAATCTCCGATCGGAACATAAGCTCCGGACGGAGATTTTTAATTTACAGATATTTTCCTACTATCATATCAAATTCCGCTCTGTTTTCCCTGATCCAATCCTCATATACCATGCCGGCAGCAGCAACGCTCTTCCCTATTTCCACCATCATACTGGGGATAACGTCGGCAGCAATAATTCCTATCTCCTCACCGAACTTTTCCCTGCCAAGCTCATCATTGCCGTTTATAACCATCAAAAATGACGGAACTACTTTATCGTCTACACGTTTCACCCTGCCGCTGAAACCGATTTCGGCCGTCTGGTGCGCTCCGCAGGAGGATGTGCAGCCGGAAATATGCAGCTTGGGCAGTACGCCGTCGGCGAAATTCTCTTCCCGTACAGCCTCTATTATCGCTTTTAACAACGCCTGTGAATTTTGCAGCCCTATCTGGCATATCGAGCTTCCTATACATGAGGTTGAAGCCTCGAGCGATGTTGACGCCCCGTCTGCGGTAAGCTCGACGAATTTTTCCGCCTGTTCCATTGTGCAGCCGGCGATATATATCGTTGAATCCGGAGCAAGGCGCAAAGTGTTCTCATCGGTCATCATCTCGGCTATTTTAACAAACGTTTCCACAGGAGGATTTCCGCCTATCGGATGGTATGTCACGTAATACCGGTCAGGCTGCTTCTGAGGATGTATCCTGCCGCAAGCCTCGCCATGCCATTCGGGGTATTCCGCCGGCATCTTTATATCAAGCGTCAAATCTTCGCTCTTGACATTATCAAGCGCTTCGCAGAATGCTTTTACATACCCCTCAGCGCCAAGCTCGTCCTGCATATATCTTGTGCGGGCTTTGGCTCGTACCTTATAATTACCATGAGCAATAAATGTATCTATCATCGCCTTGATATAATAGAGTATCTGCTGCGGCTCGATATCCTCTGCCACCTTAAGCCCCATTTTAGCATTGTTTCCAAGACCACCGGCGCTGTATACGTCAAACTTGCCGTTTTCCTTAGCGACAAATCCAAGATCGCGGAAGGTCACATGACATTCATTCTTCGGCGATGAGGAAAATCCCACCTTGAGCTTTCTCGGCAGCTTTATCTTCCATATCTGCGCCAGCAAATAATCAGCCGCCGCTTCTGCATACGGCGTTACATCAAAATATTCCTCAGGATCTATGCCCGAAAGCGGGGATGCCATTACATTTCTCGGGTTGTCGCCTCCGCCGCCGACGGTGTATATACCGTGTTCCGGAGCAAGGGCTATTACGTCACAGACCGTATCCCGATCAAGCCCGTGCAGCTGGATTGTCTGGCAGGTTGTAGCGTGTATAAGGGAAATACCGTACCGCTTTATCATATCGGCGATAAATACCGCCTTATCCCTGTTCACTATACCCCCTGTCATACGCAGGCGGAGCATACTGCTCTCTCCTCCCCGCTGGGCATAACTGCCGAAATTACCAGAAAAACCCTTGTAATCACCAATACTTACTTCCTTGTTGTAAAACCGTTTCGTTGTTTCTACAAATTCCTTAAGATCGTACACGTTTTTCACTTCCTTGTTAATGTATGTGTGTTTTTTCAGAAAATCACATAAAAACTCCGCTTAATAATGACCTTTATCCTTTTTTCATTCACAAACCGCCATAATGTCGCCAAAAACCGTTTTCCCCAAAAGAAGTATACCTCTTCTTTCGGTTTATTCCCCAGTATTATTATACCATATTTTCCCCCATACTGCAACAATTTATTTCCGGCCTAAAAAAATCTTAATACTAAAAATGCGGCGGATTTGCCCGCCGCATCTTTTCTCAGACAGCCGTCTGACCGTCATACTGATCCATTTTATTTCTTACTGTATCTTTTCTCGTCTGTATATCGATCACAAATCCGCCGTCCATTTCATCAAATGCGCTGGTGGCTTTAAGCAGTACGGGTATTTCCCATTCTGCATAGACTTCCGTATCGGTGAATCCGTAGTATTCCATCGTCACCTCAACTGCTGCATCTTCTGTAGGTGTTTCATCCTGATAATTCACAAAATCAGTATAGGGATCGAAAACAAAATCCGCTCCTCGTCCGAGTATGTTGTTAAACATAGAGCAGTATTCAGCTCTTGTCATGTAAGATTCCGGATAATAGCTGCCCGAACCGTCGCCGTTTACAAAGCCTGCTGCCGCCAGTCTTTCAATGTAGACCTGATAGGGGTTTCCTTCTATATCGCTAAATCCCGAATCCTCATCAGTCTCCGGTACGTTAAAGCCAAGGGCTATCATCTTGGCGGCCTCGCCTCTGGTTACAGGAGCTGCTGCCGAAAGGCTTGACTGTCCTTCAAACGCTCCCTGCGCTGTCAAATACGAGAGCGCACGGTATGACCATCTTCCCGGCTCTATGTCGCCAAATGCAGAAGGCGTGGCCTGGCGAATATCAGCAGACCCATTTACAGAATCAACTATTCTCGTAACCATTGTCGCTACTTCTTCTCTTGTAACAGAATTATGCGGACCCATTTCCAAAATCAAGCCGCCCATGCCGTCATCGTACGGCTCATAACCGTATATGTACGCATATCTGAACTCTGTCGCATCAATGAAGTCACCCCTGGGCGGGATATTGTCCTCTGGTTCTGCCGGTTCTGATGTGGGTTCCACAGTAGGCTCCTCTGTCGGATTTGCCGGTTCTTCTGTAGGCGCCGCAGTAGGCTCTTCTGTAGGATTTGCAGGTTCTTCTGTAGGCTCTGCTGTCGGAGCAACTGTAGGTTCGGCTGTCGGAGCAACTGTCGGCTCTGCTGTCGGTTCTATTGTCGGAGTTGCTGTAGAAGCTCCCGGAGTTTCTGCCGGATATACCATATGCCACTCGCCGCCAGGGTTTGTAACATCCTCGGCAATTATCCAGCCGCTGCCGGTAGAATTTATTATAACATCAGCATCAGGAGCAACGATAGCGCCGCTTACGCCGGCTGCCAATCTAACCTCTTCAGCATCCTTAAACAGCCACACTACCTTTGACGATAAATCATCGTTCTGAGCGTGAGTAGCTGAGCTCTGACCGTTTATATAATACTCCCGAAGATCTATATCATCGTCATAATCAACACGGATTATAACGGTCTGATCCTCTCTTGTGAATATCTTCATACCGCCGCTCTGGATACTGCTAAGCGTCCTGCCGTTCATCTCCACAGCAACGATGTCATCCTCGATCTCCCTTACATCAACAACGTAATTGTTCTGATCAAAGCCGTTATCATTATGTTTCGGGAGATCTATAATCTCCTGCGACTTTATCTCTTCTTCAATGTTCTTTACAGCATCCTCAATAAGCCCTTCAATGACCTCGTCATCAACATCCTCATAGACCTCTGTGTCTACTTTGAGCTTTATATCGTCTCCCTTGATTTCACCGATAAGCATAACTCCCGGGTTTCCGTTCACTATATCAGCGCCGATATAGTGGCCATTGCCGTTGTACTCCTGCACTGCAATGTTCGTCTGGGCATCTGCTCTCTGATCAAACGTTTCGGCTGTTATGCCAAAATTCACCGCTCCTCCAAGCAGCTCCTCCACATTCTCTGATGAAGATGCAAACACCGGGCTTACAGCAAACACGGATGAAATTATCCCTGCCGCCGCAGCTAATGATACCAATTTCCTATACTTCATGATTTCCTCCTTAATCATATCATATATTATATTATTTTGAAGTGATATTATTATATCATATATAATATCTTTAGTCAACACAAAATTTCACTAATATTACAGAAATGTTACATATTTTACAAGGCGAATATAGCAATTATCATATTATTGCCATTTTTTGTGCAATTTTCATATCAAGCGGGTAATATACAACAGCGGCCGCTGCCCTATAAGCTGCTCGCAGCGAGCGGTAATAAGCGACACCGCCGCATCTGTGCGCTCCTCTTTGGCTATTGCCACCATCATCTGCATATATTCCCGGTACCTGACCCCTAAGATTATTTCGCTTTTTGCTATGCTTTCAATTAGCTTCTCCCAATCGGCTTTAGGGCAGGATATATCGGTAAACTCCTTTGCAAACCCTTCTATGCCTTCCGATTGCAGGGCGCTAAGGCAGCGCTGCGCACGCCTGTTTTCCTCACTGACGCTGTTTATATGCTTTCTGCTCATGGAATGTTTCCCTATATCCGCCATTATAAGCACAACCCCGCTTACGCTTTCGCCGACCCCGAAAACAGGTGTTTCATAAGAGCGCCCCTCGCAAATTACACCGCTGCTGTTTGCAAGCATGACGCCGAAATCCGGCCTGCTCTTCTTCCCCGTGTAGGATGCGCACAAGTGCGCTATATCCTCCGCTGCTATCCTGCTCCCCTTTGCCGTAAACACCGCCCCGGCAACAGCGGCTGTTTCCGCTTCCCGATGAATGATTCCCTCCGGAATATCGCTTTTTACCATGAGCTGCATCCCCGGTATTTTATACCGTTTCTTTTCTATGAAGTCTAAAAAGCCGAATATACACTCATCCGCCTTATTAAACTTCCCCACAGGCGATGATAGCCGCAGATTAGACCCCGAACGCTCAAGCTCCACAACCAGATCGTCAATTCTATGCACCGCCGCAGCTGATGCCATAGAAACAGCGCACGATAAAAGATGTGAGCCGTCCGCCTCCGGCAGTCCCACAAGATGTACAGGCATCCCGACCGAAAATATCTCCGGTTCTGCTCCGTACCGTTTTGAAAAATCCTCCGCTAAATTATTCGTATCCATAATCGCGCCCCCGTTGTTTTTTGCTTTATCATTCCCTTTTGTGACAAAAATATGCAAAGCAGCCTCGTCAATTTCTGTACAAAATTCAGCTTTACAGCCTCCGAAAACTGTAATATAATTGTATAATAAGAAGTTTAAACGAAGGGACCTGATATTTTGAACAAGGATTTGACTCAAGGAGAACCAAGGAGCGTTTTGTGGAGGTTTTCACTCCCGCTTTTTATAAGCGTGATATTCCAGCAGATGTATAACATGGCCGACAGCATCATAGCCGGTAAATTTGCCGGGGAAGCGGCCTTGTCGGCAGTCGGCGTTTCCTACCCGATAACGATGATATTCATGGCAATTGCTATCGGCAGCAACATCGGCGCTTCGGTCGTTATTTCACAGCTT
Organism: Clostridiales bacterium UBA1381; assembly: GCA_002305435.1. Lineage (GTDB taxonomy): Bacteria > Bacillota > Clostridia > UBA1381 > UBA1381 > UBA1381. Next base: position 15,187 of record DBQZ01000059.1, read on the forward strand.
TTCGGCGCACGCAATTACCGCCGCATGAAAACCGCCGTTTATACCGTGTTTATCTCATCTATCGTGCTATCTGCCCTGCTTACGGTAATAGGGCTTATCATAAGCGAACCTTTAATGCGGCTGATACAAACACCGGCGGATATTTTCAATGACAGCGCACTTTATTTGCAGATATACATAGGTGGCTTCATCTTCCTTTTTATCTATAACATATGCACTGGTGTATTCCAGTCGCTCGGCGACTCCAAAACGCCGCTTTATTTTCTTATCGGCTCCTCTATCGGCAACATTATACTCGACCTTGTATTCGTAGCCGTATTCCACTGGGATGTGGCAGGCGTGGCATGGGCAACGTTCATAGCCCAAGGGGCTGCTTGTATATTGGCGGTAATATCGCTTCTGAAGCGACTAAAAGCCGTTGAAACAAAGGGGCGCATAGTGAAATTCTCGTTCTCTATGCTGAAGAAGATAACTGCGATAGCCGTTCCCAGCATACTACAGCAGAGCTTCGTATCTGTCGGCAACATCTTCATCCAAGGAGCAGTCAACAGCTTCGGCTCCTCCGTAATAGCCGGATATTCAGCCGCTGTTAAGCTCAACACCTTTGCTATCACATCGTTTACAACGCTCGGCAACGGCCTTTCGAGCTTCACAGCCCAAAACCACGGCGCTCTAAAACCTGAGCGCATCCGCCAGGGCTTTAGAGCCGGCGTTATAATGGCAATCGCTGTGGCAGCCCTGTTCTTTATCACTATGTTCTTTGCATCCGGAGCCGTTGTACGGCTGTTCATGAACGAGGGCAGCGAGATGGCTATGGATACTGCCAAGGAATTTTTGCGTATAGTGTCGCCGTTTTATTTTGTAGTAACCATTAAGCTGATGGCAGACGGTGTACTCCGTGGAATAGGCGCTATGGGGCAGTTTATGACCTCCACCTTTACCGACCTTCTTTTAAGAGTGGTACTGTGTTTCGTGCTTTGTATACCGTTCGGCGAAACCGGCATCTGGCTTTCATGGCCTATCGGCTGGGTCGTTTCAACTGCGCTTTCGGTAATATTCTACCTCCATTCAATGCGCCGTTTCAAGACTGCATAAATTTATAACCGCATATTAAATGCCGCCTGCATACTGCATTTTCTGCAATATACAGGCGGCATTTGCCGTCTTTATCTTACCATATTTCAAACCCTTCACCCGACAATCGCAGTATTGCTTCTGTCAGGAAATAGTCGCCGTAAATTATATGTATATGCCTTCCGTCATCATACGCCCTTGTGCAGTGGTCGGTGATACCGTCCTTTTCCGGATCCCACGAGCAGAACCTGTCGGTAAGCGCACGAAGAAGCTTTAATGCTCCGTTTACATAAAGGCTTTTCTCGTACTCGCCGACCTGCTGCGATATTTCCAAAAGCCCGCACACAGCGCACATTCCGGCTGTAGTGTCATATACAACCGGCTCTGACGGAGCCCGGAAATCCGCAAGCGGCAAATAATCCGTATCAGCCGCACAGGCAAGGAAATAATGCGCCGTACGCTTTGCGGCATCGAGGTATTTCTGTTCGCCCGTGTATTTTGCCGCCAGAGCCATCCCGTATATCGCCCAGCTCTGCCCCCGTGACCACGAAGAGCCGGAAGCATACCCCTGCCCTGCCGGTGCGCTTATAAACTCTCCGGTATTGGGGTCGCATACCACCTTATGATTTGACGAGCCGTCCGCACGCAGCGTAAGCTCCAGCGTCTTATCCGCATGGGCTTTTGCGATAGCCATAAACCGGGGATCTCCCGTTTCCTTATGCGCCCAGAACAAAAGCGGCAGATTCATCATGCAGTCGACTATAAACAGTCCCAACGTCCCGTTTACCGTGTCATACGCCGGATTCCACGCCCGTATATAACCTCCCAACGGGTTAAACCTGCCGGCTAAAATCGTCGCTGCGTGCATCCCTCGCCGGTATGCGTCCTTATCGCCGGTAAGCCGGTAATCGGCAACCGCCGAATGGAGGAACATGAAGCCTGTATCGTGGTCAAGCCCCTCAAAAAGCTCCAGCGCCTTGTCCATGCGCTCCTCGGTAAACCGTGCCGTTTCTTTAAACAGCTCATCTTCGGTCGCACTGTACATCTGCCACAACATCCCCGCCCAGAAGCCGTTCGTCCACCAGAAAACGTTCTCTGTATCCTCATAGCAGCCATTTTCATTCAGCTCGTTCGGTATGATGTTTGCACAGCGTACACATTCTGAGCGAAGCTTTTTCTCAAGCTTTGCCCGAAGTTCTGCTATCCACTCCCTGTCTTTCTTGGAAATACCATAATCCACTGCTTATGCCTCCTTAAACTCTGTAACAAATTCCTGCCTGCCCTTTTCTATTTTATACTTCACATACGCCATCGCCGTACGCTGATACAGCAGGTTCGTATTAACGCTGTTATATACAAATCCCGCTTCCCCGCTTTTGCCTGATGCCTGCACCATACCCGACTCATTGGAAAGCGTAACCGAACCCTCTGTTTCCTCTATTTTGAGATTGTCATTTTCTATGGACGAGCTGCATTCATACATCGTACATTCCCTCTCCGATACTACCACGGTTTCACGCCGGTGACCATCCGCAGTCGGCGTTATTGTTGTTGTAACCTCAATCCCGGGGATTGGATTCCACTGCATGATAATGCTGCCGTTTTCAAGCCTTGAGCTTTCGAGCTTTCTTTTTGTATATACGTACCCGTCCGCCTCAAACGCCGTACAGCTGTCCGGTGCGGCTTCCTCAAGAGAAAAGCTCGAATACGGCACGCTGAACCCAAATTTTGTCGAATAAACGAACTTTGCGTACTTTGCGCTTATCTTGCCCAGCGCTTCATTCACATATCGGCCTGAGGTATAGGCAAAAACATCTCCTCTGCGTCGTACGGTTATCATCTCTGCACGCGGTATTTCATGGACAGCTTCAAGCTCCGGCAAGGGCTCACATTCCGCCCTCCAAAATTCATGTTCGTCTTCAAGAGCCAGTATGAGGAAGGTTTTCATCGCCCAGTACGGCGAACCGGGGGCGTTATAATGCTCGCTCATAAGCAGGTTGGGATAAGCGTACCCGATGGTAAGTAAGCCGCTATTGTCAAATATCGGACGATTCGCCCACAGCTCCAGATTGCGGGCTATTATCCCCTTCATCACGCCCACGGGAAACGGCCGTATCCCCGCAAATACACAGGCGCTCCAAAACGCCGTCTGCGAAAACCGGTACGTAAGCGAACGGCCTATCGGCAGAGCTTCGCCGCTGTCTGCAAACCAGTAAATGAAATCCTTGCCGAACCGCTCCGCCCGCTTGCAAAACCGCTCCGCCCTTTCTGGATCCTCTTTCCCGTTAAAGACGCTGTACAAAAGCCCGTAATAATGCAGGGCAAACGGATTATAGTAATCTATCGTCATATCGGACCCGTCCACATACCAGCCGTCGCCGAGATAGAGGCTGTCTATAATCTCAAGCGCCCGCTCCATGCGCTCCGGGGAATATCTGCGTCCGACGGATCTAAGCGCCAGATTGGTAAGCACATTGAAAAACTGCCAGTTATTGCCGCATTGTTCATGCTCGTTTATCGTATAAAGATAGGCGGCAACATTGTCCTTTTCCTCTTCCGAAAGCGGTTCCCATATGATTTGGGGCGCAAGCATTATTGAGCAGGAAATAGCTGCCATTTCCACGAACCGCTGATCCCACTCACCCGGTTCTCCCCAAAATTCGCTGTTTTCTCTGTCCGTCCCCGCAGCAAGACCAACGCGTGCGGCTTCTTCAAATTCCGGCTCACGCCCGCCTCCGGCAAAAAACGGCCCCAGCGCCCACAGCGGACGTGAATATGCTTCCATCATTGCTGCTTTGTCATCGTACCACGCAGCGGTATCGCCTATATGTATACCCGTCTTGTTCGGCGTATATCTCTCTTTTAAAGGCTTTAGAATATTAAAGCACAATCTTGTAAAATCCTCTTTTGATTTTATCATTTTTTATCCCTCTTCCTAAAGATAACTATTCTTAGTAAAGTTTATCATAAATCGGCTCCGGTTGCAACCTGTTTGCAGAAAAAAACGGGAAATATTTTCACTCTTTAAAAGCCTTTTTGTACAATTATTTCCGCCTCTTAAAAAACTATTTGTTGCTTATCACGAATTGTAAAAAAACTATTGACAGAGTCCAAAATCAATGCTATACTATTGTTAGTAAACTTACAAAATAATTTGCGCCGTCTTCAAAAAGATGGCGTTATTATTCTTTTGTAAGGACAATCGGCTGTTTTCGCAGCAAAAAAATATCAAGGAGGTAACAAGTTTATGTTAAAGCAACTGCTTAGCCGTATCCGGGAATACAAAGCCGATTCGATAAAATCGCCGGTTTTCGTATCGCTTGAGGTACTGCTCGAAACTGTTATCCCTCTGATGATGGCAAGCCTTATCGACCACGGAATAAACACCGGCAATATGCGCTATATCATCCTTATGGGTATAGCCCTGGTTATCGCCGCCGGGTTGTCTCTCGTATTCGGCGCTCTTGCCGGAAAACACTCGGCGCGGGCATCCTGCGGTTTTGCCAAAAATCTCAGACGGGATATGTACTACAACCTGCAAAACTTTTCTTTTTCCAACATTGACAAATTCTCCACATCGGGAATAATAACCCGTCTGACGACGGACGTCACAAATGTGCAGATGGCATATCAGATGATTATACGTATCGCCGTACGCTGTCCGCTGATGCTTATAATTGCAATGTGCATGACTCTGGGCATCAACGTTAAGCTTGCACTGATATTCATCTGTGTAATACCGTTTTTGGGTATCGGCCTTGGTATAATTATGACAAACGCACATCCGATATTTAAGAGAGTATTCAAACGGTACGATACCTTAAACAACGTTATCCAGGAAAATGTCGGCGGTATCAGAGTCGTAAAATCATACGTGCGTGAGGATCACGAGCGCAAAAAATTCAAGGCAGTAGCCGACGACATTTATTTTGACTTTACAAAAGCCGAAAAGCTGCTTGCCCTAAACGGACCGCTGATGGTATTCTGTATATATTCGGTAATGCTTTTAATATCATGGTTCGGCGCAAGATTCATCGTTATCGGC
>DBQZ01000059.1:20344-31762 GCA_002305435.1 Clostridiales bacterium UBA1381
TCGGCAGAACGTATAGCAGAACTTCTCATAGAAGAAAGCGACCTTAAAAACGGTGAAAATCCCGTCTATGAGGTAGCAGACGGCTCCGTATCGTTTGAAAACGTCAACTTCAGCTACCGCAAGGATAAGAAGAAATTCTGTCTTAAGAATATTGATATTGACATAAAATCGGGAGAAACAGTCGGAATTATCGGCGGTACTGGTACCTCCAAAACAACGCTTGTCCAGCTTATTCCCCGACTCTACGATGCGACCGAGGGCGTTGTTCGTGTAGGCGGACTCGACGTAAGACGATACGACCTTGATTCCCTCAGAAACCAGGTGGCAATGGTTCTGCAGAAAAACACCCTGTTCTCCGGTTCCATAAAGGAAAACCTGCGCTGGGGTAACGAAAACGCCACCGACGAGGAGCTTATCTACGCCTGCAAGCTGGCTCAGGCGGACGAATTTATACAGACGTTCCCGCAAGGATATGATACATACATCGAGCAAGGAGGCACAAACGTTTCCGGCGGTCAGAAGCAGCGTCTTTGTATCGCCCGTGCATTGCTTAAAAAGCCGAAAATACTTATCCTTGACGATTCCACCTCGGCAGTCGATACTAAGACCGATTCGCTTATAAGAAAGGCTTTCCGCGAGGAAATCCCCGATACGACGAAATTCATAATCGCACAGAGAATATCCTCTATCGAGGACGCCGACAAGATAATCGTTATGAATAATGGTGAAATAGAAGCCTTCGGCACACATGAGGAGCTTTTAAAATCAAGTGAAATTTACCGTGAGGTATATGAGTCCCAGACGAAAGGAGGCGGGGATGATGAGTAAAAAGAAGAAAAAATCCGGAGTACCGGGAATAAATTTCTCTATCGTAAAAAGGCTGCTTGCGTACCTTGGCAGAGGACATTTAATACGGTTTGGGATAGTGCTTATATGTATCTTCATCGCCTCATGCGCAAACGTTGCTTCCTCGCTGTTTTTGGGAACGCTTATAGACGACTACATAACTCCGCTTATATCCACGACAGTACCGGTGTTTGACGGGCTTTTAAGGGCGATTCTTGCAATGGCTGTAATATACGTCTGCGGTATTTTGGCAACGTTTATATACAACCGCCTGATGGTATCCATTTCACAGGGAGTGCTGCGTTCAATCCGTGAGGAAATGTTCTCAAAGATGCAGTCTTTCCCGATAAAGTATTTCGATACCCACGCCCACGGCGACATCATGAGCTGCTATACAAACGACGTTGATACACTGCGTCAGATGCTCTCTCAGAGCATACCGCAGATGTTCTCTTCGGCAATTTCTATCGTCGTTGTATTCTTCTCCATGCTGGCGACAAATATACCGCTTACGATACTCGTTGTACTGTGCGTGTTTGTCATGATAAACGTATCGGCAAAAATCGCCGGCAACAGCTCAAAATACTTCGTACGCCAGCAAATATCGCTTGGTAAGGTTAACGGCTATATCGAGGAAATGGTTGAGGGACAGAAAGTAATAAAGGTGTTCTGTCACGAGGAAGAGGCAAAACGGGAGTTTGATATACTCAACAACAACCTCTTCTACAACGCCAACGAGGCAAACAAATTCGCTAACATCCTCATGCCTATCCTGCAGAACATCGGTAATCTCCAGTACGTGTTCATCGCTATAATCGGCGGTGCGCTGGCTGTTGCTTTTCCGAATATAGGCATTACGCTCGGTGTAATAGCTTCATTCCTGCAGCTGTCCAAGAGCTTTACCCAGCCGATAAGCCAGATCTCGCAGCAGCTGAACTCCGTTATCATGGCTCTTGCCGGTGCGGAGCGTATATTTGAGCTTATGGACGAAAAGCCTGAGGAGGATAAAGGTACCGTTACCCTCGTAAATGTCGAGATGAAAAACGGTAAATTTACAGAATCCGAAAAGCGTACCAACCACTGGGCATGGAAAGTTGCCGAAAAAGACGGTTCGTTCCGCTACGTTCCCCTTACTGGTGACATAAAGCTCGAGCACGTGGATTTCTCCTACGTTCCTGAGAAGCCGATCCTTAAGGATATTACGCTTGAAGCCAAGGCAGGTCAAAAGGTGGCTTTCGTTGGCGCTACCGGCGCCGGAAAAACCACTATCACAAACCTTATAAACAGGTTCTACGACATTTCCGACGGCAGTATCCTCTATGACGGCATAGACGTTTCCTCCATGAAAAAGGCAGATCTGCGCCGCTCGCTCGGCATAGTTTTACAGGATACAAACCTCTTCACCGGCACTGTCGGGGACAATATCCGTTACGGAAAACTCGATGCAACAAACGATGAAGTCATAGCCGCCGCTAAACTTGCTAACGCCCATGATTTTATCTCACGTCTGCCCGATGGCTACAATACGATGCTTACTTCAAACGGCTCAAACCTCTCACAGGGTCAACGCCAGCTTATCGCAATCGCACGTGCCGCTGTCGCAGATCCTCCGGTAATGATCCTTGACGAGGCAACCTCAAGCATAGATACCCGTACTGAATCCCTTGTCCAGGCCGGTATGGATTCGCTCATGAAGGGCAGGACGGTATTTGTTATCGCACACCGTCTGTCAACTGTACGAAATTCAGATGCTATTATGGTTCTTGACCACGGCAGAATAATAGAGCGTGGCAGCCATGATGAGCTTATCGCTCAGAAAGGCAACTACTACCAGCTCTATACCGGAGCATTTGAGCTTGAATAAAAATATTGCCTGTATACTGCTTCAAAACAGTATGCAGGCAGTTTTTTTGCATAGTAAAAGACAGCCGCAATAAAGGGCTGCCTTTTTTAATCTATGATTGACACCACCTACATTAACGCCGAGTGCGTACGTACCCCATAATCGCCCTCTGCTATCCCTATTCAATATGTACCCTATTAGAATTTCTTGTACTTGTCAAGATTCTTCGGGGCCTCGGGCTGACCGTTCCAGAAGCTCGCCGCCGAATTTGCGCTGACTACTACCGCCAGCATAGCGCATACAGGAACTGCTCTCATTAAAGCCTTTACTATTGCGTTCTTCATTATATCCGCCTCCTTTCGTAGTTTAATAATTATTTACCATCACTTACCTTATATCAGTAATTATTATATACCATCTCGTTTTAAATTTCAATACCCTTTTTCAAAATTGCTCCGATTAGGACAGATTTGTCAATTCCCCAAAGCTCTCCACATTTTATGCCTGCGGAAGCTCCATTTCTGCCTTTGTGCCGTTATCATTTGATATTACAAGTCTCCCGCCATGCACTTTTGCTATACGGTACGACATCGGAAGTCCAAGTCCGTGCGCTGATTTCGGCAGCTTATCTATATTTTCAATGACGCTCTCAGATATTCCTCCTCCATCATCTGCGACTGTTATCCGGACACGGCCGCCACAAGTCTCCTCTTTAATACGCATATTACAGCCGCCGGGATTATGGCGGACGCTGTTATTTATAAGGTTATACACAGCCCTCTCCAAAAGCGACGCATCCCCTGATACCTCTGCGCTCTCGTCTAAAAGCTCCAGCTCGAAGACAAAGTTATCGCAAAGACAGCTGTTTGCCACCGCCGCTGCAGCTTCCCGTATCAACGGGCATACCTTGACTTTCATCTTCCTCGAGGGCTGCATATCGTACTCTATTGAGGATATGAGCGAGAGATCATCTATCAGCCGTCCTATCCTAAGCCCTGAATTAAGGATCGCCTGTGATTTTCTCCTGTCCGCATCATCTATAGCTTCCGAAGCTATGAGCGATTCGGCATTGCCGGTCACAACCGCAAGCGGCGTCCTTATATCGTGTGAAACGCCCGCTATCCATCCGGCTCTTGCTTCCTCGCGCTTTGAAAGCGCAGCATTCTTGCGTTCAATCGCATCTGCGGTAAGGTTAATATTACGGCAAACCTCACGGAAAATCCCCTTTTCCGCCAAATGCACATTTTTCTCAAAACGAAGCTGTTCTATGCCTCCTATAACGAGCTTAAGCCTCCTGTACAAAAGGATTCCCAAAAAACAGGTGACAGCGGCTGCAAGCAATATATTCGCCGACAGCACCGTCAAAAACCGCTCCCCAAGCGTAGAAAACCAATCCATCGAAAGCTCTATATCAAACTTGCCGACATCGTTTTTCGGACGTCCCAGCACAAAAAGCCCCTGCTCGTCGGTATGCACGTATACGGGATAATCGTTCAAAAACCACTTTGTCATCCGTGCCACATCGTTTATCGTGTACTTATTGGGTATATCCGGCGGCTGCCTGTAGCCCCATACCGTATCGCCGTTTTCGTTTATTAGGATAGCCCACCATCCGTCCGGAACGGTTGTCGGCTCTGTTTTATCTTTAGCAGCGTTTACAATATCGTAGAACATCTCGTTTAACGAACTTTTACGGCTTTGGGGATCGCCGCCTATGTACATACCCGCTATATTTATAATCAAAAGCACCGTCGTGACAAGTCCTGTGAACAGTGTAAAAACCACAAAAATCTTCCCTACCGTCCGTTTCATTCCGCCCCCTCCAATCTGTANNCGGCGGATATGCACCATCAGGCTGTTTTCATGACCGTAATAATCCTCGCCCCACGCCGCCATACACAAAGCGTCGTTTGTGACAATTCGTCCCTTGTTCTCCCACAGCTTTTTTATAAGTATCAATTCCTTTGCTGTCAGCATATCCTCTTTCCCGTCGGGGCTTATAACTGATGCCCTTTCAAAATCCACCCGTTTTTCCCCGACTGTAAAGCCGGTATCCTCCGTTTTCGTGCCGTAAGTACGGCGCAGAACAGCCCTCACCCGCAGCACAAGCTCCTTTAAAAGGAACGGCTTTGTGATGTAATCATCAGCTCCAAGCCCCAATCCCCTAAGCCTGTCCGAAGCGTCCGCCCTTGCAGTTAAAAATATCACCGGAGCTGCGGAATGTTGTCTGAGATGCTTATACAGCATAAACCCGTTCATATCCGGCAGATTGACATCAAGGATAAAAAGCGCAATTTGCTGCGACGACGATACTTTCTCAGCGCTCTTAGCATCGGATGCCGTATACACCGCAAAAAATCCATCGTCTAAAAGCGCATTTTCTATAAGCTGCAAAAGTTCCGGCTCATCGTCCACAACAAGTATTTTCTTGTTAAGTATCTCCTGCATACTGTCTCACCTCAAGAATATTCTATCACATAGGGACGATATTTTAAATAGGCGGCGGAGAAATTTCATGTTTTTTTAAGGATGAAGAAAGCTTTATGTCAGAAGCAAGTCTTATTATAAGGGTAAAGGAGGTAATTTCCATGAATGAAATAGTAAAAACAACAAATCTTACAAAAACGTACCACGGTACAACCGTTGTATCAGCCCTTAATATGACTGTAAAGCCGGGACGTATTTACGGCTTCCTCGGCCCAAACGGAGCCGGTAAGTCAACCACCCTTAAAATGCTTCTCGGGCTTGTCCGTCCCACAAGCGGCAGTATAGAGCTGTTCGGCAAAAGCCTCAATCCAAAAAGCCGTGTGGATCTTTTAAAGAACGTAGGCTCCCTGATAGAGCAGCCCTCGTACTACGGCCATCTGACAGCCGTCGAAAATCTGCGCATATATCAAACGCTATTATCCCTGCCGGAGAAAAACATCAGCGAAGTCTTAAAGCTCGTCCGCCTTGACAGGCAGGAGAGAAAAAAGGTTTCCCAGTATTCACTGGGGATGAAACAGCGGCTTGGAATCGCCTGCTCCCTTCTATCATTTCCAAAGCTCCTGATCCTCGACGAGCCGACAAACGGCCTTGACCCGGCTGGTATCCAGGAAATGCGCTCGCTCATACAATCCCTGCCGCAAAAATACGGTATGACGCTTATAGTTTCAAGCCATCTGCTCTCTGAAATTGATCAAATAGCAGACGAGGTGATGATTATAGCCGGCGGCAAAATGAAATATCAGGGCAATCTTGAAAAACTGCACGAAACCGACAGCTCCCGCTCACTTGAAGAAATCTTCCTCGACCTTACCAAAGGGGAGGCGAGCTTATGATGCAGCTTTTAAAATGCGAATATTTAAAAACACGGGGACGCTTTGTATTTACCGTAACCCTTGCCCTTACCGCTATCTGCTTCGCCTGCTCAGTATACGGGGATTACGACGGCCACTCCGGACCGTTTATGCTCGAAAACGGCTGGCTCATGATGCTTTATCAGCTTCCAATGATGGCAGGGATTTTCTTCCCGCTAATATCAGCGGTAACCGCCTCCAGGATTTGCGATATTGAACATAAGGGACAGACTCTAAAACAGCTGCTATGCGCCGTTTCACCCCTCAGACTATACTTGGCGAAATTCCTCTGGGGTTTTGGTATAATAACCGTCTGCATAATACTGTGGTGGACAGGGCTTATAATGTTCGGGCATTTTATAGGGTTCGGCGGACAGTTCCCTCTTAAACTGTGGCTGTTATTTTTACTGTTTACCCTCGTTCCCACGTGGACAGTGTATACAATTCAGCTTGCGCTTTCTATGATATTTAAAAATCAGGCAGCCGCCTTTTTCACAGGCGTAATAGGAACGTTTGCCGGCCTGTTCTCGATGTTCCTGCCGCAGCTGCCGCTTCTTCGCCGCCTGCTGCCATGGGGCTGGTACGGAGCCTTGCAGTTTGTGGGGCTGTTCGGGTGGACGAAGGAAACACGATACGATGCGGCATACCTTGATATAATGGAAATCGATTGGGTGTTTTTTGCAGCCGCCGTTATCGCTTCTATACTAATATATATAATTGGCTCTCGAATATTCTGCCGAAAGGAGAGATAAAAATGCTTTTTAAATTGATACGCTGTGAAAAAATGAAACTGAAACGCTCGCCTGTCTATCTGTCGTTTTTGCTGCTGCCGTTGATCCCCGCCGTTCTCGGCACGCTGAATTATCTTAACAACGCAGAAATACTCTCAGGCTGGTATGATTTATGGACGCAGCACACTCTTTTTACCTGCTATTTTTTCCTGCCGATAGCCATAAGCATTTACTGCTCGTATATAATCTATGAAGAGGAAAACTGCCACAACTGGAACAAGGTACTCTCCCTGCCAACTCGGCGCAGCCTGATATTTGCTGCCAAGCTCGTCATGGTATCTTTTATGGTTCTTGCAAGCCAAGCATGGATAATGGCGCTGTTTGTTATATCCGGCAAACTTATCGGAATAACAGAACCGCTGCCATGGGACAGGCTTATTACGTGGACTCTCTGCGGAGCTTTAGGCGGCATGGTAACTGCTGCCATTCAGCTTTTTTTGTCGCTCTTGCTCAAAAGCTTCGCCCTGCCGATAGGCGTCGGGTTTATCGGTGGCATGAGCGGACTGTTGTTTCTTGCAAAGGATTTGGGACATATATGGCCGTATTCGCTGATGGCGTACGGTATGAACTCCAACGCTCCCCAGCAGCTGCTCTCGGGCGGATACGCTCAGTTTATAGTGATATGTATAGTTTACATAACGCTGTTTTGCCTTGCATCAGCCGCTGCGCTTGAATCGAGGGATGTTTAAAATGCAAAAGAAGCCGTGCAGACTGCAATTTATGCAGCACACCGGCTTCTTTTTTATTACTGTTCGTCCAGCAGTCCGTAATTTTCCTTTGCGGTGAGTATCCGCCTTAAGCTCTCGTTCAGCCGCGCATACGTTATCCTGCCGTCGTAAAGGGCATCATTTATCCCTTTTGCCGCCTCCTGCAAATTATCCGGCATAAGGATAATATCCGCTCCGGCGTTTATCGCCCTTACCGCAGCATCTGCCGAGGTATAGTTTGCGCTTATCGCCTGCATATTCATAGCATCTGTTATGACGACACCCTCAAAACCAAGCTCATCCCGCAGAATATCCTCTATAAATACGTTTGACAGTGATGCCGGAACATTGTCCACCGACGGCACTGTAACGTGGGATACCATCACAAAATCAGCCCCGGCATTTATACCCGCCTTAAACGGCAGAAACTCCTCCGTCCTCAGCTCTTCAATGCTCTTGCTGCTAACCGCACTTCCTGTATGCGTATCAGCCGCCACGCTTCCCTGCCCTGGGAAATGCTTCAGCGTACACATAACGCCGGCTTCTTGGAATCCATTCACAGCGGCTCCCACAAGCTCTGCCGCCTGCTGCGGATCATCGCTGTAAGCACGGGTACCTATCGTTTTATTATCAGGATCCGTCCACACATCAGCCACCGGTGCATAGTTTAANNCCCTGATCCTTATAGGTGTACATCGGCTCTAACTTGTACGTCTGCATCGTATCTGCTATACGGGCTACGTCCCCGCCCTCTTCGTCAACTGAGATGAACATTCCCAGTTTCGCATAGCTCTGGCTGTCCTCTATCATATTCTTAAGCTGCTCAGGGTATATCATATTCTGTTTGAAGTACACCAAGCCGGCAACCGGATATTTCTGGAGAGCTTTTTTTGTTGTTTCACCGGCTCTTGTGACCTGTGAAGCGCCGGTTATCTGCTCGGGAGTCGTTATAAACAGCTGATATATCTTCTCCTCCAAGCTCATCTGAGAGATTATTGCATCAACCTGTGAATCGGAGGGAACCGGCATCTCCAACACCTCTCCCGAAGCCGCCCTGTCAAGTCGCATTATAACTGAAGCAGTCTCTGCCCTCGTAGCATTTGACTGCGGGGAAAATGCGTTTTCGGAATCACCCGAGAAAATCCCCGTCCTCCTCATCAGCTCCACGCTGTCGTAAGCCCATGCGGATATTTTGTCCGCATCTGAAAAGGCGGATGAAACATTGGGATTATCCGCAAGGGATATTCCGCTGTACTGCATATATCTGTCTATCAACACTGCCATCTGTTCACGAGTCACATTATCATCCGGGCAAAATTCCGTCTGTGTAACGCCCGATACAATTCCATTATTGGCCGCCCATTCCACATAAGGGCTGTACCACGCATTTACCGGGACATCCGAAAAGCTGGTATTGCTAATATCTGAGGGGGCAATTCCCGCCATTGCTCCCAAGACTCTTACGAACATCGCCCTCGTCATTGAATCGTTTGGGGCAAATTCCGTTTCGCTCACTCCGCTGAAATAGCCCTTATCGCACACGTAATCTATTCCCTCGGCGTACCATGCGTTCGACTCAACATCATCAAAGTCTGCCGCACATCCGCATATGCCGAAACACATCACAGCCGCCACCGCCGCAGACAACAGCTTTTTCTTCATTTATTTTCTCCTTCTGTTATATAATAAATACTATATATATAATATACCAAAGAAGCGTCATTGTCAACCGCATAAAAAAATGAAAATCCGCACTTTTTCATGCGGATTTTCGTCATTTTTTACTGCTCAGCCGGATTTTTCGGAATTATTACTGCGGCTATTATGTATGCCAGCAGTACCCATCCAAGAGTACAGCAGGCTGCTATCACGGCCACAAGCCGTATGATTGTTGGATCTACTTTGAAATATTCGCCTATTCCACCGCAAACGCCGCAAAGCATTTTATTCGCAGTGCTTCTATATAACCGCTTCATACATTTCCTCCTTAAAAATCGCCTCAGCCCTCAAAATAGAACCGAACAGCTCCCGTATCTTCAACGTATATCGTATACGGAGCGTTTATACGTCTTTGCTCTGTTATATTCTCTCCGTTTACGCTGAGAGACGAACGAGCGCCTATCACGTAATTATAATTGTCAGCTCTGTCGCCAGAATGTATCTCGACCTCGCCCCTGTCACCGGACACATTCCAGCTGCATCCGCCTGATACGTCCGATATAAGCGTTCTGCCGCCGTCTACTTCCACTTCTGCTCCCGAAAGCGCCATAGTCCCCTCAAAGACAACATCCGCTCCCTCTGCCGAAAGGTCCATATGCTGTGCGGTTGTTGCGCTTGTCATATAAAAGCTGCCCCGCTCAAGGTCAAGCTCAAATCTGTTTGCAGTAAAAGGAACGTTCCAGTTTACATTTGCTCCCTCAGCTGAAATGTCCACATTCCCAAGCTCGCAATTGGCGGGAATCGTAACCGATACGCTTGCCGCTGAAGGCAGCGTCTCTATAATCCAAGTCCTGCCTTCCATGTACGTCCTGTATCCGTTCGTCGATCCTCTTTCCCCGCCGTACTGCACAAACTCCTCATATCCATCTACCGCAACCGAAAATTTATCACCTGCACTTACATTGACGGTCGGTGTACCTTCAAACTCCATATCAAGACCGTATATGGCGGAATTTCCCTGATTGGTGCCGTATCCGCCCTGCTGGCGGTTTGCACCCGCCTGTCCGTTTCCTGCTCCGCCGGAAATATCCGTTCCGGCAGTCGCTTGCGTTTGGGCAGGTACTTGTGTTATAACAGGAGCTGTTGTATTATTTGAATTCTGCCCCATACGGCTTATGAAGAAACCTCCGGCAAGTCCGGCAAGTATACATATTATCCCCACGACAACTATAATAATCACTATCTTTACTGACTTTTTCATCGTATTGTCCTCCTTTGCGCACAGCTGCACGATTTCGCTTTACTGCAACGAACGCATCCGTTCCGCCGTTTTACCCGAGCGCAACGTCAAGTATCATCATAACCGCAAAGCCGACAGCAAACGCTATTGTTGCCACATTGCTGTGTTCGCCGGCTGACGCCTCCGGTATTAACTCCTCTATAACCACATATATCATAGCCCCTGCTGCGAACGACAGAAGATACGGCAGTATGGGCGTTATCGCCGAAGCCATCAGGATCGTTACCGCTCCGGCTATAGGTTCCACTATCCCGGACATTGCACCCATGAAGAATGCTTTCGTCCGGCTCTCTCCCTCACCTCTCAGCGGCATGGAAATTATCGCTCCCTCAGGGAAGTTTTGCAGCGCAATACCCACCGAAAGCGCCAAGGCTCCCGCAAAAGTGACCGTCTCGTTATTCGTGATAAGCCCTGCCAATACAGCTCCTGCCGACATACCCTCAGGGATATTGTGCAGAGTCACCGCCAGCACAAGCATCGTACTGCGTTTAAAGCCGCATTGGGGACCTTCGCATTTTTCCGCCCCAAGATGCAGATGAGGAACAACCATATCCATCACCAACAGAAACAGTATTCCCAGAATGAATCCCAAAGCCGCAGGAATAAACGCCAGCTTTCCCATACCCTCCGACATATCCATCGCAGGTATCAAAAGCGACCATACAGACGCCGCCACCATGACTCCCGAAGCAAAGCCGAGAAAGCTCTTCTGTACAAAAGCTTTCAGCTCATTTTTCAAGAAAAATGCACAAGCCGAACCTGCCGCTGTGCCGATAAATGGCAGTATCAAGCATAAGAATATCTCCACCATATCACATCCTTTCCGTCCGTGTAGTTTATTGTATTCTTATTATACCATATTTCTCCATCACGGTCAACAGCAAAACTTATACATTGACAAATTCGCCCCATCATGGTATATTATTATCCGAGG
>DBQZ01000043.1 GCA_002305435.1 Clostridiales bacterium UBA1381
TCCTGTCCGTCAAACGATATTGAAGCCGACATTGTCGCTGTGTAATTCTTCTCCTTCAAAAGCCCCTTTATCGCTTCCTTGTATACCGTATAACCGTTTGCGTTAGAATAATTGGCAAACACCGCCGTCGTCAGAGTGACAACACCTATGCCGAGGGCGATAGCCGCATTTCTCTTTTTCTTTACCGTCATTTTTAACTCCTCCTTAAAGATTATTTCGTAAGTATCTGCCCGGCTTACCTTACATTTACCATTATAGCACCGTCTTATAAACTATCCGTAACAAAATCATTAAAACATGGTTTACAGATATTAAATATTATTTAATAAATTTTATAATTTATCTTTTTTCTTTTTCAATACTATTTTACCACAAACGTATAAAAAAATCATTACGATTTCCTAAATTATTGCTTTATAATTATTAAATTTTTCTAAACAAAGCAAGCCGCTCGTTTTGCTGTAAACGCCCATAGAAAAACCCCCTCGGAATAGACTTGTAATGCGTCTATTACAAGGGGGATTATGCCAAACATCTTTTCATCCGGCTATTTTACTGCGGGCAGAGTATAGCTTTTTAACATTTCGTTATACTGTCTTATAAATTCCGGCCCGCCCTTAACCTCGCCGGTATACTCATGAACATCGTGATTGTCATCCTGCGCCTGTATCAAACATACGCCTACGTTTGAACAGTGGTCAGATATTCTCTCGAAGCTCGTTAATATATCCAGGAACACAAACCCGGTTTCTATCGTACACTCGCCTGCCTGAAGCCTTGCTACGTGGCGGTTCTTAAGCTCACGGCACAAATCGTCCATAACCTCTTCCATCGGCTCAATCTTTTTCGCCAATTCCTTGTTGTTTGCCTTAAATGCCGATTGGGTAAGATCAAGAATATCGGTGAGCGCCTTCATAACGACCGTCAGCTCTTCTCTTGCTTTTTTAGAGAATTTAATTCCTTTGTTGTTCGCTTCCTGAGCCGCTTCGGCTATATTTACCGCATGGTCGGAAATACGCTCAAAATTCCCCAGCAGGTTCAGCAGCTCCGCTACAGTATGTGAATCCTTTATCGCCAGATCCTTGCTTGAAACCTTTACAAGATACGTCCCCAGCTGATCCTCGTAGAGATCCACCTGATTCTCACCCTCTATAACCTCTTCAGCTCCGGCTTCGCTGTAATTTACGAGCAATCCCATAGCTTTTTTAACCGTATCCACCGATAATGAACCCATTTCAACCGTTACAGTTCTGCTCTGTTCAACTGCAACCGCCGGCGTCTGCAAAAATCTCTCGTCAAGCAGCTTGAACGTATCGTCCTTGCTTTCCTTGTCAGGAACAGTTTTGCACGCAAGCATTTCCAGCTGCTTTACAAACGGCAGCAGTACAAGCGTAGATAAAACGTTAAACGTCGTATGTACGACAGCTATACCGACTGCGTTTATTGTACTGTCAATAAACGTAAAATGGAATATAGCATTAAGCACATAAAACAGCGTCAAGAACAATATCGTACCTATTATGTTGAAGTACAAATGTACAAACGCTGTACGCTTTGCTCCCTTGTTAGCGCCTATTGCAGAGATAAGCGCAGTCACGCAGGTACCGATATTCTGTCCCATGATTATCGGTATCGCTGCACCGTAGGAAACGACTCCCGTAAGAGATAAGGCCTGCAAAATACCGACAGATGCCGAGGAGGACTGGATAATTCCCGTCAATATAGCTCCTACAAGCACGCCGAATATCGGGTTTTTGAACATCAGCAGAAGGTTTGCAAATCCCTCCATTTCCGCCAAAGGTTCCATAGATGTGGACATTGTTTCCATACCGAACATCAAAAGCGCAAAGCCTATCATAATGCTTCCTATGCTCTGCTTTTTTCCGTCCTTTGCAAACATTATCAGTATGATACCGATGACTGCTATTATCGGCGAAAAGTTCACCGGCTTTAAAAGCTGCACGAAAAAGCTGTCGCCCTGTATGCCTGCCAAACTCAGTATCCATGCCGTAGCCGTTGTTCCCATATTTGCGCCCATGATAACGCCTATCACCTGCGAAAGCTGCATAATGCCGGAATTTACAAAACCTACCAGCATTACCGTAACCGCCGAGGAGGACTGGATAACAGCCGTTACGGCCGCTCCCAAAAGCACTCCCTTAATCCTGTTGGACGTTAGGTTTTCAAGTATCCTCTCAAGCTTTCCTCCGGACATTTTCTCCAGTCCGCTGCCCATTATTTCCATGCCGTAGAGGAAGAATGCCAATCCTCCAAAAAGTTGAAAAAATGAAAAAATGCTCATGATAAATCTCCTTAGCCAAGCGGCTAAATTCCCCAATCCGCAACACCGCTGCGGATCGCCGTAAATAATCGTTTTCTCAGACCCGGAGTTGTTTGTTTTTCCAGCCGGGCTATCAGTTCCTTCATGTCCTGTCTTTTTGTAAGTCCGTTCGCCGGGCACGGATTATGCACAACCGGTATATCCTCACGGCGCACAACACCGCGTATATCCCGCTCACGCACGTATATCATCGGACGTATCTGCCACACATCCATTCTGCTCAAATACGTCACCGGCGCAAAACAGTGTATTCTCCCCTCATACAGAAGGCTTAAGAAAAACGTTTCCAGAACATCATCATTGTGATGTCCCAGAGCGATTTTGCGGCAGCCGTTTTCAATAGCCGCATCGTTAAGCGCCCCTCTGCGCATTTTGGCGCACAGGGAGCAGGGGTTTTTCTCATGGCGAATATCAAATATGATTTCCTTGAAATTCGTTTTCTTAATTACATATTCGATACCAAGCTCATCGCACATCCTCTGTATCGGAGAATAATCACTGCCGTATCCCATATCAAGCGTAATACCACAAACTGTGAATTTTTTCGGATGGTAGCGGGAAAGCCGCTCAAGCGCCTTCAAAAGCACAAGGCTGTCCTTTCCTCCCGATACTCCAACCGCTATTTTCTCACCTTCCTCCACCATGTTATATTCGTCTATAGCTCTTCGGATCATTCCGACTAACTTTTCCATGTATGCTCCTGTTTATTTCATCCTTAAAAGAGATCTGTTTTTTACTATGTATTCAAGTCCCGACATAACAGTGGCAGCTACGCTTATCCATACCAATATATCGGTTATCAGCGCCGACATTTCCTCTCCCAGAGGGGTATTGTACATCAGCAGGAAAGCAACGACTATCGTTACCATCTGCATGACTGTTTTAACCTTGCCCCACCAGCCGGCGGCTATTACCTTACCTTCTGATACAGCGACCATTCTAAGCCCGCTTACCGCAAATTCCCGTGCCAGTATGAGCATTAAAGCCACTACAGACATCCTATCAAAATGCACCAGACACAAAAATGCCGCTGTTACCAGCATCTTATCCGCCAGCGGATCCATGAACTTGCCAAACGTCGTTATCTGATTGTAATGGCGGGCAATATATCCGTCAAGACAATCAGTCAAAGAAGCCAATATAAACAGCGCTATTCCAATACTGCGTGCTACCGTATTGTCAAACAGCAGAAATCCCATGCAAAAAGGCACCATTATTATACGCAGAATAGTAAGTTTGTTTGCAGTAGTCATACGTCTTCCTCCAATGCACCCGACAAATCGTATTCATCTGCCGCCAATATTTTCACCCTTACATATTCGCCCGGACAGACCTCACGTTCCGCCCCGAAATATACCTTACCGTCAACGTCTATACTGTCTCCGTAACTTCGGCCGTAATAAAGATACGACTCCTCGTCATACCCCTCGGCAAGCACTTCAACAACAGACCCTATTCTTGCCTCATTAAGCTCCCGTGATATTCCCTGCTGAATACGCATCAGGGCGTCACGCCTCTCCTCCTTGATTTCCTCCGGAATCTGGCCGTCAAAATTCGCCGCCGGAGTACCTTCCTCCTGAGAATAGGCAAAAACACCCATACGGTCAAACCGTATCTTGCGGCAAAAATCGCAAAGCTCCGAAAACTGTTCCTCAGTCTCACCCGGAAAACCCACTATTATTGAT
>DBQZ01000102.1 GCA_002305435.1 Clostridiales bacterium UBA1381
TCTTCCCGTCTGACAGGAATACTATGTCACCCTCATTCTGTGTTTGTAATATGGTAATATCCCGCTCTTCGAGCTTCTCTATCGTCTGCGCTGACGGATGACCGTAGCTGTTGTCTTTCCCGCAGCTTATAACCGCATATTCCGGTGAGACCGCATCGAGAAATTCCTCCGAGCTTGAGGTGCTGCTTCCGTGATGTCCTACCTTTAAAACATCGGCTGACAGCTCATATCCTCCGTCAAGCATTTCCTGCTCAGAATCAGTCTCCGCATCTCCTGTAAATAAAAACGAGGTGTCGCCGTACGCCAGATGCAAAACGGCGGAGTAATTATTCATGTCCGCATACTCCGTATCTGCCGGGGCGAGAAATTCCGCACGTATACCCTCCTCCGACAAAAGCACGTCGCCTGCTGCAGCATCATTTGCTTCTATCCCCTTTTCATCAAGGGCGTCAAGCAGCCTGTCATATGTTGCAGTATCGCTGATGACATCGGGCATATAGAAGCTGCCTATGTCAAAATCCTCGACAATGTTTGCCATAGAACCAATGTGGTCGCTGTGCGGATGAGTCGCTATACAGTAATCTATCTTTTCGACACCCTCGCCTTGAAGATAGCTCTTAAGACTCTCATACTCGCTGTATTCTCCGGTATCTATGAGGATATTGCGACCGTCCGGAAGCTGTATCAATTCGCTGTCTCCCTGACCTACGTCTATAAAGCTGACAGCCATAGTTCCCTCGGGATAACCAATATCGCTGCCGGGTTTAAAAAGGTAAACCAATGCGGCAACTGCTGCAGCGGCAAATATTGCTCCCGCTGAATATAAATTTTTCACAGCCCACCTCCCTGCATTTAATCCGCCGTATTATGTCCTATAGAAAGATTCCGGCTTATTTAGCGCATCTCTTATCTGCTCTTCGTTTGTTTTTGCTTTTTCCGTCCCTTCAACGACTATCGCCTTTCTGGGACATTTAGCAGCACAGGCTCCGCAGCTTATACACTTATCATAATCTATCCTTGCCAGATTGTCCACAACATGGATAGCGTCGCTCGGGCAGACTTTTTCACACATCTTACAGCCTATGCAGCTGACAGAGCAGTATTTATTTGCCACAGCGCCCTTGTCTTTGTTGGAGCAAAGTACCCACTCGTGATTTTCTTTTGGCACGAAATGAATAATACCCTTGGGGCACGTTTTTAAGCATTTGCCGCAGGCCTGGCATTTTTCGGGATCCACAACGGCGATTCCCGCAACTATGGATATAGCTCCGAACGGACAGACCTTTACGCAGCTTCCCAATCCCAAACAGCCGTAAGGGCACTGCTTCGCACCGCCTGAGAGCTTTGCCTCAGCAGCGCAGTCCTGTATACCCATATACTCATACTTCATAACAGCGCTTGAACAGTTGCCGCCGCACATTACCTTTGCGACTTTTTCTGTTACCTCGCCGGCATCAACACCCATTATAATACCAATCGCATTGGCAACCGGGGCTTTTCCGACACTGCACATATTTACCGGCGTCTTGTCCTCTACGATAGAAGTAGCATACGCCGAACAGCCTGCAAAGCCGCAAGCGCCGCAGTTTGCTCCCGGCAGAACGCTCTGTATCTGTTCTATGCGTTTATCCTGCTTCACCTCAAACACGATTGAGGCAAAAGCTAAAAGACAGCCGAATATAAGCCCTATGCCGCCGATAACCAAAACGGCGGAAATTATCGAACCCATATGACAACTCCTTCCTATATCCTAAAGCCTGAAAATCCCATGAAAGCTATAGCCATTATCCCGGCAGTCAAAAGTGCCGACGGCATACCGTGGAACGGTTCGGGGATCGCATCCTGGTCAAGCGACTCACGTATTCCTGCCATCAAAATTATTGCCAGCGTAAATCCGAGAGCCGAGAACGTACCGTAGAGTACCGAAAGTATGAAATTGTACTCATACTGCACATTCAGAAGAGCCACACCCAATACCGCACAGTTGGTAGTGATAAGCGGCAGATATATGCCGAGCGCATTGTAGAGCGAAGGCATGGATTTTTTTACGAACATCTCAACAAACTGCACCAGTCCGGCAATTATCAAAATGAACGCTATCGTCTGCAAGTACTCAAGCTCAAGCGGCACAAGCAGAAAATGATTTACAAGATACGTTATCGCCGAAGCTAACGCCATAACGAAGGTTACCGCCATACCCATTCCGGCAGCTGTTTCGACCTTTTTGGAAACGCCTAAGAACGGGCAGATACCGTAAAACTTCACCATTACGAAATTTTCGGTCAGAAGTGCGGAGATTATAATAGAAACTATCTGCATTGTCATTATTTATTCTCCTCCTTCTTCTTTTTTCTGTTGCTTATGGCATTCTTTGAAGCAACGAGTATACCCAAAACGATGAAACCACCGGGAGCCAAACCTATTATTGTTACAGGGTCTATATACGCTGAATATATAGGTATATCCCAGATAGAACCTGCGCCAAAAAACTCACGTACGGCTGAAATTATACACAATGCCGCTGTAAAGCCAAGACCCATGCCGATACCGTCGGCTGCTGATAATATGGGGCCGTTTTTGGAGGCAAACGATTCAGCTCTTGCAAGAATTATACAGTTTACCACAATAAGCGGTATGAACAATCCAAGCTGATCCGCAAGATCCGGCACAAAAGCATTAAGGCACATCTGTACCATTGTAACAAACGCCGCAATAACAACTATATATGCCGCTATTCTTATTTTATCGGGTATAAATTTTCTCAAGAGTGAGATAATAAAGTTTGAACAAACCAAAACGGCTGTAGCAGAAAGTCCCATGCCCAATCCGTTTTTAACGCTCGTCGTAACGGCCAGCGTGGGACACATTCCCAAAAGCTGCACGAACGTAGGGTTTTCCGTAAACAGTCCGTTCTTGATGACGGAGATAACGCTTTTCTTCTCCTCAGCCATCTAAACCGCCCTCCTCGCTTAATATTGTTGATGCTGCTTCAAGCGCTGCATTTACTCCGGAGGTGACTGCCTCGGAAGTTATTGTCGCTCCTGAAATAGCGCTTATTTCATTTTCACCGGGAACATTTTTTGTAACGGTAATGCCCGCAGTCTTGCCTATATACTGTCCCTTAAATTCATCTTTGGACGCATTTGCACCGAGACCTGCGGTTTCTGACATGGAAATAATATCCACGCCCGTAACCTTCCCTTCGTTGTCTATGCCGACTGAAAGCTCAATATCTCCGCCATAGCCTGCGGGCGACGCCATTACGCATACGCCGACAACGCTGCCGGAGGAATCCTTTGCTTCATATACGCCGGTGACTATATCGTCAGCGCCGCTTACTTCAACTTCCTCAAAGGTTTCAGCGGACGGAACGACACTTTTCATTGATTCTGTCTGTTTCTGTTCCTGATTAGCGGCAATTATCGGGGCGGTCACACCGTTTAGCACTGCCAAAAGCGCAGCGGATACGGCTGTTATAACGAACAGTATTGCTCCGATTTTGATTATTTCAACAGCATTTTTCATCTTATCGGCCGCTCCTTTCCTTCTTTTTCTCCTTTACATAGCCGAACGGTTTGGGTACTGTCGCCTTTTCTATGAGCGGGGCTGCCAGATTCATCAGAAGGATTGAGAACGACACGCCCTCGGGATAACCGCCGAAACGGCGTATGACAAATGTCAATATGCCGCAGCCAATACCAAAGATGACCTGTCCGGGCTTAGTAGTCGGAGTCGTAACATAATCTGTAGCCATGAAAAATGCTCCGAGGAACAAGCCTCCTGTGCATACCTGATAGAGCATATACTGCCACTGCGGTATTGCCAGCAAATTTTCGCCGAAGAAAAACGTCAGCGCAGCAAAGCTCAGTATATATGCAGCCGGTATTCTGATGCTTACTACACGGCGGCAAAGCAGGTATATAAAACCCATTATAAGCATTAATCCGGAGGTCTCGCCAATTGAGCCGGCCTTTATTCCGACAAATGCTTCTGCAAGCGACATCAAGGAACCTTCCCCTGTTTTCATAACAGCAAGAGGCGTTGCCGAGGATACAGCATCTATTCCGGCAAACGGTTCTGTGAACTGCGTCATTGCTCCTGCCCATGCTATCAGCATGAAACAGCGTCCTGCCAGAGCCGGGTTCGCAAAATTCTTGCCCAGTCCGCCGAAGAACTGTTTTACTACCAATATTGCAAATACACTGCCGACCACCGCCATCCACAGAGGTATTGTCGCCGGCAGATTAAGACCTAAAAGAAGTCCTGTAACAACGGCGCTTAAGTCCTTTATAGTCAGTTTCTTGTTTGCCGCTTTTTCAAAAATCCCCTCGGTCAATATACAAGAAGCGATACAGACCGCTATTACCAGCGCCGCTCTCCAGCCGAAAAGGAATACGCCGGCAATTGCCGCCGGAAGCAGGGCAATGATAACGTCGAGCATTATCCCCGATACGGATTCCTCAGAGTGTATATGCGGAGAGGACGATACGATTAGTTTATGTTCCACTATTTGTTACCCCCTTGCTTTTTTCTATTGTTAAGCTCCTGCTTTGCTACTCTGATATTTGCAAGCATATTTTTCTTTGACGGGCAAATATACGAACAGACTCCACATTCAATGCAGTCCATTATATGATATTTCATCGTCATGTCATAATCCTTTGCAAGAGCGTATTTGCTAAGATATAGAGGCATAAGGTGCATCGGACAGTGATCTGCGCACTTGCCGCATTTTATGCACGGCATATCAGGGTCGTATATCTCCTCCGCCTTTGAAAGGGCGACAATAGCCGACGAGGTTTTCGTTATCGGCACTTCCAAGTCATACTGAGCAACACCCATCATCGGCCCGCCCATTATCACCTTTTGCGGTTCTGTCTTAAAACCGCCTGCCTGTTCAATCACAAAGGATACCGGCACACCTGTCCGTGTAAGATAATTGCCCGGCAAAGCGGCACAATCGCCTGATACCGTTACGACTCTTTCTATAACCGGCTTTCCCTTTCTTATAGCGTTGGAGATGGATATTGCAGTATCGGCGTTTATAACAACCGCTCCCACGTCTGCCGGCAATTTTCCGGAGGGTACGCTTCGTCCTGTTATTGCTTTGATGAGCTGTTTCTCCGCCCCTTGCGGATATTTCGGCTTAAGCGATATAACGGAAATCGGTGCATCCTTCCCCAACAGCTGCTTTATTTTCACTGCCGCATCCTGTTTGTTCGTTTCAATGCCTATATAAGCTTTTTTAAGCCCCAATATGCGCATCGCTATTTCTATACCATCAACCAGCTCTTCGGTATTCTCAAGCATCCGCCTGTGATCCGAGGTGAGGTACGGCTCGCACTCTGCGGCATTTATTATTAAATAATCTATCTTACATCCTTCCGGGGGAGCAAGTTTTACGTGCGTTGGGAATCCCGCTCCGCCAAGGCCGACCATGCCCGCTTCACGAATGAGCCAAAGCAGTTCGATATTAGTGAGCTTTTCGTAATTTTCTGCGGGCTTCATCGTCTCCGCCGGTGTGTAGTTTCCGTCGTTTTCTATAAAAATCGCATCCACCATACCTCCGGAGGGATGTATCCACGGCTTTACAGATAAAACCTTGCCGGAAACCGAGCTGTGCACTGGCACTGCCATATAGGCTTCTGCATCGGCTATCTTTTGCCCGACCAACACCGTATCCCCTGGCTTTACAACCGGTGCAAGCGGTGCGCCGATATGCTGACGCAAAGGATAGATATGAACCGGACAGTCCGCTTCTATGCGTTTTATCGGCAGCCTATTCGTCAGCGATTTACGGTCGTTCATATGAACTCCGCCCTGAAATGTTGACGCCATTACAAAACCTTCTTTCTTAAAAATATCTGTAGCGGCTAGGATTTTGCTCCTGCCGCTGCAAGCGTTCTTTTCTTTTGCTGTCCCTTTTATCACGCTGTTTTTGTATATATATCACAATGATACACAGCAAAATAAGACCTGCTGTCTTTACTATTATACTATTTTCATGCCGTATTGTCAATAAATAAATCAGTGTCGAAATATCTTTTTACGAGCGATTTCTTTGTATTTCATAAATTAAATAATATTACCACTTTTTAACTAAAATTTGGATGTACACTAAATGTTAGGATTAAGCATGACTTACAATATACCTATGTTTATAAGCTCGTTTTCAAAAAACACGTCTAAATTTTCCGGAATATCTCCAGTCAAAAATTTATCTGTAAATTTACGTACCATATATTCTTCAAACGCATTCAATTTTCCATATTCTCCGCCATCTAAATAGTATGAAGAATCAATGCGAAAATCCTTAATGTTGCAGTGTAAAATTTCCTCTTTTCTCCGCTCGATAATCGGATGTATTACGTGATGAATAAATTCATGTATAAAAGAACTTTTGCTGAACGCCCCAGAACTGAATATGAAAACTTCATCTTTTGCATGATAATCTGCAGAATACACACATTTTATTGGATTAAGAATGATTTGTATATTTTGAAACTGAGAATTAAACTTATCCTTGCATACCATGATAAGCTTTTTAATCTATTCCACATCCGCTTGATATTTTTTATTCTGTTCCAGTATCCATGTGTTTTCCCATTCTAAATAGTTGCTAAATTGTTTGCTTTGCAAAATATTTTTCAAGGCTTGTGGGAACTGCAAAACCCAATCCCAAAATGCCTGATTTCTTTCTTGATCAGATATATTTTGAGCAGAGATAATTTTGTTTTTATATGCTTCAAAATCATTAAAACATATTTGTAATAAATCAACATAAAATGTGGCAGTCTCCAACATTGCTGCTCTTGGCCAATACGGATAAACCGCACAAGTATTCTGCCTGATTTCAGAAAAGAAATCATATTCACTACTATAAGGTTCAATAAAGCTTTGTAGTTTATTTACAGTGTCTGCATCACGTCCTATAGAATAAAAATTATACTTGCATTGCAATAGAGCAAAATAAATTGCTGAAATTGCTTCATTATTTAAAATCAACATTTCATTATATTTCATACTGTATCACGGCTCTCTCTGTTGCTTATTGACTCTTTTAACAGATTCTTACATGCTATATATACCCTCAGTTTTATGCTTATTAAACAACAATTTTCAACAAGCTTTGCATCTTGCTCCATTGACCATTTAAAAAATTCATGCTAAAATACGCTTGGGCAGTATACAATTTTACGGTTATTATACAACCGGTTTACTGTTTATTTGCGCCAGTAATTTTTTTCTTAACACTTTCAATGATGCAGACACTATATATATGTAAAACGTTTTACAGGCGGAGGATAAGCAATGGACAAAGACAGAGTTTTTAAAATGCTAAAAGACAGCTTGACGGCACTTTACGGTTTTTCCTATGCAAAAACGAACAATGCCGAAGATGCAGAGGATCTTATGGGAGACATTATCACAGAAGTTATATCTCGTTCCGAAAGCATACGGAACGAAAAATCCTTTTACGGCTTTATGTGGGCAGTAGCAAAAAATTTAAGCGTGCGTTACTTCAGAAATAAGAAATATTACCCTTACGTAATCTACGATGAGAATACCATGCCCGCAGTCAGCAATACTCCTGAAAATGAGTTGATCGCAAACGAAGAGATATTACTTTTGCGCCGGGAATTATCACTGCTTGCAAAAAGGCACAGGGATATTGTTGTAAAATATTATATTGAAAATAAAACGTGCATAGAAATTGCATCAGAAACGGGACTGTCTCACTCGCTTGTCCGTTATATACTTTGCCAAACACGCAAAATTTTGAAAGAAGGTGTCAATATGGAAAGAACCTATGGAGAAAGAAGCTATTCCCCGCAGGAATTTGAATTGTGCGGTTACTTCAGCTTCTCAAACTACGATCATTACAAACCTTTTCGTGAGAGAAAACTGCCCGGCAATATACTGCTTTCATTATATGACCGGAATATGACAGTAACGGAATTAAGCCTGGAGTTAGGAGTTTCCGCCCCTTATCTTGAGGATGAGCTTAATATGCTTTCGGGCGAAAACTTGATTTCTGAAAAGAAAGGAAGATACACAACCACTCTTCCCATTTTTGATGACGAATATTTCGACAGCTTTGAAGCGCTGTCAGAGCCTATTGTCACAAAAGCGTCAGAAGAGATATTATCTATGCTTGAAAATATTACACTACCGATAAATACTTCATCTGCACAATGGCTTGCTTTCTTTCTCGCCATGCGTTTTGGCGTGCTGAAAGCAACCGATAAAGGATGGGCTCATATAGGCGGCGCACCAATGCTCACTCATGGCAGTCAGGGAGTTTTATGCGGAAAAACATCACGGAAGCGGGATTATATTCTTATGAATATGAACGGTTACAGCTATAACGCCGAACGCACGGCTTATATAACACATTACTGTTATAACAGCGCAGATATTCATAACGCTGAATATTTAGATTTGGCGAAGCACAAAGCGCTTACAGACATTATGCTCGCCAAACGTGTAGATCTTAACAGTAAGTCTGTACTTTCGCTAATCGAAAACGGGCTTATACGTATAGAAAACGGCGAAATATCCGTTTTGTTTCCTATTGTTACGGAAAATGAAATGATTGCTGCCAAGAATGTTCTTGAACCTATCTCGTCTTGTGCAGAGGCAATGCTTGATGCGCTGTCAAAATGCGCCGAAAATCTCGCTTATACCCGTGCGCCCAAAAACATAAAAGACGCTGCCGGAAAAGCCGCATATATGAGCGTGATGTCATGGGGTTTGGGGATGGTATATGATCGGTTGAAAAACGAGCTTAC
>DBQZ01000027.1 GCA_002305435.1 Clostridiales bacterium UBA1381
AACAGAATGCGGTCAAGGGGATCGTTCAGCATAGAAGCAACGATAGTGATGTCGGCCCTGCTGATAATTATAGTGACCATTTATTATGCCTTTATGGCGATGTATCAATATGCGATAATTACATACGCTGCATCCTACGGAGCGGAGCAGGGAGCCACCGCCTGGGTAAACGGGGGCGATGGTCTTGAGGGCGCCTCGTACGATGACGGCATTTACTACCGCCTTGGCGAGCTGGGCGGCGGAGATGGTCAAAAGATTGAAAGCATTAAAAGGGCGGTCGAGGACAAGATTAAAGGAGGCGTGCTTTCTACCGACGGGACGGTGGTGGACGTTGATTTTGAAAATACGCTTCTGCAGAGGAAAATCGTTGTAAATGTAAAGCAGAATGTCAATATCCCCTTTGCCGCTATCCTCAATTACTTTACTGATTCAGAAGAGTTTACGATAAATACTAAAGCTACGGCGGTGATAGCAGAGCCGGCGGAGTACATCCGCAATATCGATTACGCCAAGGAGCTGGCTACGGGACTGGTGGAATGGATAGAAGCAAAGCTCGGCAGTGGCAGCGGTGGAGGAACTTCGGCGATAAAGAGCGCATTGGGAGGTCTGGGGACATAAGATGAAAAGGCAGAGCGGAGCGGTTACTATATTTTTGGTGCTTATCTTGATGGCAAGCGTGTTTTTTGCCGGGGTTTTTATAGACGCATCTCGCATATTGGCAGCAAAGCATGAATTAAAAAATGCAGCTTATGCGGCGGCCAGATCGACAATATCTTATTATGATAAAAATCTGGTGGGCGAATATGGATTGTACGCCTATGACAGCTCTGCGGCGCAGGCCAATTTTGAGAAGTATTTCAATGCAAATATAAAAACCCGAGATAATGGTGTAAACCTGTTAAATTATACGGTAAAAAATATTACGGTAACGCCGGGAAGCAGTATTAACGATCTGGAAGTATTTAAGGATCAGGTTGCAGAGTATTCCAAGTACCGTGCTCCGGTGACAACAACGATGCTTGTGGTGGACAAGTTTAGGAGTATTTTTAGCTTAGGAGATAAAGCGGACAAGATTACAGAGGCCGGAGATGACCTTGAAGATTTCAAAAGCAAGTTTAAGAATTTGGGGCATAAGGCATCTGACGCTGTGAGCAGTGCAGCGTACAATATAACCTCAGATGTGATAGACTGGGATAATATTTCCGACTCGAAATCGACAATTGACGGATTGATGAACAATCTCATAGGAAGCTATGATACTGCGATAGCAAATATGGAAAGTGCTAAAACTGAAGCCAACAATTATGAGCAGTCTGTAGAGCAGCAGATGAACGCTGTGAGCCAGGGCGCCGGCTTGGGCGATATTCAGCAAGATGCGGACGTAGCATCTGATGCTAAGGAATTGGAACAGGATGGCGTGGTAGA
This sequence comes from Clostridiales bacterium UBA1381, assembly GCA_002305435.1. Taxonomy (GTDB): domain Bacteria; phylum Bacillota; class Clostridia; order UBA1381; family UBA1381; genus UBA1381. Next base: position 1,426 of record DBQZ01000027.1, read on the forward strand.
AGTAGAGCAGTATGCAAGAGATGAAGCGCAGAAGGTAATAAATGATGCAAACAGCAAAAAAGCCCGTGCGCAGACGCTTAAAAACGAGGTAACAAACCTCATGGCTACGTATGAACAAAAACAGTGGGAATTGCTTGAAGCAAGGAATAAATATGAGGATGCTAAGGACACTACTGAGGAAAAAGAAGAAACATATAATAATATAAAAAGCAGCGGTAATTTGGAAAGGGAGATTAAAATCCTTGAAGTGAGAAAGCAGCAGCTTGCCGCTGATATTACAGAAAAGCAAGCTAATCTTTCTGAGGAAGAAAAGAAGAAAGTCGATGAATATTTCAATACAGGCGAATATGTAGGTGATGATATATTTGTTGAGTCAGAGACATTTATAGAGGTCTTGGAGCTGATAGACTCACTGAAAGACGTGCAGAAAGAAAAAAATGAATTGGTATATGCAAACACGCAATACAATCTCCACAAGGATACCGCAAAAGCGGAATATGATGTGGCAAAGGCGAATGAGGAAGCCGCAAAACAAGCGGTTGAGGATATAGAAAACGAACTTGATTCCCTGAAAGGGCAAATTGAGGGAAAATTAAATGAGATGAAAGGCCTTACTATATCCGAGCCAAACGAAATAAAAGAAAAGGATGCCGACGGCGGCAAAATAGATAAAATTCTCGAAGGTGAAGGAGAAGAGGGCGAGAATGCTCTTTCAAAGCTGGACGAAATAAAAGAGAGTGTAGCCGGTTTGGCTGAAGAGTACAATGCAACCATAGAAAAGGCGCAAAGAGGCGATGAGGATGAAGTTGATACCGGCGGTTGGCTTGTATCGAAGGTGAAGAATATATGCAACTATTTCAGCGAGATGTGTTCCACATTCACGAATGGGGAAAAACTCCTTGAAAATGCTTATATGGTTGATTTTATCATGGATAAAAGTACATTTATCACTTCTCAGACAGAACGAGATCACAAATTCCATGTAGGCGAAGTGGAGTATATAATTTTCGGCCATGAAAAGCAGGGCGACAATATAGTTTCTGCCGTTACAACTATAACGACATTGCGTTTTGCGATTAACTTTATAAATTATTTTATAAAAGCTCCGGGAGGATTTGTCTCACGTGCGGTAGCAGGGCTGACCCAGGGGGCGATCCAGACGGCAAAGGACGTTTATGATCTTTTGTTTACAAACGATGGCTGTCAGTTATGCCCATCAGTGAAAAATGTAAAGGTATCATATTCAGATCATCTGCGATTGGTTCTTTTTATGAAATTCAGCGGAGCATCTGAGGGGATGCTTGATGTTATAAACACAAACCAGAGTTACAATGGAGGTATATCGACAGATAAGCTCTATACAAAGCTGCAAGCGGATACGGAAGTAGGAATTGATTTAATATTTGTTCCATTATTTGGGGGAGATTGGCTTAATTTTCCGAACATAAAAGATGGCCAGTATATAATACGTACCGAGGCAGTTGTTGGGTATTAAGGAGATGAAATGAGTATGAAAGAAGTTTCAGATAGCAAACGCCAGCAAGGCTCTATGGCTATCGAAGCCGTTATTTCGTTTACGGTGTTCATCTGTTTTATGTTTACCTTGCTTACAATAGTAAAGATGTCCATGGTAAAGATTACTCTGGATGCGGTAACCTCAGAAACAGCCAAAACTATTGCCACATCTGCGTATCCGTTGTCATTTTTGATGGAAAAGCAGGATGCGGCAAATGAGGAGGCAAACGCACTTTTAGATAAGTTTGAGCTTGAAGAGCGCTCGGAAGATGGTCCGGACGGCATACTTGGATATGTAATGGACGTAGACTATGCGGTAAATGCAATAGGCAACTGGACGGACGCACTGGTGAATTTGGTAAACAATCTGGATACAATGGCAGAGAGCACACTTTGGAATTTGCTTGGGAATTTGCAATCCTATATAGGAGGGCAGATGGTCAGCGATATGATAAATACAGCTCTTGATGATTCAGGGATACCGATAGACCGGGATAATGTAACGGTGACGTTTGTAAAATTTCCGCAGGCAAAAAGCGGTTATGAGAAAATACCGGAGGGTCATTTGACGGATTTCAGCATATCCAAGGATGATTACTCGGCAGAAGATGCAGTCATAGCGCTGGAGTACAGTTATAACATAAGTCTTGGCATTCTGCCGGATATTGATGTTACATTAAGGAGCATAAGTATAGAGCACGGTTGGCTGTATGGGGGAAACGGGGTACGTACAGCGAGCGAGGAAGGCATTGATGTAGACAAGCTGGCAAGTATTATATATGGAGAAAATTCAGTTTATATAGGTTCTGCGTGGACGGGGAATAAATATCATAAAAAGAACTGCCGGACACTTTATCATGGCGCCAGCCGCATAAGCCTCAGCGTGGCGCAGCAGCGTGGTTACACGCCGTGCAAGGTATGTAATCCGTAAACTTATGGCGAGGAGACAGAGATGACAGCAGCATATATAGGCATATGCGCCGCAAATATAGCGGCATCAGGGTTTTGGGTAAAGCAATACGGGAAAAAGTGGGTCGTTTTCGGAGCGGCTTTAGCCGTAATATTTTCTGCGGTGGTGTTTTTGTCAGGTATGGGATTATATGGATTGCTTGCAATCGCTATGGAGGGGATGCTTTTTGTATCGGCTATTGAGGATATAAAGCATATGTCAGTGCCGACAAAGTTGCTGTTGGCAGAGATGCTTTTTTCTGTGGTAATGATGTTTTTTGTGCCGGACACACAGTTTTGGCTGATGCTGGTAACAGCGTTGTTTTTTGGAGGAATTCTGTTTATTATATCGAAAAAGTCTCACGGTTCTATAGGCATGGCGGATGTTGTATGTATAACGGTTGCTGCGTTTTCCCTGCCGCTGGATGCTTTTATAAGAGCAGTGTTTACGGCTATGTTTTTAGCGGTGATATTTGGAGTTGGGCTTATGCTGTTTAAAAAGAAAAAGGCACAAACCCAGATACCATTTATTCCATTTATGGCGTTTTCCTATATAACCGCTGTGATGTTTTTATAATCAAAGATAATATTGATTTTTGCTGCGGCAGAAATTTTATATTATATTATACAACAGTCCGCGTTGTATGAAAAAAATATTTTAGCGGACAGAAAGGTCAGATGATAAGGATATGAACATGAAAAATAGGATTTCGGCTGTGTTTACAGCTGTGTCGTTATTTGCAGGGGCAGTATTTCCCGCAGCGGTATTTGCCGCAGACGATACGGCAGAGGTGGAATTTTTGTGCACGCCGGAAACGGCAGTAGTTGAAGTGGAAGGTTATGAGGAATTGCCAACAGAGCTTGCGGAGGGCACATATACCTATTCTGCATCGGCAGATAACTATATAACCAAGGAAGATACGTTTGAAATAACCGAGGAAGACTATGGAAGCAAAGTTACGGTTGAGGTAGTTCTTGAGGAAATGGCTGCTGACTACACAGATCTTGACAAGGCGATGGCGTCTGTACCGTCTGATTTGTCAGGCTATACTGTAGAATCAGCCGAAGAAGTAAAAAAAGCGCTTGAAGCAGCAAAAGCGATAGACCGCAATCTTAAAATAAGCAGCCAGAAGCTAATAGACGATGCGGCTACAGCTCTTAATGATGCGGTGGCAAACCTGGTTGAAACAGTTACGTTAAATATAATGGCGACAGCGGTTTCTACAGATATATCACAGAATAATGCTGCTGCAGACAGGATACATATTGTTTTCAGTGAACCGACAAACGGCGTTGACATTATGTCTGATCTTAAGCTGAGCGGAGAGAATACATTTGGAAATTCCACAGGCAGCTGGGATAATACAAAAACGATTTATACCATCGTTCTTAGTGAAGCAAGCATCAAGAATGGCGCTGAAATTTCGTATGTTTCAGACGGCGAGCTGAAGAATACGGAAGGGAAAATTGTAAATAGCATTGATGGTGTAATGGTTGCCGGTAATTTTGAGGGATTAGGCTCATTAACGGCGCCTACGCAAATGTCGGCAGCAATAGTAAAGGGAAGTGCAAGACCTACAGCATCAAAGGGAGATAAAATCATTGTTGTTTTCAACGCACCTGTGAACGAACAAATTACTCCGGCAATGCTTGGCATAAGCGAAACTAATGTGACAGCAGAGTTTGATTCGACAAAAACTATATATACTATCACCTTGACAGAAAACAGCAGTGTTATTAAAGATGATATTATAATTTCGTACAATAATATAAATTGCCCGATTACAGGAACATTCAGAAATGCTCAGGCTCCGAAATTGCTGCGTGCAGTGGCGGTTGATAACGATGGAACAGCTCTTACGACAGGCGATAGTATACTGTTAATGTTTGATTCTCCGACAAACGGAGTCAATGATATTTCTAAAATTAAATTTGGTACTCCCAATGTTTCATTGGGCAATTCTACAGCGCAGTGGAGGGAATCGAATACTGTATTGGAAATAGTGCTTGGTTCAACAGCCGTAGTAGAAAACGGATTTATCATTGATATTAGCGACATGGGAGTGATGGATGAATATTCAATAATATCAGCTGAGACAGAGGCGGTAGGCGTTGAAGGTTCATTCGGTGTATCGCTTGAACCCAGAATAACAAAAGCGGTTGCTTACACTATGGGCGGAAGTGATATTATAAGAGTATTCTTCAATACGAAAGTAAAAGAAGTTAATAACAATAACAACGATATAGATTATGTTATAACTAATTTGAACGG
>DBQZ01000050.1:0-347 GCA_002305435.1 Clostridiales bacterium UBA1381
GCAGCTATTCTCTCAGCATCCTCTGCGGTTATTGCTGCTTCTCCGCTTGCGGGAGGCTGTACAACGGCTCCTTCACGGTCAACATCCCAGCTTAGGATTGCGCCGTCGGATACACGAACGTCAGCGGAATATTCCACTCCGTCTTTCCAGAACTCCACCTCGTAGCGGAGAACTCCGTCGTCACGGTCAAGCTCGGTGCGCTTAAACTGAACGTCGCCAACGGCAAAGCCGGCATTTTCGGCAGCTATCCTCTTAGCGTCCTCCTCGCTTATAGAGCCGTCTGCCGGAGGCGGGGTTGTGGATGTACCTCCTCCTCCGCCGTTTACGATAACGTCCGCATCTGTTAC
>DBQZ01000050.1:355-3427 GCA_002305435.1 Clostridiales bacterium UBA1381
GCTCTTACCGGGAGATAGGTCGTTCCCTCGTACAAAAGGGGGTATACGGTATCGCCGTTCACATTCTTGAACGTGCGCGTCTGCCCGTCTATGACTATGGTGAAATCACCGCGCAGCTCAGCTTGTATCTGCTGGACTAATCCGGTTGCGGCTGCTCCTGCTGCGGCGCTTACCAGGCACAGGGCTCCAAGCGCTAAGGCTATCGTTTTCTTTTTCATGACCATTCATCTCCTTTTCTATTTTATGGTATTTATATTATATCACACTTTTCCTATTATTGCAATAGGTTTTTGTAAATTTTAATAAAATTTTTCATAAAAACAACACTGAGATAACAATTTTGTACATATGTGCCAAAGCGGTTATTAAAATTCTTAGAACATTTTTCAAAAAATCTCTTGCAAAAAATGATGATTTAAGATACAATATATATGTATAAAAAGGGCAGGCTCTGTAAGGGGGCTGCCTCTTATATAAAAATATGAAAAAATATTAAAACGAGGTGTTTTATTATGTACAACAAGGTAAGCGTAGAAGATCTGGACGTGCGCGGCAAAAAGGTTCTTGTCCGCTGTGACTTCAATGTTCCTCTTGATGCTGAGGGAAACATAACAGACGAGAACAGAATCGTTGGCGCTCTTCCGACTATCAAGTATCTTATCGACAACGGCGCAAAGGTAATACTCTGCTCGCATATGGGCAAACCCAAGGGACAGCCCGTACCCTCACTGTCACTGGCTCCGGTTGCAAAGAGACTTTCCGAGAAGCTCGGCAAAGAGGTTGTTTTTGCGGCTGATGACAACGTTGTAGGCGATAATGCAAAGGCTGCAGTTGATAAGATGGCTGATGGCGACGTTGTACTTCTGGAAAACACCAGATACAGAGCTGAGGAAACGAAGAACGAGGACAACTTCTCAAAGGAGCTTGCTTCTTTGGCAGACCTGTTCGTAAATGACGCTTTCGGAACGGCTCACCGTGCTCACTGCTCGAATGTAGGCGTTACAAAGTACCTGCCGACAGCAGCTGCGGGCTATCTTATCCAGAAAGAGATCGACTTCCTCGGCAATGCCGTAAATAACCCCAAGAGACCGCTTGCAGCTATTTTGGGCGGCTCAAAGGTATCGTCAAAGATTTCCGTTATCAACAACCTGCTTGAGAAAGTGGACACTCTGATAATTGGCGGCGGTATGGCTTATACGTTTATGAAGGCTACAGGCGAGCCGGTTGGTGATTCTCTGCTTGAGGAGGATTACATCGACTACGCAAAGGATATGATGGCAAAGGCTAAGGATAAGGGCGTAAACCTCCTGATACCGGTAGATACAGTTATCACACAGGCTTTCGACAACGACGCTCCTTCAAAGGTTGTAACCTCCGAGGAGGGTATCCCCGACGGCTGGCAGGGACTCGATATCGGTCCTAAGACTATAGAGCTGTTCTCCGAGGCTGTAAAGGATGCAAAGACGGTAGTATGGAACGGCCCCATGGGCGTATTCGAGATGCCCAACTTTGCTAAGGGAACGAACGCTATAGCAAAAGTTCTGGCTGATATAGACGCTATCACGATAATCGGCGGCGGCGACAGCGTAGCTGCTGTAAACCAGGCAGGTCTTGGCGATAAGATGAGCCATATTTCAACAGGCGGCGGAGCTTCAATGGAATTTTTGGAGGGCAAGGAGCTGCCGGGTATAGCTGCTTTGACAGATAAATAAGAACAGCTGCTCTTTATCCGATAGGGATATAGATTTTAACAGATTGCAACCGGCTTTTATGCCGGGAGAATAACCGCAAAAGGAGATAAATACAATGGGAAAATATATAATTGCCGGAAACTGGAAAATGAATAAGCTTCCCTCCGAAACCTGCGCTTTCGTAAAAGAGGTGGCAGAGGCAACAAAGGGAGCTTCCTGCGAGGTTGTATGCTGCACGCCGTTTGTGAACCTCTCCGAGGCTGTAAAAGGCGCTGAGGGAACACACGTAAAAATCGGCGCAGAGAACCTGCATTTTGAGGACAAGGGTGCATACACCGGCGAGGTAAGCGCAGATATGCTTACAGATCTGGGAGTGACATACGTTATAATCGGCCATTCCGAAAGACGTCAGTATTTTGCTGAAACTGACGAAACGGTCAACAAAAAGACAATAAAGGCTCTTGAGAAAGGACTTTTGCCTATAGTTTGCGTGGGCGAGTCGCTTGAGGAGAGAGAAGCCGGTATAACAATGGATCTTATCGCCATTCAGATAAAGAAAGCGTTTGCAAATATATCGGCAGCAGATGCGGCTAAGGTTGTAGTTGCATATGAGCCTATCTGGGCTATCGGTACCGGCAAGACGGCGACAGCTGAACAGGCAGAGGAAGTTTGCGGCGGTATCCGTGCAATCCTTTCCTCGCTCTATGATGAAGAAACCGCCAAGGCTGTTACTATACAGTACGGCGGCAGCATGAACGCCTCTAATGCCGCAGAGCTTCTGTCAAAGCCCAATATCGACGGCGGACTTATCGGCGGAGCTTCGCTGAAGTCGGCTGATTTCGCAAAGATAACAGAGGCTGCTAAATAATGATACATCAAGGGGCTTACTTCCGGCATTTTCGGGGCAGGTCCCTTTTTGTCTACCAATAACATATTTTTATCAAGGAGATGATTTAATGTCAAAATCACCGATCGCATTGATCATTTTGGACGGTTTCGGCCTAAACGATATAACGGCCGAGCACGGCAACGCCATAAAGGCTGCCAAGAAACCGAATATCGACAGCTATGTGGAAAAGTACCCCCATACCCGCCTTTTTGCAAGCGGGCTTGACGTGGGACTTCCCGATGGTCAGATGGGAAATTCCGAGGTAGGCCACACCAATATCGGTGCAGGCAGGATAGTTTATCAGGAGCTTACAAGAATAACCAAGTCGATAGAGGACGGGGACATTTTTAATAACGAAGCTCTCTTAAAGGCGGCTGAAAACTGCAAGGAGCATGATTCGGCTCTGCATTTTATAGGCCTTCTCTCAAACGGCGGCGTACACAGCCATATCGAGCATCTTTTCGGCCTTTTGGAATTTGCGAAGAAGCAGGG
>DBQZ01000125.1:0-10791 GCA_002305435.1 Clostridiales bacterium UBA1381
CTGCTGGAGCTTATACCGGACAAGAAGGAGTTTTTGCGGAAAATAAACAGCATAGGACTCCCTAGGGTAGAGGTGACAGCGGAAAAGACCGAAAAATGCGGTATAACCTGCACCCATGTTCGGGTCAGCGTAAACGGTGAGGAGGAGCATGTGCACGACCACTATCATGAGCATCACCACGGCCATGACGGCGGCCACCATCATGAACATCACCATGAGCACGACCACCACCATGAACATCACCATGACCATGAGCATCATCATGACCACGTACACTATACGCTTGATACGGTGGAGGGCATAATACGGGGGCTTGATTTGACGGACAATGTAAAGGAGGATGTATCGGCCGTATACCGGCTGATAGCCGAGGCAGAGAGCCATGCCCACGGCCGTCCGGTGGAAAATGTGCATTTCCACGAGGTCGGCTCCCTTGATGCGATTGCCGATGTAACCGGAGTATGTTTGCTGATAAATATGATAAACCCAGACCGCATTATATGCTCTCCTGTTTGTACAGGCTTCGGGCAGGTGCGCTGTGCTCACGGGATACTGCCCGTACCGGCTCCGGCAACAACGCATATTTTGGAGGGAGTTCCCGTTTATGCGGGGGATATAGAGGGGGAGCTTTGTACCCCAACCGGGGCGGCGCTTATCCGCCATTTTGCCGATAAATTTGAGCGTATGCCGCTTATGAAGGTTCAAAAGACCGGCTACGGCGCAGGAAGCAAGGACTTTCCGGCGGCAAACTGCGTAAGGGCAATGATAGGTACGGACGGGGATAAAAGAGATACGGTAGTGGAGCTTTCGGCAAACATTGACGATATGACGGGCGAGGAAGCCGGCTTTGCTATAGAACAGCTTTTTGGCGGCGGTGCATTGGAGGCGTTTATAACTCCGGTGCAGATGAAGAAATCACGTCCCGGCCTGCTTTTGACGGTGATATGCAGAGATTGTGACAGCGAGAAAATGGTTCGGCTGATATTCCAGCATACCACGACTATCGGCATCCGCCGCACGGTTTGTGAGCGGTACGTCCTGGACAGGAAAACGTCAGTTGTAAATACAGATGGTATGGAGGTAAGGATAAAGGAATCCTCCGGCTACGGGGTGGTAAGACGGAAGGTGGAGTACGAGGATTTGGCAGAGCTTACCCGCAAAAATGGTATAAGCCTGAGGGAGGCTTGCGGGCTTATTAAAGAAGATTGATAAAAACACCGTCTGCGTATTTTCGGGAGATGAATCCCTTACAGTACGCAGGCGGTGTTTTTATTGCTCCAAAATGCGTATAACTATCACGCTCATATCATCGTCGGCCTCGCCGCCCTTTTTCTTCAAAGCGCCGTCTGTTATCCTTTTAGCCATAACAGACGCATCGGCTGACGAACGCAGCTGGTTTTTGAGCCAATCCTTCGGTACGCCGCCGTCGGATAAGCCGTCGGACATCATAAGGATAACATCGCCGTCGGAAAACAGCGTTCTTGTCGGTTTTGCGGCGGCGTCGGACATAACGCCCGCTGGCATTGACTGCGAGTACACTGTCTGCACATCGCCTCCCCGGCGGATTATCGTTTCGGCCGCTCCGGCCTTGTATATATCAGCCTGTCCTGTAGTGAGGTCTATCGAAAAAAGGTCGATAGTGGAGAAGCTCTCCCGGTCGAATTTTAAAGCCAGGGCAGAATTTGCCAGCTTAACTGCAATTTTTGCAGATACGCCGGCTTCGATAAACCGTCTTATCAGCGTTGCGCTCATGCGGCTTTCTTTGAGGGCGGACGGACCTGAGCCCATGCCGTCGCATATAAGGGCGTAAAAATGTGAGTCCTCCGACGTAAAACAGAACGCACAATCTCCTGAGATACTGCTGTTTCGGCGGCACACCCCGCTTATTCCCCAGTCGGCTGTAAGGCGGGGCTTTTGTATGTACCGGCGAACGCCTTTTTCGCTGCGGTCAAACGCCATCGGCAGTGACAGAATATCTGACAGAATCTGCGGTATTGCGCCGGTGCGTGCGCCGATAGCCGGACTTAGATATACCTCCACCGTACCGGAGCCGTTTTCTATTACGCTGACATCACCAACTGGGATATTATGCTCGTCAAGACCGGATATTACCCGTTCCTCTACATCCTCTAAAAACGTAAACCCGTTTTCCACCTCCTGCGAAAGCTCAGCGGCAATCATGGCGAAACTCTCGTACTGTTCGGCAGTTAAATCACGGGCAAATTTCGATTCGCTGCGAAAAAGCTGGTCTTTCTTATAAAGCTCGTAGACGTGGTTAAACTCGGTCACGAACATCTCCGCACGCAGGCAGTGTTCTCTGAACCGTGTCGGCAGGGTAGATATTGTGCATATACCTTTTGTTTCCATCATATCAAGGAGAATAAGCATATTGCGGCAGGTCGCCCTGAGATCCCCGCTCCAGCATTTGCTCCAGCTGCTGCATCCCTGACATACACGGGAGCAGATTTCATCGAAGATGTCGCCGGCATCACGCCTGTACATATTTAGCCGCCTGTCCGATATTATGCGAAGCGTACGTGACAGCTCGCAAAAAGCATCTGCCGACCGTTCAAGACGGGCGGTGATAAACTCACGGGCTCGCACATCCGTCTGTGCCGGATCACGGCGTATGGATTTTTCGAGGAAAGCGCCTACGGCATCGTGTACGGACATCGGTGTTATCACAAAAAGCAGGGTGGAGACGATAATATCCCCGAGCGAAAACGGCATTTCAAAGCTGCTGCCAAGATACAGTATCCCAACAATGCAGCCGCCGATAAAGCCGGTAGCCGCTCCGTATTTGCCGATCATCTTAAGCATATTCCCCATTATAGCGCCAACGCCGAAAACCGCCATTATCACAAGCATATCCGGATCATCCATCGAGGATACAAGTCCTATTGCCAAACCGCCGCAGCCGGCTGCTGCAAGCGAGGTGTTAAGAGCTACGGACATTACCGCATAGGCGGCGGCTATGTAGGAGAGCGTTATCCCGAACGGAAGTATTATTCCGCCAAGCCCCGAAATAAGCGTACCGAGGGTGATGCACAGGCATACAAGCTCCTCCTGCGATACCTTGCTGCGCCTGTTGCGGCGGTTTAAGAATACGCCGGCTTTGCGGAAAACAACGTATAAAAATGCGGCAAGGATGCTTTCGGCTGCACTCATTAAAACGCCTCCGGCTCCCGTTCCCATATAAAGAGCGCATCCCGCTCCGCTGATAAGCATACAAAGCCCGCAGGCGGCAGGCGCCCAGAAACGGCTGCTGCTGTCAAAGACGTTGCTGTATAACCAAAACAGCACTGCTGATAATATGTACTGTACAGAATATTCCGCCCCGCCACGGCTGGCAATACCGAGTATCATGGAGATAATGCCCAAGTACCCGGCTTTTTTGTCGTAAAGAGCGGCAAACATAGCTGTTCCGAATGGGTATAGCCCTAAAACGGAGGCACGGCCTGCGAGGAATAAAAGCGCAGTCGGCAGAATATCGTTTATCTGCGGAGCTCTTAAGGCTCCCGGCCGTATTCCCGTTGTTTTTTCCGCAGTAATTTTCACACTGAATCCTCCTCCTTTGTCTTAGCTGATTATATCACAGCAAGGGTGAAAAGGCTGTCGAAAGGTGCGGGCGGGGCGAAAAAATTTATCGACATATCTTGCGGAAAAATTTATATTCTGTTTATAGACAAAAGGGATTTTATATGGTACAATGTATAAAGACAATCGCAAAATATGCAGGATTGGGCGGTTGACTTAGACTGATATGGGGAGAGTGAAAAGATTGACACGTATAATCATTTTTTCAGACACGCATCAATATATAGATGATTGCATATATGTTTTGAATACCATGCCCGGGGTGACAGCGGTCATCCATGCCGGAGACCATGATTCCGATGCGGAGGATTTGCAGGCGATATTCCCCGAGATACCGTTTCACTACGTGAGAGGCAACTGCGACTATTCATCAAACCCGTCGGAAAAGATAGTGACGATTGACGGGAAGCGGATATTTATCGCCCACGGTCATACGTACGGCGTTAAGGCGGGGATAGATCGCATAAAAAAGGCGGGTGTTCAAAACAAGGCGGATTTGGTCGTATACGGCCACACGCATTATCCGAACACAGAATATTTCATGGGCATGACTCTGCTAAATCCCGGAAGCGTGCGTTATTCGGGTACGTATGCCATAGCCGAAATTGAGGACGGCCGTTTGCAGACGGTAGTTATAGATATACCCGTGCGCCCTCTTGGGGGCTTTTGACAAACCGCATATTACATATTGACAGCAAAACTGCCGCACATCATTTTGGTGTGCGGTATTCTTTTTGTCAAAAACGTTTCTATTGAATTTCTTTTGAAATTTTGCACAAGCTAATGCAAAATAAATTTCAGAGAGGGATTTGTATGAAAGCGAATAAATTGCTTGAAAAGATAGGGGCGAAAATTCCCGACCCTGTGATAATTTTTATTATCCTCTATGTTCTGCTGCTTTTTACAACGGCGGTATTCGGCGGCAGCAGCTTTTCCATAGACGCAGATGAGTACACGATAAAGAATATGTTTACAACGGAAAATATCCGCTGGATATTCGACAACGCCCTGCTTAACAATTGGCTCGGATATGCCGGCGGGATTGTCGGCACAATCCTTATTGTCATGTTCGGCATAGGAACGGCAGAGGAGTCGGGTTTTTTATCCACGCTTATCCGCCGTGCGGGAGCAAACGTCTCCGACAAGCTTCTGCCGTTTGTGCTTGTTCTACTGGGGATACTGAGTAATATTGCAACCGATGCCGGATATATGATACTCGTGCCTCTGGCGGGGCTTTTGTATGCCGGTATAGGAAAGAACCCGATAATCGGTATGGCTGCCGCCTTTGCCGGAGTGAGCGCAGGGTTCAGCGCTAATTTAATACCGGCTACGGTAGTGGATGTTGTTATCGGCACAAATGCCGAGGCTTTTGCAGAAAGCCAGGGGGTGCCTTTTGTTTCCTATAGGGGAGATGCGCTAAATGCTGCCACGATGAACTATTATTTCATGGCTGCGTCCACGGTACTGTTGGTTATCCTCGGCGGACTTGTGACGGTGAAGATAATAAAGCCGAGACTCGAGAAAACGAGCTGGCAGCTGCCCGAGGGGATAAGCCGGGAGGAATTTTCCGTAAGCAAAAAGGAAAAGCGTGCCCTGTGGTGGGGAGGAGCCGGAGTTTTGGTTGGGCTTATAATAGCGGCGGCTCTTTTCTTTGGACCGCTTAGAAGCTATACAGGCGAAAACGGTAAAACCGTAACCCCGTTTTCAGACAACATCATTCTTATAATTACGCTGATATTTTTTCTTGGCGGCTTGTTCTACGGCTTTGCAGCGGGGAAGTTTTCCTCAGCATCTGACGTTATAGCGGCGATGTCAAAGCAGCTGGGAAGCATGGGATATGTGCTTGTGCTGACGTTTTTCAGTTATAATTTCCTTGCGCTTTTGGGATATACGAATATCGGGGCGTATATAACATATGCCGGAGCTAATCTGCTGCAGTTAATAGGGGCGGATTGGCCGCTTGTGCTGATAGTCGCCTTTATTTTAGTCACGGCGTTTATCGATCTTTTTGTCGGCGGGCTTACAGCAAAGTGGATGCTTTTGGGGCCTATATTCATCCCCATGCTATACCGTGTAAACCCGCTCATGACGCCGGAGATTGTAGCCGCCGCTTACCGTGTCGGCGACTCCTGCATCAATATAATTTCGCCGATAATGACGTACGCCGGAGTAATACTGATGTATATGCGCCGGTATAAGCCGGAATTTACGATAGGGAATCTTGTGTCGGTAATGGCTCCGTATTCGGGGATATTCCTCGTCGCATGGACTGTATTTTTGGGTGTATTTGTACTCTTGGGATTGCCGCTGGGGTTTTAAAATATCGCCCGATGCCGGTGTTAAAAGCCTTTTCTTTTGCTGAGAACAAATTTCCCCTTGCAAAACAGGGCGGATTATGGTATACTTTCTGTGTGAGGAAACAGCGAGGGAGGTTTTATTGTGAGAGCGGCGATATTCGATGTAGATGGGACGCTTCTTGATTCTATGGGAGTATGGTACGATATTACCGAGAATTATTTCAGGAAACACGGAGCGGTTATAACAAAGGAGCAGGGCGATGCATTTCAGGAAATGACGCTTGAGGAATCGCTGCCGATAATAAAGTCGATGCTTTCGCTTGATGAGTCAGTAGAGGCGATGATGGAGGAGTTTAAACAGCTCGTCGCCTATGAATACGCTTATAAGCTGCCCCTAAAGCCGTATGCGGCCGAGTATCTGCGGACGCTTTATGACGGGGGAGTAAAGCTGGCGATTGCGACCTCCGGATATTTGCAGCTGTGCGAGGCTGCGTTTAAGAGGCTTGAGATATGGGAATATTTCTCAGCGACCGCACTTTCCTCAGAGGTGGGAGTCAACAAATCAAATCCGGACGTGTATCTCTTAGCTGCAGATCGGCTGGGGGTAAAGCCCGGCGACTGCATGGTTTTTGAGGATATACTCTCAGGGATAAACGGAGCCAAGAGGGCAGGAATGTGCACCACGGCCGTTTATGATCCCACCAACGAACAATTTACAGATGCGCTCAAACAGGCGTCCGACCATTATATTACGGGGTGGAAGGACCTTCTGTAGGCGATAGAGGCTTCAAAGGGGATTAACGCAAGAATCCGCCCTGGGAGCCTCATTTTTATATCAACAGCAATTGGAAGTGTTCAACCGATAGTTGGGCTGATTATCCGATTCAAATATGGAAATTTCAATGATTTACGGATATAATATAACCATAGCAACGTTGTTAAATAAATTCTTGGGAGTTATACTTATGAAGATCGGATTAAAAATCAGGGAATTGCGCAAAAAGCGAGGCATGACACAAGAACAGCTTGCAGAACATTTGAATGTATCATCTCAGGCAGTCTCTAAATGGGAAAATGAAACAGCCTATCCGGATATTACTCTAATCCCATCGATTGCGACTGTTTTTGAGGTGAGTACAGACAATCTGTTCGGACTCAGCGATAATGTCGAAAATGAGAGAACAAAAGAATTACGAGCAGAATATAACAGATTGTGTAGCAGAGGTGATGATGAGGGAAGAATTAAACTTATGCGTGAGGCTGTTTGCGAATATCCGCACAATTATGAATTCATGAATAATCTTGCACGGAGTTTATTCCGTATGTATTACCTTGATGAAGCAATTGCACTTTGCAAAATAATAATTTTAAACAGCAGAGATGAATTTATACGCTGTTCGGCTATTCAGACCATAGTAAGAGCGTATGCAATTATCGGGGAAAAGGAATTGTCGGTGAAATATGCAAAAATGCTGCCGCCCATGCGCTTCTCCCAGGAATATGCGCTTGAATGGGCACTGTGCGGGGAGGAACGCAATTATCAGATACAGTGTAATGCAATGGAGCTTTTGGCTGATATAAGTGCAAAGCTGCTCTCAAGAGCAGGGAAAGGTGCGGGACCTCACGCATTTTTAGACGATAACCTTACAATGCAGCAGGAGCTTGATGTTTACAAAACAGTGGAAAAGCTGCTGACAAGCGTATTCGATGATGATAATTACGGCGTTATAAACGGACGGTTAGCACAGATTCACCGTTTTACAGCACGCTGCTACGCAAAAGCGGGGGATGTTTGTGAAACCATGAAGCATTTGCGGTTATCAGAGGAATATGCCGATAAGTTTGAAGACAATAACAACAAGGGGACAAAATATACCTCATTGCTCTTTGATCGGTTATCATTTGATTTTTCAGGGACGCGCCATGGCGACAGCAATGAGCATGGACGTATTTTGAGGAAAATCCGCCAGTGGGACTGTTTTGATTTTATTCGTGATACGCCTGAGTTTAAAGAGTTTGAAGAACGCATAGAACAAAAAGCAAACAGATAAAAACGGATTATACCGGTAAATATTCCAAAAAGAGAAAGCGCTGCTGCGGCGCTTTTTTCGGATTGTGTAAGCTCTGCGGAAATACTCCGGCATATAACAACAAAACCCTGCGCCAAACAAACCGCAGGGTTTTATGTACAAAAAGTTGCCATCACGACTTGTCAGCCGTCAAAGCTTCATCAGCGGCTGAGCGGTTCATATCCGCAAGTTTTTGCCGGCAGTCCCGGCAGTAGCCGTAAAACTCAAGCCTGTGGTCGGTCACCAGGAAATCCTCCGGCACAACATCCTTTAAGGGACAGCCGTCTATTTTTATCATTTTCCTGCAGATAAGACAGACGGCAAAATGCCGGTGACCCTCGGCGGAAAACTCATAATATTTTTCGCTGTCATCAGGGATAGTATGCTTTTTAGCTATCCCTTTTTCGCAGAAAAGCTCAAGAGTTCGGTAAAGCGTAGCAAGAGAGACATTATCAATGTGAGCGTACAGCTCGCCTGCCGTGACCGGATGCGTTTGGGCTTTTAAAACGTTTAATATACGTTCCCGCTGCGGGGTGCATTTTATTTTATACTCGGAAAAAAGACTCACTGTGAACGCCTCCTTATAATCAGGATAGCAACGAGTGTTACAACTCCCAAAAGAATTATCGTTCCGCCCGGACGCAGGTCGAGGAAGTAGGAAAGCGTAAGTCCGGCAACGGTGAAAAATTCTGCAAACCCTATCGCAAGCGCAAACATTGAGCGGTAGCTTTTGGCGATAACCATTGCGCAGGCGGCGGGCAGTACTATCAGAGAGGAAATCATAAGCGTTCCCACCGTTCTCGAAGCTACGGATACCGTAACCGCCACAAGCAGCATGAACACGAAATTTATCCCCCGCACAGGCACTCCGGCTATACCGGCGCTCTCTTCATCGAACGTTATATAGAAAAGCTCCTTGTACAAGAGAAATGAAACAACGGCGGCTGCAATAGAGAGTATAACCGTCAGTATCAGCTCCAAATCGGAAACGGCGACAATAGAACCGAACAGAAAGCTGTTCAGGTTAGCAGAAGATGAGGTTATACGGTCGGAAAATACGGCTGTAAGCCCTACGCCGGCCGAGAGTACGACCGTAGTGGCAATTTCTGCATAGCGGGAGAAGAACCGCCGCAGTCCCTCTATACTAAACACTGCGGCTGTTGAGAACAGAACCGCCCCAAGCACTGGATTAAAACCGAACGCCAGCCCGCAGGCTATACCAGCAAGAGCGGAATGGGAGGCAGCATCCCCGATATTTGACAGCCGCTTTAGGATAATAACCACGCCTATGCAGGGAGAGATAACGGCAATCAAAACAGCCACAAGGAAAGCCCGCTGCATAAACGAATAAGACAGCATTTCAATCAAAGAAAACACCTCCCGCTATAAGACGGCGCAGTTCGCCTGAGGATAAGTCCGCTTTTCGGCGGAAGCGGCAGTCGCCCTCGCCCGATAATATCAGGAGCTTGTTTGAAAGACCGACCAATGATGCCGTATCGTGGTTTGTCATAACTATTGTTATGCCTTGTTTGCTGAGCCGCCGTAAAAGCTCAGTGATAACCTCCACCGACATTGAGTCAATGCCGACTGTTGGCTCGTCAAGCAGCAGGAGCTTCGGTGAGGCTATCAGGGCACGGGCAATGAATACCCGCTGCTGCTGTCCGCCGGAAAGGTGGCCGATAAGCCGGTTTTCACAGCCGGTCAGCCCTACCTGTTCCATAACCTTGTCAAAAAGCGCAAAATCTTCTTTCTTCGGCCGGTGAAAAAGCCCCAGCTTCGGGTACAGGTTTGCTGTTACGACCTCACGCACTGTGGCAGGGAAAGCGGAGTTAAATGAAGATGCCTTCTGGGAAACGTAGCATAGGCCGTTTATGGCACGAGAGCTTTTGCGGTCATGGCCGAGGATGGAAATACTGCCGGTGTTATACGGCAAAAGTCCAAGAAGGAGCTTTAAAAGCGTGCTTTTCCCAGCCCCGTTAGAGCCGATAACACCGACAAAATCGCCCTCTTCAACCGAAAATGAAATATTGTCGAGAACGTCCGTTTCCCCGTAGCAGAATGATAGGTTTTTAACATCTATTATATTCATTTCAGCGCCAGCTCCAGGTTGTTAAGATTCCTTTCCATCACAGTAAAATAGTCCTCACCGTTTACATTCCCCTCGAACGGGTCAAGCTCAAGCGTTTCGGCTCCCGTTTCACGTACTATAGGTTCGGTAATATCGCTGTTTTTTAACGGTTCGCAAAATACATAGGTGATGCTGTTTTCCCTCATCAGCTCCACTATCTCGGCAACATGGGAGGGGGAAGCATCGCCGTCAGCGTGCAGGCCGCTGATGCTTACTTGCGTAAGGTCGTAAGCATCGCAAAGATAGCCGTATGCCTGATGCGAAACGACTATATCCTTTTTCGGGCAGGCGGAGAGTCTTGTCCGAAAAGAGGAGTCAAGCTCTTTTAGCCTTGATAGGGCATCTTCTAAATTTGCACGGTAGTAATCAGCATTTTCAGGGTCGGCAACCTCAAAGCCGGCACAGATATTCTCTATTTCTATCATTGCAAGCGTGGGATCAAGCCACATATGGGGATCTGCGCCCTCCTCCGGTATGCCATCGGAAGCCTCGACGATTTTTGCCGAATCGGAAAGAGTAGAGATGTCGCTTGCCCAATCGTCCATACCGGCGCCGTGGTATATGAAAAGGTCACATTCGGACATGGCCGCCATATCGCTTGCCTTCGGTTCCCAGTCGTGCGGCTCGCTTCCGGCGGGGACGGCGTTTATCACCTCTGCCTTATCGCCGCCTATAATACGTGCAAAGTCGTACATCGCAT
>DBQZ01000125.1:10798-17330 GCA_002305435.1 Clostridiales bacterium UBA1381
GAACAGCCGCCAAGAAGCGTTATCGCAAGCAGCAAAACAGTTAATAGCCTGTAAATTTTCATGATATACATATTCCTTTCGTGTTGAGAATGATTCTCAACTATTATAGCGCATACGAGGGGAAATGTCAAGACAAAAAAAGACGGTTCTGCTCCGTTTACGGGAGCAGCCCGCCGAATATCGTATGTATTGGTCTACATTCTGAATATAGCCTTTACTATCCCTCGGAAACATTTCGGAACCCTCATAACAACAACTTTCATTACAACCTCCGTTCTGCCGCCGACAGCGGACTTGTTTTAATAGAATTTTTACCATTTAAAAAGGCATAGATAGCCAAAGAATATAAGCATTGCGGTCTCAAGTATGATAACGAGAGTAGGGGGCAGGATAAATCCTGTCACCACACCAATGCAGAAAGACAGCGCAGCAGCTCCTGCGCTTTTGCAGCCCAAGCAGTTTAAGCAGCATTTTTTCATTTTTGCTCATCCCTTCAAAAGCTTTTGATACTACAGTATATGAGATGGGAGGGAATATGTTACAAAGCAGTTGACAAAAATGTGCGTTTGTGGTTTAATTATAATGGAGTATAAGGACGAAAAGCCGGAGGAAGCCTTATGAAGAAAAACGCAGTATGGATAGCTGTCTTTGCCGTTGTTGTCATAGTATGCGCTTTGTTTGCGGTATTTAATAAAAAACCGGGGGATACGGCGCAGATATTGAGAAACGGCGAGGTTATAAAAACAGTGGAGCTTGATAAGGTAGAAGAGCCGTACGAATTTGCGGTGGAAGGCTGGTCGGGCGGAGAGAACGTTGTGCGTGTGGAAAACGGACGTATAGCAATAATCGATGCCGACTGCCCCGACAAGGTGTGCGTAAATACCGGTTACATTTCCGACGGTTCGAGAACAATAGTATGTATGCCTCACAGAATATCGGTGAGGATAGTGGGGGCGGACGCTGATATAGACGCTGCCGCCGGATAAACGAGAGGAGAGGATTGGAATGAAGGAAAAGCTGATATATGAAAACCCGCTCGCCTGCGAAAAGGATACGGAGGGTTTTGTTATGGAGGGGAGCGCAAAGGTGAGTTTTCCGGAGGGGAAGATGCGTCTGGAAAACGCAATGGATCCGGCGCTCGGACAGAAGTCGAATTTTGTGTACTGGTGTCCGGTTGATTTTCCGGGGGATGTTAAGATAAGCTGGAATTTCCGCCCGATAAGAGAACCGGGGCTTGCGATACTGTTTTTCGGAGCCGGCGGTATCGGCGGAGAGGATTTGTTCTCACCGTCGCTTGCAAAGCGTGACGGGCAGTATAACCTCTATCATTCCGGCGATATAAACGCTTACCACGTTTCATATTTCCGCCGCAAATGGGATGAGGAGAGGGCGTTCCATACCTGCAATCTGAGAAAAAGCAAGGGTTTTCATCTGGTTGTGCAGGGCGCCGACCCTATCCCTAACGTAGAGGATGTCATGGAACCGTACAGAATAGAGATGGTAAAGTATAATGGAAGGATAACATTTAAAATAAATGAGCTTCCCGTATTTGAGTGGGTCGATGACGGAGTGGAATACGGTCCGGTTATTGGCGGTGGCAAGATAGGCTTTCGTCAGATGGCGCCCCTGATTGCCGAATACAGCGACTTAAAGGTATGGGAGCTTTCAGAGTAATATTTGAAAGGAAATACAGATGTCCGATACAAAAAAGATACTGGAATTTGATAAGATATTAAGCCGTCTGGCTTCATATACGGAGAGTGAAACGGTGCAAAACCGCATACGTTCTCTGGAGCCGTCGGCGGATATAAACGAGGCAAAGAGGCGGCAGCGTGAAACGACGGAAGCGGTAAGCGTATGCTTGAAGCTCGGTTCGCCGCCGGTTAGACTTGGCGTTTCAAATGCAGCCGTCCTTGTTAAAAGGGCTGAGAGGGCGGGTATGCTGAATCCCGGCGAGCTGTTGGATGTGAGCCGCCTTTTATACGTGGCAAGGCGGATGAAATCGTATCTGGGGGAAGCAGGCGAGGGGCTTGAGGAGCTCTCAGTTTGGCGGGATCAGCTGACAACGTCAAAGAGTACAGAGGACAGGATAAATTCTGCTATACTCTCTCCCGAGGAAATAGCAGACGACGCTTCCTCGGAGCTTTCTGCGATACGCCGTAAAATACGTTCGATAAATGCAAAAATCAGGGACAGCCTGAATAATATGATACACTCCCAGCATTATAAGAAATATTTGCAGGAAGCGATAGTGACTATGCGCCAGGATCGCTACGTCATACCGGTGAGAAGCGAATATAAGAGCGAAGTGCCGGGGATAGTCCACGATTCATCCTCAAGCGGGGCGACGCTGTTTATAGAGCCGATGTCGGTCGTTTCTGCAAACAACGAGATACGGGATCTCCAGAGCAGGGAGCAGCAGGAGATAGAGAAGATACTATTTGAGCTTACAGCTCTTGTATCAGAAAATGCGGATGCTGTTATTGCTGATTACAATGCGATAACAGAGCTTGACTTTATCTTCTGCAAGGGCAAGCTGTCTATTGACTATAACGGCAGCGAGCCTAAGCTAAATGATAAGGGGATAATTGAGCTTAAAAAGGCTCGTCATCCGCTGATAGACAAGGATAAGGTGGTTGCCAACGATATATATCTGGGAAAGGATTTCGACACTCTTGTGATAACCGGCCCGAATACAGGAGGAAAGACGGTAACGCTTAAAACAATAGGGCTGTTTTCGCTTATGGCAGCTTCCGGCCTGCATATTCCGGCATCGGACGGTTCATCGGCGGCTGTGTTCTCTAACGTTTTTGCCGACATAGGCGANNACGGGGATTCGCTGGCGCTGTTTGATGAGCTGGGTGCAGGAACAGATCCCACAGAGGGAGCGGCTCTTGCGATAGCGGTGCTTGAGTATTTGCGGGCTTTCGGAGTAAAAACGGCGGCTACTACCCATTACAGCGAATTAAAGCTGTTTGCACTTTCCACAGAAGGCGTGGAAAATGCTTCCTGCGAGTTTGACGTGGGTTCGCTTCGTCCAACTTATAAGCTTTTGATAGGCGTGCCGGGAAAATCGAACGCCTTTGCCATATCACGGCGGCTCGGCCTTGAAGAGGCGATAATAGACAGGGCGAATCAGCTGCTTTCCGATGAGAGCGTGAAGTTCGAGGACGTTATTACAGAGCTTGAAGAAAACCGTGCCAGAGCAAGGCGTGAGGCTGATCGGGCGGCAGGTATGAAGAGGGAGCTTGGCGACCTTCGCAATAAGCTTGAAGAGGAGAGGATAAAGCTAAAGGAGAACAAATCACGTATCCTTGACGAGGCAAGGCGGGAGGCAAAGCTGATAGTCCTTGATGCCCGTGAGGAGGCTAACGCCGTAATACGGGATCTTGAAAAGAGCCGCTCTGCCAATATTGGCGAAAAGTCACGAAAGGCGAGAGAAAAGCTCAAAAAGCGTGAGGAGTCTCTTGACAAGCAGCTTGAGAGGGCTGCAAAACCGAAAAAGACGTACGTCGAACCGCCTAAGGATTTAAAGCCCGGTCAGGCGGTAAAGATTATAGACATGGATCAGGAGGCCACCGTCTTAAAGCCGCCCGGGAAAGACGGCAAAGTCAGGGTTCAGGCAGGCATCCTGAAAATGGACGTACACGTTACAAATCTGCGTAAAATAGATGATAAACAAGCAAAGGAGCTGGCCGAAAAATACGTAAAGTCAACACGGGCGTTTTCCTCGAAAGCACGGGATGTTTCGCCAGAGGTTGACCTTAGAGGTCAGCTGCCGGAGGAAGCGGAGCAGAATGCTCAGAAATTTATAGACGACTGCTATCTGGCAGGAATATCGCCTGTGACGATAATCCATGGCAAGGGGACAGGAGTTCTCAGAAAAACAGTGCAATCGATGCTTAAAAGGCATAAATATGTAAAATCATTCCGTCCCGGCCGTTACGGCGAGGGCGAGGACGGGGTTACGGTAGTAGAGCTGAAGTGAGGTGCATAAATGGGAAAGAAGAAAACGGTCACTAACGCCATGCGACTTTTAACAGCGGCGGGCGTGGAATATGAGGCGGTGGAGTATGATGCGTCAGCTCTTGAAGATGACCATTTCGGCCTGGCGGTCGCCGAGGCTTTGGGTATACCGCCGCCGCAGTCGTTTAAGACACTGACGGTACGGGGTGAAAAGCACGGCGTATTCGTATGCTGTATACCGGTAAATACCGAGGCGGATTTGAAAAAGCTTGCTAAGGCGGCCGGGGAAAAGAAGGCGGAGATGGTTCATGTAAAGGAGCTGTTGGCGCTTACCGGCTATGTAAGAGGCGGCGTATCGCCGATAGGGATGAAAAAGAAGTATCCGGTATTTATAGATGAAAGCTGCAAAGAATTTGACAAAATAGCGGTTAGCGCCGGTGTTTGCGGCTGTACGCTGATTATCGGTACAGATGACCTGATACGGGTCACAGAAGCAAAGACGGCGGATCTTGCCGCCGATAGATAATGTCCTGCGGGACGGAAAGGCAATGAAAAGCGATGAAAATATTCAGACCATGCGATATGCTTATTCCCAAGGATGCAGACCTTACAAAATGGAGCGTTGTAGCCTGCGACCAGTACACATCACAGCCAAAGTATTGGAGGGCAGTGGAGGAATTTGTGGGCGATGCTCCCTCTACGCTTAACATAACGTTTCCGGAAGTATATCTGAAAACTCAGGGCGATGAGAGGATAGAGAGAATAAACAGCACGATGGAAAAATACATGGAAGAGGGTGTATTTAAAACAATACCCGACGCTATGATATACGTCGAAAGGACACAGCGTGACGGCCGTATTTTAAGCGGACTGGTCGGGGCGGTGGATCTTGAGTACTATGATTTTTCAAATGACAGCACAAGCCTCATACGAGCGACAGAGGGTACTATCCTAAACAGGATTCCTCCGAGGCTTAAGATACGCAGAAATGCTCCTCTGGAAACTACGCATATTATCCTTTTGTTCGATGACCGTGAAAAAACGGTCGTAAAGCCGATAAAAAACCACAAGGAGCGGTTTGAAAAACTTTACGATTTCGACCTTATGATGGACAGCGGTCATCTTGAGGGGTATTTGCTCGATGATAAAACGAAGCAGCAGGTTCAGGCTGCCCTTGATGAGCTTTGCGACAAGGATAGCTTCAACCGCAAATACGGTACACAAAATAAGGATGTGCTGCTTTTTGCGGTCGGTGACGGTAACCATTCTCTTGCATGCGCAAAAACTATATGGGAGGAGTTGAAGCCGTCCCTTTCCGAAGAGGAGAGAAAGAATCACCCGGCAAGGTTTGCTCTTGTGGAAATTATGAACGTGCAGAATACCGATCTTGATTTTGAGCCGATACACCGCATAGTGACAGATACCGAGCCGGAAAAGCTTATGAAAGCCTTAAAGGAGTATTATCCCGAATCCTCGTCCGAGGATAATGGCGGCGGCAGGGTCGTCTGTCTGTGGAAAGGCGGGGAGGAGACCCTTTATATAAAAGGCGGTCAAAGCCACGTTACGACCGGCCTTTTGCAGGATTTTCTGAACGATTACCTTGAAAAAGAGGGCGGCCATGAGGATTACATCCACGGCGAGGAGGTAGTGCGTGAGCTTGCAGAGGAGGATAATACGGTTGGATTTTTGTTGGAAGGAATAGGAAAGCTCGACTTCTTTGAGGGCATAATAAAAGACGGCGCTCTGCCGAAAAAGACCTTCTCAATGGGTCATGCTCCCGACAAAAGGTTTTACATGGAGTGCAGAAAGATAAAATAAATATTGACTCCCGTTATTAAGAGTGTATCCGGAGCATTTTTGAAAAAAGCCGGGAATACACTTTATATGACGGGAGGTTTTTTATGATCAAGGTCTCTAAACATCTTTATATAAATATACTGACGGCAGTTCTGTTTGTAATCTGTTTTATTAACAGGAAGCTTGAGATGATGGCAGTCTCGTATGCGGCGATACTTCTGCATGAGATGTGCCATTTGCTGGCGGCCTTATGTATCGGGCTTAAGCCGGCTTATATAGCGCTTCATCCGTTCGGGGTGAACCTTAGGCTGTCGAACAGATTGATAGGAAGCCTCGGCGATGAGATAATCCTCTATATTGCCGGCCCGCTGGGGAGTATACTTCTGGCGCTTATATCGCTTGTGCTGGGGGTGTGGACGGGGAATGGCTGGCTGGGATATTTTTACGTGTGCAATTTGGCGCTTTGTGTGGTTAATTTAATTCCGGCGCTTCCGCTTGACGGAGGTGTGATAGTAAAAAAGATTTTGATATACGGCCTTGGCTGCCGGAGGGCTATGGCTGTGATGAGGACGGTTTCTGTCGTTGCTGCGGCATCAATGGCGGCTGCGGGTGTATATGCGGCGTGGTCAAGCGGCGGCAATTACTCGGTGATATTTTTATCAGTCCTGCTTTTAGGGAATGTTTTTACGCAGAAGGAAAAATACCGTTTCGACCTTTTGCATGAGCTGGTGTTTTACGCCCGTAGGAAAAAGCCGGGTATGCGTGCTTC
>DBQZ01000136.1:0-828 GCA_002305435.1 Clostridiales bacterium UBA1381
CTTATCCCAGAGCGCATACTCAAGCGTATCGCAGCAAAGCTGAACGTGATCCTTTATATAAGTAAGCATATCCTCGCTCTTTAGTATCCTTGCCGCATGAAGCAGGCCGTACATCGTAACGCCGAGCGGATAATTCCAGCGGCCGTAGAGCGTGTTCTCGTTATACGGGCGGACGTACGTATTCTTCTCGTCAAGCCGCCAGTATCTCTTCGGCTCGCCGATTACGTACTTTAATGTGAGCGCCTTTTCCACGGGGAAGGTGTAGCCCTCTGCAAACGGGCCGATATACGACCATACGTCAGCCGTACCCTTGCAGCGTGAGCCGCTCTTAAACGGGGTCGAGTCGGTGCGCTTTATCGCATATCCCCAGTCGGAAGCGCAGAGGGATTTTACCAAAACGTCGTACTCTCCGAACGGCAGCTCTACGCTAAACGTCGAAACGCCGCCGTCTGTTTTGTAAACCTCCTTGCCGTCAATGTAAACAACGGCGGGGGATTTTGCGTCAATTTCAAATTCGTAGGAGTTTGTGCCTATAACGTCAAAGAACATCCGGCTCCAGCCTACGGCGTAATTTGCCGGGCAAAGCCCGTACATCCGCTGCATCTGACCCATTGCCTTTTCCTCATCACTCCAGGCTGTGTCGGGATATACCTTTACGTCAAAATCCGCCTCGCTCATTCCGAGGGTGTAGCAGTCCGGCTCATAGTCGGGGGCTACAGGCTCTGTGAAAATCCAGCCCTCTCTGCCGTCACGCTCAGCCGTCGGCATAAGCACGTACTGATCCCACTTGCCTATCCATGTGCCGAAATGGCCGCCAAAACCCGCCTT
>DBQZ01000136.1:982-6299 GCA_002305435.1 Clostridiales bacterium UBA1381
TCTGTAGTTCTTACTATTCCGTCATTTGTGTAAGCCCGCATATACAGGCCGTGCTTGAGGTTCTGACCCATGTAGCGGTGCGCAAGCGCCGAAAGGGCAGCCTTGGGGTCCGCTCCCTCGTACGACCACAGCGATTTTGTGTCGTCAAAATAATAGCCCAATTTTATCTCTCCTTTGCATTGATTTTACCGCATATCTCAATACACGGTATACTACATTTATTATATAATATTTTTCGCCCAATGTCAACGTTTCTATTATTCAATTTTCCGATAAAATAAGTAATAGCTTACGGCTTTTTGGTTAAATCGCAGAGAACGCTGCTTTTTCCAATTGACTCATCCGCTCCCATATGATATAATAACAGAAACTGTTTATAAAAGGAGGATGAAGATGGGTCTTGATATTATCCTCGGCGCCCCAAACAGCGGCAAGACCGGTTTTATGCTCGCACAAATCGAGCGCTCAAGAGATTGCCGCCATATTATCCTGTCCCCCGACCAGTATTCCTACCGTCAGGAGAGCCGACTTTGCAGCCGTCTCGGCGGAAGCGGGCTGAACGGGGCGGAAGCGCTTACGATGAGCGCACTTGCACGCCGCTTTCTCACCACGACAAAAACCGCCCTCACGCCAGCCGGCAGGCGGATGCTCCTCTACCGCGCCGCCCGCAAATCCCTCGCCGGCACAATCTACGAAAACGCCTGCGAAAAGCCGGGGTTTTTGGACAAGGCAGCAGCCCTTATAACGGAGCTTGGCCGCTACGGCGTGAGTGCCGAAAATCTTGCAGCCGACTACTCCGACAAAAGCTTAAACGAAAAAACCGCCGCCATATCAGCCCTTTACAGCTGCTATACGGAGCTTGCAGCCGATTTTTACGACAGCGAGCTTGACCTTGAGAGGGTCGCAGAATATATCGAAAACTCCGGCGACGAGTTTCGGGGAGTACATATATGGATAGACGAGTTTTCGGATTTCCTGCCCTGCCATTACCGCATAATCCGTGCATTTTTGGACAAAGCCGACACAGTCCACCTCTGTCTCTGCCTTGTGGCTGAGGACAGCGCATACGACCTGCCAGCAAGGACATTTGAGCGGTTTTTGGAGATGGGGAGGGGATATGAGGTAAACGTCCGCCGCCTTGAGCTTGACGACAAAAGGCCGCTTGAGCTTGCGCATTTGCAGAAGGAGTATTCCTCGGGGGCGGTGTTTGAGGGGCAGTCAAGCGCAATTGAGGTGTTCCGCTCCCGTGACGTTTACAGCGAGGTTCGCCACGCTGCCGTCTCTATCGCCGATATGGTGAGGGAGGAGGGGCTTTCTTACGGCGATATTTCCGTTATTATCCCCGATGACGATATATACAAAAGCGTTGTCGGGGCGGTGTTTTCTTCTTATAACATACCGTATTTCTCAGATGAGAAAATCCCCGTATCCCAGCATCCGGCGGCACGGCTTGTGCTTTCGTTCTTCGACATCATATCCGCAAACTGGCGGTATGACGATGTTTTCGCATATCTGCGCACCGGCTTTATCTTTAGAAAAGACGGCGACAATATCATCCCCATCTCCCAGAGCGAGTGCGACGTTTTGGAAAACTACGTGTTAAAATACGGAATCCGGGGACGGCGACAGTGGCTCTCGGAGGAGGGGTGGGAACGTGGCGGCGAGCCTGCTCCGTGCGACCCCCTGCGCCGTGAAATTGTCCGCCCGATTGCCGCTTTCCTCTCAAAGCCAAAGGGGACGGTGGAAAAGACTGCACGGGCGTTTTTCGAGTTTTTGGAGGATATTTGCCTGCGTGACGGGCTTTTGGCAGAAAGCCTCCGCCTTGAGGAGGAGGGGCGGCTTAATGAAAGCTCCCGTCTGCGGCGGATATGGAACATCCTCATAGCCGCCCTCGACCAGCTCGTCCTCACCTGCGGGGAGGAAAAATGCACAATGGACGAATTTGCCGCCTATCTCTCAGCCGGCCTGTCGCAGTGCGAAATCGGGATAATCCCGCCGGGGCTTGACCGTGTGTTGGTCGCTTCGGTATCCCGAAACAGCGCAGGAGGCTGCGGGGCGTTGATAATAATCGGCTCTTCTTTCGGCATGATACCGCCCGCACCGGCTGCCGAGGGGCTTATTACAGACCGTGAGCGGGATGTGTTAAAGAGCCACGGCGTCGAACTTGCGCCAAAGAGCACAGACCGTATAACAGAGGGCGAATACCGCCTGTTCCGCCTGCTCTGCGCCCCGAGGAAGCGTCTTTTGATAAGCTGCCCCGCCGCCGACAACGAGGGCAAAACAGTCGAGCTTGCCCCGTTCGTAGACAAGCTGCGGCAGATGTTCCCGCAGATGAGAGTCCGTGACAACCTTGCCGGAGAGGAGGGGCTGTTCCTGTCCTCGCCCGAGGCGACGCTCTCCGCCGCCGTAGTTGCCGGGGAGGATACGCCGCTAAAGCGTGCGGTCTTGTCGTGGTTTTCTAAAAACCCCAAATACTCCGCCCGCCTCAGAGTCGCAGAGGACGCACGTCTATTAAAAACCCGCATACCCGCAATTTCCCCCGACGCTGCCAGCCGCCTTTACGGGGAGGAGACGACCCACAGCGCAAGCCGTCTGGAGGAATTTTCCAAATGCCCATTCCGCTACTTCCTCTCAAAAGGCTTAAAAGCCTCCGAAAGGGAGGTATACTCGTGGAAACCGGCAGACCTTGGAAACATGATGCACAATATGCTGCTCTCCTACTGCTCCGCCGTTGAGGGCGACGCCCGTGATGAGGAAAAACTCTTAAAATGGCGGTCTCTCACCGACGAGGAAAACGAATCCCTCATAGAACGCATAGTATCGGAGGAGTGCGAGGGCGTATCGGACCGCTCACGGCTCAGGGTGATGATGAGGGCTGAACGTGCGCTGTGCCAAACGTCAACCGTGATACGGGCAAGCCTTTCTGCCGGGGATTATTTTGCCGCAGGCCACGAGCTGGAATTTACGACAGAAATAGACGGGGTTAGGCTCTACGGCAAAATCGACCGCCTCGATATGCGCCGTGACGGCACGGATGTTTACATAAGAATAATAGACTACAAAAGCGGCTCAAAGCCGTACGACCCCGCCGCTGTCTATGACGGAGCTGATTTGCAGCTCGTGCTCTACGCCCTTGCCGCCGCCGGCATCCTAAACGCCGAGGTTGGCGGGATATTCTACGAACACGTCGTCCCGCCCCGGATTTCAGCAGACAGCATAGAGGGGGCGGAGGCGGAGCTTGAAAAATACCGCCGCCTTGAGGGCTGTATTTTCTCGGACGATACCGGCGAGGTTCTGCATATGGACGCTGACGCCGAAAACAGGGGTTCGAGCAGCTTTTTAAAGGTGAGGTTTAAGCGTGACGGCTCGCTTTATAAAAATTCCTCGGTAGCGCCAAGACACAACTTTGACCTGCTCGCCCGCCACGTCCGCCGCAGCGTATCGGCGATAAGCGAAAAAATCCGCAGCGGTGTTATAGACACCGTCCCGTTTAAATCGAAAAAGCTCAACAGCTGCGATTTCTGCCCGTACGGCGAGGTCTGCCTTTTCGACCGTGAAAAGGGGCGTGTGCGCCGCTCAGCCGAGGCGGGCGAGGATATATGGCAGCTTATGGAGGAAGAGGAGTAAACTCCAAAATTTACAAAAAATTGCCGCCTGCATTAGTACAAGCGGCATTTTTTGCTATTCGGTTGCGTTTTTAACAGCGTTTCCGGCATCGTCCATCGCCTCTCCTGCTCCCTCGCCGAGATCCTTAACGGCATTGCCAACGCCGTCGGCGGCATCCTTTACGGCGTTTCCTGCGCCGTCCGAGAGATCGTCAGCCGCCTCGCCGGCCTCGCCGCCCATGTCGTCCGCCCCGTCCATAGCCCCGGGCGAGGTGTGGGCGGTTTCCGCCGGAGGATCGGTTGCGGTGGTGTTTTCGTGCGTTTCATTTGCCGAACATCCGCCGGCAAAAAGGGCGGCAGTTGCCGCAAGGTATGCTAAAATAACCTTTGTTTTCATATCAATTTTCCTTTCTTTGTTTCAGGTTTGTTCTTATTATATCCCCGAAAACGGAAAATATCAAAAAAAAAATTTCGATTTTTGCGGAACAAAACCGCCCGATACGCCGTCTAATACTGTGTATGAAGGTTTTGATTTTATAGAAGGCAGGACTTCCCGGAAAACGTGTTTGACGCTTCGGCGTATTGTTTTTGTTTACCAAGCCCTTGCGAAAATTATAGAACCTAAGATCATCATAAAGGAGAAGTGTAGAATGAAAAAGAAACTTTTGACTTTGGCTATTGCAGCCGCTATGGTGCTGTCTTCGGCAGCAGCTTTTGCAGAGGAAACAGCAGCAGTTGACGCTCCCGCAGCTGTACAGGAGCAGGCTATCCCGACCGCTGAATACGTAAACGTTACAGTTACCGTATCGGAAATCGTTGACGGCGTTGCTATCGGCAAGACCGCTGAGGGTGGAGATGCTACATTTACATACGACAGCGCCGTTGTTATGGACAAGAACGGCAAGACCGAAATTGAAGCAGGCGATGTTTGCGTAGTAGCCGTTAAGGCTAATACCCCGATGACACTCCAGTACCCGCCCCTCTACAATGCAGAAGCGGTAGCAGTTGTTGAGTCGACTTCCTCGGCTGATATAGACGCTTACACAATGGGCGAGGCTGGCAGATACATAAACGCTGCTGGCGACCTTGAGTTAAACGTTGGCGATGAGACAAAGATCGTTGACGCAGAAGGAAACGCTGTTTCTGACAGAGACCTCGACGGCAAGGATTTGATGGTATTCTACTCAATCACAACAATGAGCATACCGGCACAGACTCCGCCTGAGCTCGTAGTTGTACTCGGCGAAACCGCTGAGGATGACGCTGTAGTTGAAATCCCCGCTGAAGAAGAGGAAGAGGCTGCTCTTGATTTTACCGGCGTTACAAAGATAACAGCAGGCGACAAAACAGTTGACTATACCCCGATCGTTATAAACGGCAAGACAATGCTTCCGGTTCGTGATATTGTTGAGGGCGTTGGCCTTGAGGTTATCTGGAATGCTGACCAGTCAATAAACCTCGGTGTTGGCTACAACATCAAAATCGGCGCTGACAGCTACAACAAGGGCAGAATGATGCCTATTTCCCTCGGCCAGGCTCCGGTTATAATCGAAATGGGCAACGGCGGCGTTACTTACGCTCCGGCTGAGCTGTTCACCGAAATAATGGAGCTTAACTGCACAATAGCTGACGGCGTAGCTGTATTCACTGCGTAAAAAGCCGATATAGTTAGATTTTTAAGTTACATTCATATAAAAGGAAACACCGGTTAA
>DBQZ01000133.1:0-2716 GCA_002305435.1 Clostridiales bacterium UBA1381
TGTCCACAAGATTACTGCATTTTAAACGTTAGTGCAAAATACGATATATATTATGCTTTTGGCGGCTTAAAAATATTATTCACAAATGATGATAAAGCAGGAAAATACATAAAAAATCCGGCAGAAATTTACCGCCGGACGCTTTTTATTCATTCTTTACAGCTTATGCGTTTTTTATTGCTTCTGTCACCCTGTTATATACAGCCTCTATGCTATCCATCATACCCGCCGCCTTATTCCAGTTATCCTCCCTCATAAGCGTTACCTGTTCAGAAAACAAGGCATATAGCTCATTAAGCGCCAGATTGCCGCATACACCCTTTAACGTATGAGATGATTCCAAAGCAGCGTTGCGGTCGTCCTCACAAACGGCATTTTTAAGCTTCTCAAAATTTTTATCCTCCAAAAACTTTTTAAGGAATCTTTCAAAAAGCGCTTTGTTTCCCATAAAACGTCCCAATGCCGTTTCGGTATCTATACCGGCGTTTTCAAGCAATTCATAATTCATAAAAATCTCTCCGTTCCAGTAGATTTGTCTACGGTCATATCAGCGGTATTCGCACAATCGACTAGTGTATTGTCTCAATGACATTTATAATAATTCTATTTTCTGCCAACGATTACTCATTGGCAGAAAGAATAATTGGATATAAAGATACTAATTTTACTCTTGCATCAGCCGTCCGAAACTGCCAAATGATTTTATCTTTGGAATTATTGCGGTTACACTCCCATGCCATTAGTTCGTGTCGCAATACTTCGATATTATCAATCCGGCGATCCAGACACTGGCGGGTCATTACATTCAGCTCGATCTCTGCTATATCAAGCCAGCTGCCATGTTTCGGAGTATAATGGATCTCCAGACGCCTGATGATCCGCCGTGCTTCTGCCGGGGAATATCTTTTATACAACGATGCCGGCTTATGTGTATTTAGATTGTCCATAACAAGAACTATTTTTTCTGCATCAGGATACATTACATCAGATAAATATTTGATCTCCTCGGCCCAGTCCTCCGCAGTACGGTGCTCCCGGACACTTACATGACGTCTCCCTGCAAGAGGTTCTGTGAACACAAAAATACTGCATGTACCATGCCGGACATATTCAGAATCAAGCTTCTGGTCATCACCAGGCCGCATGGGGAGAGGCTCCCTTGCTTCGCCAAGCAGCTGATAAGGTTTCTCATCCATGCATACCATCGGACGGCGCTCATCGTAAGGGCGTTCATAAACATCCAGAACATCCTCCATACACGCTACAAATTCTGCGTTTTCTTTTGGCGGGATACACCAGTAGCTGTTGCGGTGAGGTCGAAGTTTGTTTTTTTTAAAGCCCTTCCGATTGTATCCTTGCTTACAGGAACATCCAGTTCTACCCTGGCCTTTTCTTCCAGAAGGCGGAGTGTCCATCTGGAGTGCCCTTCCGGCACCGGGCCACAGGCTATTTCAATCAGTTTTGCTTCAGCACGGCCATCTACCTTGCGTTTTGCATTGTCAGAATTGATGTTGCGCTTTAACTTTATTACGGAATCAATTCCTTCTTCCGTGTAATGTCTGATTGTGTTAGAGACAGTAGCAATACAGACACCGTTTGATTTGGCGCATTGCTCATGCGTATATAGCTTTCCATGGGCCTCATCCATATCAAGAAGGATTTGGCACCTGCAGCGGACTGTTCTTGAGGTGCTGCTTTTACGCAGGATAGATTTTAACTGTTTAAATTCTTTATCTGTGAGGTTGATATGATACTTTTTATTTCTTGCCATATGAATTCACCGCCGTTTCTTTTAGTATAACAAAAAACGGCATAGAAAGCTATATATTATGCTAAATATCAATGATACAGTACACTAGGATTTACTCCATTCAAGGTTATTCATGGTAGGAATTTTTCTTACACAATTATTATACCACTGTAAGAACAAAATTTCAATAAATTTTTGAAAATAACGCCCACTCAAATATCATGAAAAAATCCCCAAAAACCTCTTGACAGACTACAATTGTAGTGATATAATACAATTAACGACAGTCGTAGTCTAACAGGAGGTAATACTAATGTCAAGACAAACAATAACGGATTCCGAATATGAGCTCATGAAAATACTATGGCAGGCGGAAAACCCGCTTACATTAGGGGAAATTTTAAAAAAGCTGCCCGAGCATAAATGGAGCCGCAATACGGTCGCAACGCTTCTTTTGCGGCTTGTAGAAAAAGGAGCAGCCTCGTACGAGAAGAAAGGAAAGTATAATCTTTACTATGCTGTGATAAACGAAAAGGATTACAGCATCAGTGAAACGAAATCGTTTTTATCAAAGATGTTCAGCGGTTCAGTAAAGAATATGGTGGCATCACTTTATGAAAGCCGCCAAATTCCTAAAGAGGAAATCGAGGAGTTAAGAAAAATGTTCGACTTGGAGGAGTAGCATGTTTGAACTTTTCAAAACAGTCCTGATCCTAAGCATTATCGGCTCGGTTATAACAGCCGTCCTGCTTTTATTAAAGCCGCTGACGTCGAGGAAATTCCCCTCGCACTGGCAGTATTACATATGGCTACTATCGCTGCTGTTTATGCTGCTGCCGGTATGGAAGATTCTTCCGCAGCGTCCGCTCCAGCCGGCACAGCCCGCTTCATATACAGCCGCTCCAGCCGAGGAAGCCGCACCCTCACCCTCTGCTCGTCCGCAGTCCGGAGCCGATACGGCCGTTA
>DBQZ01000133.1:2728-4670 GCA_002305435.1 Clostridiales bacterium UBA1381
ATGACAGTGTTCATATTATCAGCCGCAGCAAGCTATCTTCTCTTCCTTGCGAAAAAACGCCGGCAAAGCCACGAGCTTTCCGAGTGTGAAGTGTTCGACGAAGTGAAGAAGGAACTTGGCATAAAGCGCAGGATTCGCCTTAGGGTATATCCTGGCGGGGATTCGCCGATGCTTACAGGGATTTTGCGGCCGGTTATATATCTTCCGGTGAGTACTCTTAGCAAAGAGCAACTATCTATGGTGTTCCGCCATGAGCTGACGCATTTAAAACGAGGGGATCTGATTTACAAATGGTTTACTCTATTTGTAAATGCTGTGCATTGGTTTAACCCCTTTGCATATCTTTTAAGTGCCAATGTCAACGAAGCCTGCGAGGTTTCATGCGACATGGCTGTTACGAAAAATATGAACAAAGAGGAAATCAGCCTTTATATGAAAACGATACTCCACCTGGCAGAAAGGAGAAAGGAGGAAAAGTAGAATGTTTAAAAATTTTTACACCACCGCTATGAGCAGCAGCGGAAAACAGCTTGAGCGGCGGTTTTTAAGGCTGCGCCAAAACAGCGCACATCAATGGAGGATGGCTGCAGCCCTTACAGTGCTTATAGTTTTCTTTACCGCCTCCGGCTCAATAGCTGTAATTGCCTCAGTGGGCGGGGATGGCCTTGAATACCGTAGCAAGGATGAGATATACTTTCGTGACGGCGTGAATTTTACTGTAAATGTTGCAGGCAAAAACCTCCCGTCATACGTTAGTGAAAATATCGCCGGGAATGATGGGAATATAAATATCCTTCTGCAACGTGTCGAGGTCAGAAATGTTAACGGCCACGTATCAAAAGAACATATTATTGAGTTGTCCGGCAGCAGAGGCGTTGTTAAAATGGCAGCCAATGGAAACAGTGGTCTGCACTCAAACGAAAACAATGCCGAAGATATTATTCCTCAATACGAAGATGCTTACCGCTATTCCTCATCGGTACGATTTATCGAGTGGAACAATCCGGGATATGCAGATGCTCGTCAAAGGGCTGTCATGAGCCTTGTCGATCCACCAAGCAGCGATATGAAACTTGTATATGTAAGTTTTGGTATCGACAACAATATGCGCATACAAAATGCCTTTATCGATTTCTTTCTCGCCGATGGAAACGATAACACCAGTGTAAGAAATTTCGACACAGTAGCAGCCGACATTGACAGCCTTAATTTTATCGGAGATTTTGCCATTGATTATCCGACTGAATGTGCCAATGATAAAAATAACTTTTATTTCACATTCTTCGAGGACGACTATATCCCCTCTCCTGCAGATGGTATCGATATATCTATAGAAACCGCTCAGGCAGATGGTATCGTCCTGAATACGAATATTACAAACAGCCATGCCGCATATATTAACGTGAACGTGTACGACAGTAATGGTGTTATCGTCGGCAGCTATGACGGAAGGCAAATCAGCTCACACATCACTGCCACCCCATTCTCAGAATCATTTTCATATTTGGTATGGGGACAAATATCACAGCTTGCTGTTGAGGAACCACCATTTCATTTTACATCTGGCGAAAAATATAGGGTTTGCGTTGTACTGTTTGATGATAAAAACACAGTAATATATCGCTGGCAGGAATATGTCACGATAGCTCAATAGGAGGTGCCTTATGTTTAAAAATTTTTACACCACCGCTATGAGCAGCAGCGGAAAACAGCTTGAGCGGCGGTTTTTAAAGCTGCGCCGGGATAACAGCCGTTTTTCCCGATTGCTTTGTGCTGTTACCGCAGCAGCGCTGATAGCTGCAGCAAGCGGGGCTACAATATGTGCCGCATCATTTGATAGCGAGGCGGACAATTTCTTTATAAACGGTCACGGATACTCAATACGGCCGGTGCTTTTGGAAAACAAGCTGGCCTCACACACCGACGCCTATTATGTACCCCT
>DBQZ01000070.1 GCA_002305435.1 Clostridiales bacterium UBA1381
CGTAATATATTGTTTCGGCCTATCTTTTGCCGGACGTGCCGGAAGAAACGAAACGGCACAGAACATATGACGGTCAAAAAACGATATTTGCGTTTTTTTCACCTGTATGACGGCTTGTGGACATGCTAACCGTATCTTCGCTCTCAATATTTTATAAAGATCAAACGCATTCTGCTTTTTGCTAAAAAAGCGTATTTCCTCAAAAGTTACTTCTTCCATAAAACATCACAGCCTTTCTTTCTGGAAACATAGCTGTTTTGCTCCAAATAAGGATTTACAATCACTAATAATTCGTAATTTTTATAAATTTTATTTGACAGAACCCAAATATTGTGGTATAATAACATTCAGTTGATATTTATGTGCCTGTAGCTCAGTTGGATAGAGCGCAAGACTCCGACTCTTGAGGCCGCTGGTTCGACTCCAGTCAGGCACACCAATCATGTTGATATCCAAACGGCTGATTGTATACAGCAGTTTGACAGTATCAATAAAATAGAACAGGTTTTTATTAAATATACATGATGCTTACATCCAATGCGTCATGTATATTTTTTATAACAAAAACAGCAGGAGCAAAACGCCCCTGCTGCACAACTGCGATCTTTATAGTAAAGCCCGGCCGGCTTTAGCAGCATTACTGAACCTGCTCCATTATGTTTTCTTCAGTCACAGTCTCCTTACTGCCGTCCGTTTCCGTTGATATTTGCTTGTCTATCAGCTTTTCCATAAGCTCCAACATTTTCTGCCTTGTGATTTCCCTTGCCGACGTATCCGCAGAAGATGTTTCACAATCCATAGCTGCTTGCATTGATGAGAGTTGTTTCTCAACAAGCGTTATTAACCTGTCCTTCTGCTCTGCCGCACGGAAAAATTCCATTGTTTTCAAGATTTGCTGCCTTACAGGAACTGCTGACAGCTCGTCAGTCTCCCTTAACTGTTCCTGCATCTTTGAAAGCTGATTGTCAAAAACTTCATATATATTATTAGCCATCGTGCCATCCTCCTTATTTTCGCAACATTTCTCCTGAAGCGCACAAAGGCGGATAGCACTGCTGCTTATCCACTGCGCCCGTCCTTTCTTGACAAGACCCTTTGCACGCTTTGGATAAGTGCTGTACAATATATCTCCATTTTCGCCGATCACAGTAACGTTTTTTTCCATGGGTGTCACCCCCTCTGTGATAAACTTATGCTGTTTTTTGTTATGGGTGCCGTCCCCTGTAATTATTGTATCACAATGTGTCTATATTTGCAATACATTTTTTGTATTTATTTATAGAAAATATCGTTCAAGTTTATTTAGGCATTCATATTTCGTTCCAGCATGACAATGGAGCTTGATGTTTGCAAAGTACTTTTTTTCAAAATTACATCAAAGAAAATCAGATCGGCAGAGAATACCTCCAGCCGATCCGTATTTTTTAATTTCCCTGCAAGTAGCTCTGAACACGGGCAGCGACGTTTTCCTGCAAATTCCTGTAGAAGAACTGGTAATCATAAAGGTGGTATTCCCCGTCTCCAAATAAATCAAGCGACGGCGGATATTCCTCCGGCGAAACGTCCGGCACCTTGAGCGTCCCCCTCTCATTGTCGAGATACGCTCCCGTAAGCCCTGCTACTTCCCGCACTATTTCTCCCGAATAATCCGTAAAGCAGGCTCCTTTATTCTCCTCGGCCGCTGCCGGTGTATCGTCTGTACGCCAATTTAAGGGATTTATTGCAAGCGACTTCGTTCCTGCGGGAACAATAAATGAAGAATCTACATTCTCCGCCTCGCTGTTAAATGAAATTATACAGCCGGTATCTGTTTCCCCCTGCGCCATCTTAAGCCACGGAGCTTCCTCTATATCCTCCTCCGTTACTCTCCAGCCGATAAGGTATGCGGCTATGAGTTTTTCGGAATATTCCTCATTGTCGAACATATCCTTCATCAGCTGCAACGCCAGCTGTGAACCTTGTGAAAATCCGGCCAAAACAAACGGCCGTCCATTGTTATAATTCTCGATATAGTAAGTAAACGCATCCTTGACATCGTTATATGCAATATCAAGATACTCGCTTTGATTTGCTAAATTATACCCAGAAAGCGTCATCTGCCGGTAATACGGAGCATAAACATCACAGCTGTCTGCATATATCCCAAGCTCCATGTTCAAGGCTCCGACAAACGATTCTTTCATCTCTTCATCATCAAGCTCCATATTGAAGCGTTCACCCTCGCCTAAGTCAACTGTAGGACAGATAATGAAAAGATCTGCCTCTTTCTCCTTTGTATCATCAGCATATGCCCAATTTTCGGCCTTTGCATAATCCACCTTCTGCGAACAACCGCTAAAAAGCGCTGACGATATTACCAGTGCAAGCACCATACATACCATCCGCACTCCTGTAAATGTTTGCTTTTTTATGCTGTTATACATAATGTACTCCCCTCACTTATTTCTGTTTCTATAGCTATTAAATAACATCTGCATATATTTATTATACCACTTAAGCCCCAACTGTCAAGCATTTTAATTACAAAACAAAACTGCTGCTATTTTATAAAGCAACAGCAGCAGTTTTTATTCAGTTTCCGTAAAGTTTGATTATCGCCTCTGCGACCTCTCGTTTTGTTTGTCTTGTATCCATCGCCTGTTTTTCTATAGCTCGGTGCGCTTCCTCCTCGGATACGTTCATATTCTCTATCAAGACCCATTTGGCGTGATTTACCAGCCTTATCTCTTCCATCTTTTCCTCAAGTGTCGCATTCTTCTTTTCTATCCGCCGGAAGCGTTCTTGTACTGCGTACATATTTTTCAATATCTGATGCAAAAGCGAAACCGAAACCGGCTTTGCCAATGTGTATATTCCATAATCTATAACTTTATCTGTCACTTCGTCATACACATCGTTTTTTACAAACATCAGTACGCCGCTTTTTGAATCAGCCGCCGTATCTATCGCCAGTCTTATCCCGAAATCGTCAGTGAGCGGTGTATTTATAAGTACAATGTCAAAATTGCGTTCCAGGAGCTTTCTGCGAGCCTCGCCGAAATTTTTCGCCGTATCGATAGGGCCAAATTCGTTTATAGGCAAAAGCGGCAGAAGGCTTGTTGTAAATTTTGAAGAAGAGGATACAACAAGAACACTGTATGTGTAATCCTTGAAAAGCATAACCTGCCATCCCCCTTAAATCTTATTTGCAGTAGTTTTTTATCATTGAACGGGGCAGGTATTTCTTTATGAAATCGCTGCTTTTTGCTTTTTGTCTTGCTTCAATAAGATTTTCCGGCAGGATTTTATACCTCTCCTGTTCCTCAACCGACAGAGCAAACAGGTTTAGATTGGATGCCTCAGGCGGCAATTCCCTGTTCTTTAACCCCTCCAAAGCAGCGTATATTATAAGTGCATATGCCAGATACGGATTTGCTTCGGGATCGGGCGAGCGCAGCTCTATCCTCTTGTACTGGCCGCTTGCCGCCGGTATACGAATAAGCTGTGAACGGTTTTCCGGCGACCATGTTATAAATTTGGGGGCCTTGTCTTTGCCGAAACGCTTATATGAGGTTTCAGTCGGATTTAAGAACACCGTCATATCTTCTATCCTGTTCATAAGCCCGCCGATAACATACGGCAGAATATCCCTCTCATTTTTCGTGCTGTGTACAGAAATGTTTATATGAAAGCTGTTACCCGGCTCATCGGCTATAGGCTTCGGTGAAAAGTCGGCATACAGCCCGTTTACCGCAGCTATCGTTCTTACCACCGAAAGAAATGTTACAGAGTTATCAGCCGCCGTTATCGGGTCTGAAAAACGGAAATCTATCTCATTTTGACCCGGTCCCTCCTCATGATGTGAGCTTTCCGGACGTATCCCCATCCTTTCGAGGGTAAGGCAAATATCACGGCGTACATTCTCTCCTCTGTCCATCGGGGCAATGTCCATATAACACGCATGGTCATGAGGTATTGTGGTGGGGTTGCCGTTTTCATCACAATTAAAAAGATAAAACTCCAGCTCTGAACCGAATGAAAACGTATAACCCTCGCTAAGTGCAGTTTTAACCGCTTCCCGAAGTATCCTGCGGCTGTCAAGCTCAAAGCCCTTTCCATCGGGATATTTTATGCTGCAAAACATTCTCACTACCCGCCCGTGATCAGGCCTCCACGGAAGTACGACAAGCGTTGATGGGTCGGGAAACAGGAAAAGATCCGAATACACCTCACCGTTAAAGCCTGTTATCGCTGAAGCATCTATTACTATCCCGCTTTCAAACGCCCTCTCAAGCTCGCACGGCATTATTGATATATTCTTCTGATTGCCGAAAGCGTCGCAGAAAGCGAGACGGATAAATTTTACGTCCTCTTCATTCACATACTGTATTACTTCTTTTTCGGTATAAATCACAGTTTTCACCTGCTCTTTCATCAATTTGCAACGTACATCTGCTTAAATGGGTTTTTCGTATCGGGAAGCACTGCCGTAAACGGTGAATCCATTATTTCACCTGCATCAAAACCAAAAGCATCACAGAAACTTTTTACTAATTTTTCTATTTCCGCTCGTTCTTCATCATCCGCAATATGCGTCGTAACTTGGCTTGGAAATCTTATACCCTCGCATTTGCCACGCAGATACATACGTCCGCCGTGCATTCCGGTACAGGGGTAATTGCCAACAATTTTCCTCTTCCCTGCTCCAAGTCCTAATACAACTATCGTTCCCCCGGCCTGGTATTCGCCGAGGAAACTGCCTGCACAGCCTCCTATAACAAGCGCCGGATGTTTTTGCTTATACGCTTTCATGTGTATTCCGGCACGGTATCCGGCATTTCCCTGCACGAAAATGTTCCCGCCACGCATCGCATAACCGGCAGCATCACCGATGTTT
Source organism: Clostridiales bacterium UBA1381 (assembly GCA_002305435.1). GTDB lineage: Bacteria > Bacillota > Clostridia > UBA1381 > UBA1381 > UBA1381. The sequence goes on from DBQZ01000070.1 coordinate 4,877, forward strand.
CCATGAACGTATATCTCACCGTCGTTCATCGTATCACCGACTGCATCCTGGGCGTTGCCGTTTACACATATTACAGCGCCGTTTAAATAAGCGCCGAGTGCATTGCCGGGTATACCGTCTATCTCCAGCCTGCGCTCGCCCATGCCGGCAGCAATAAATCGCTGACCCATACATCCACCGAGTTTAACATCCCCTTCAGTTGTACGTATCTTTTCATTAAGCTCTTTAAAGTCAAGGCCTGCTGCATCTATAAACATTATAACACACCTCCCAGAGTTTTTCTACGGTAATTTTCAGAAAATGCTAAAAGCTGAGGATTTTTTTTGACCAGATCAAAATCAATAGTATCAAGAGGGATGCTGTTGCGTATAAGATACGTGTATATGCCGGCTCTTTCGACCTCTCCGATAAGTATAAAGCCTACGAGACGGTTATCCTTTACATACAGCTTCTTTATATGCAACGAATCCTTTTCTTCATACAGCTCGCCATCATAGCTTCCGGCGCTCATTATGTGGTATCCGAAAAAGCCTATGGAGTTCATTGGTATCTGGTTGTCAAAGACCTCATCCCCGCCTGCCATATTTACTCCGGCGCAAAATCCTCCCAAATAAGCATTAGGAAGTATTGCCATTATCTTTTTACTGCCGCTTGAAATATCGAGTGCCTCTGCTAAATCTCCGGCAGCATATATGTGCGGCAGAGATGTCTGCATTCTGTCGTTTGTAATAACGCCCCTGCCGACCTCAGCTCCGGCTTCTTTCAACAAGGATACATTAGGCCGCACACCTACTGCCATTACTAATACGTCAAATTCCACTGTAGAGCCGCTTTTCATCCTTGCGCTGTTAGAGGAAAATTCCTCAGCTGTATCACCGAGCATCAGCTTTATGCCGTTTTCCTCAAGCTTCGCCTTTACTGGCTCAGCGCACTCGCTGTCAAGAATACTGGAGAGCACGGTGTCCGCCAAATCGCAGACTGTTATATCTCTTACACGATCCTTTAACCCTTCGGCGCATTTTAGGCCTATTAAACCTGCTCCCACTATCAATACCCTTGAATCCTTGCAGACGGCTTCCTCTATTGAAAGCGCATCTTCCTCAGTCATAAATGTAAACTGTTTTTCCACAGTCTCAAGCCCTTTTATCGGCGGCACAAACGGTGATGAACCCATCGCAGCTAACAGCTCGTCATACGGTATATGCTCACCGTTATCGCATACAACCTCTCCCTCGTCTATTTTTTCTGCCATAACGCCATATTTTATACAGACGTTGTTATTTTCGTAAAATTCCGGGCTGCGGTATGCCATTTTTTCAAAATCGGTCTTGTTTTCCAAATAGTATGATATTAAAGGCCTTGCATAAGGGGCAGCATTTTCACCGCAGATAAGCGTTATCTTGCCTTCGCTGTCTTTTGAGCGTATTCCGTCTATGCAGCCCAGAGACGCAATGCCTCCTCCTATAATTACATAGTTTTTCATCAATCTCTCTCCTCAAAACAAATCGCATTATTGGGACATCCCTTTACACAGGCCGGTTCCCCGCAAGCGTTGTCGGTACAAAGCTCGCATTTCACAACCGCCTGCTCTCCGTTCGTGCGTAATGCCCCGTACGGACATACAAGGATACATGTAAGACAGCCGATACATTTGTTTTTATCAATCTTTACAACGCCGTCCTCTTTTGTAAGCGCCCCTGATATACAGGATTTTACGCAGATAGCGTCATCGCAATGGCGGCAGGATACCGCATACATTATTTTGCCGTCGTCCTCAACCCTAATTTTAGGGTATATTTCCTTGTCCTTAAGCGCCAGCGACATATTTGCCTCGCCGGTTTCGGCAAAAGCGCAGTTATATTCACACAGATGACAGCCTAAGCACCATTCTTCATTAACATATATTCTTTTCATTCTCCTGCGTGTGAGATACCTAATATCTCAAGCTCCTTTCCGTTTAATCCTACTCCGCGAAGCATAAGCCTGTTGCCTCTTAACGCTTCTATGGAATTGATACCCATACCGCCCATCAATTCTTTTATCTCGTGCTTCCATGCTGTAATAAGGTTTACCAAGCGACGGGAGCCAATATCGGGATTGAGCCTTTTTACCAATTCCGGTCTTTGAGTGGCTATACCCCAGTTACACTTGCCGCTTTGGCACGTACGGCACAGATGACATCCCAGTGCTAAAAGGGCGCTCGTTGCGATATAACAGGCATCAGCCCCCAAAGCAACGGCTTTTACAACATCGGCAGCGCTTCTTATGCTTCCGCCTACTACGAGTGATACGTTGTTTCTTATTCCCTCATCTCTGAGCCGCTGATCCACGCT
>DBQZ01000113.1:0-12235 GCA_002305435.1 Clostridiales bacterium UBA1381
TAAAATGCAGTAATCTTGTGGACATTTTTAGCCAAAATTGGTGATGATATACAATATGTTGTGGTTGGCTAATTATTTTGTTGACAATAGCGGTGCGATATGTTATAATAATAACACACCAAACAAATCCCACAAGGATACGATTGGTAAAGTATCTTATGGTCACACCGATCAAAGGAGGAGAAGAATGAAGCAAGAGTTTTACACACAATGGGAAGGCTTTGAAAAAGGCCGCTGGTGCAACGGCACCGTAAACGTCAGGAATTTCATACAGCACAACTACACGCCGTATGACGGCGGAGAGGAATTTCTGGCTCCGGCTACAGAGGCTACAAAAAAGCTCTGGGAGCAGGTAATGGAACTGTCAAAACAGGAAAGAGAAGCCGGCGGCGTATTGGATATGGATACTAAAGTTGTATCTACAATAACATCGCACGGAGCCGGATACCTTAACAAGGACTTGGAAAAAATAGTCGGATTCCAAACCGACAAACCGTTTAAAAGATCTCTTCAGCCTTTTGGCGGCATCAGAATGGCACAGAATGCCTGCCGTGAGTATGGGTATGAAGTAGATCCTGAAGTAGTAAAGATATTTACCGAATATAGAAAGACCCATAATCAGGGCGTGTTTGATGCTTATACACCTGAGATGCGTCTGGCAAGGAAGTCTGCTATTATCACCGGGTTACCCGATGCTTACGGCAGAGGCAGAATAATCGGCGACTATAGGCGTGTTGCCCTTTACGGCGTTGATTATCTTATAAAGGATAAAAAGCATCAGCTTGATACATCGCTTGTCAGAATGACTCCTGATAATATCCGTCTCAGAGAAGAGCTTGCAGAGCAGCTGCGTGCGCTTGACGAGCTGAAAAAGCTGGGCGAGATTTACGGATTTGACATTTCAAAGCCGGCAGCTAATGCCAGGGAGGCAATACAGTGGCTTTATTTTGGCTATCTGGCAGCTGTAAAAGAGCAGAACGGCGCTGCTATGAGCTTGGGCAGAACCTCCACATTTGTTGATATTTATATACAGAGAGACCTTGACAGAGGGCTTATCACAGAGGAGGAAGCTCAGGAATATATCGACCATTTCATAATGAAGCTGCGTCTTGTTAAATTCGCAAGAACGCCTGAGTATAACGAGCTTTTCTCAGGCGACCCGACTTGGGTGACGGAATCGATCGGCGGTGTTGGCATTGACGGTCGGCCGCTTGTTACAAAGACATCGCTTCGTTATCTGCATACGCTTGATAACTTAGGCACTGCGCCTGAGCCGAATATGACCGTTTTGTGGTCTGTCAATCTGCCGCAGAAGTTTAAGGAATACTGCGCAAAGATGTCAATAAAGACTTCGTCTATCCAGTATGAGAACGACGATATGATGCGTGAGGTGCACGGCGATGATTACGCTATAGCCTGCTGCGTATCATCCATGAGAGTCGGCAAGGAGATGCAGTTCTTCGGCGCACGTGCAAATCTTGCAAAGTGCCTGCTTTATGCAATAAACGGCGGTGTTGACGAACGCATGAAGGTGCAGGTTGGCCCGAAATACAGACCGGTAGAGGGCGAATATCTCGATTATGACGATGTAATGAGCAAGTTTGACGATATGATGGAATGGCTGGCAGGGCTTTATGTAAACACCCTAAACGTTATCCATTATATGCACGACAAGTACTGCTATGAAAAGCTGCAAATGGCGCTTCATGACAGAGAGGTAAAGAGATACTTTGCAACAGGTATTGCCGGCTTGTCGGTAGTTGCAGATTCGCTGAGTGCGATAAAGTATGCTAAGGTAAAGCCGATACGTGATGAGAATGGTATCGTTGTTGATTACGAGACTGAGGGTGATTTCCCCAAATACGGCAATAATGATGACCGTGTAGACGATATTGCGGTTGAAGTTGTAAGAAACTTCATGTATAAAATCAGAAAGCATTACACCTACCGTGACAGCGTACCTACAATGTCTATTCTAACCATAACATCAAACGTTGTTTACGGTAAGAAAACAGGTAATACGCCTGATGGAAGAAAGATGGGAGAACCGTTGGCTCCCGGAGCAAACCCCATGCACGGACGTGACACACACGGAGCTGCCGCTTCGCTCTCATCTGTTGCAAAGCTGCCGTTCCGCCATGCTCAGGACGGTATATCCAACACGTTCTCGATAGTTCCCGACGCTTTGGGAAAGGACGACATGGTATTTTCAGGAGAGCTTGATATAGACAAGCTCCGCAATAATTGCTGCTGCGATCCCAGATTGCAGAAAGAAACAGAGGACATTTGAAATAATTAAAGGAGGTAAACGAAATGGCTACACAGCAGGTTGAAAATTTGGTATCATTGCTTGACGGTTATGTGGAAAAAGGCGGTCATCATCTTAATGTAAACGTTTTCACAAAGGAAACGCTTCTTGATGCTCAGAAGCATCCGGAAAAGTATCCTCAGCTTACAGTAAGAGTATCCGGCTACGCCGTTAATTTTATAAAACTGACTAAGGAACAGCAGGACGACGTTATCTCCAGAACGTTCCACCAGTCTATCTGATGAGATGCGAGGGCTGCCCGTACTGCGGGCAGTCCTTGATATTATATAAATAACAGAGGGAGTGTGCGCCAATGACGGGAAAGATTCATTCTATAGAAACATTCGGCACGGTGGATGGGCCGGGGATACGGTATGTCGTGTTTTTAAAGGGATGTCCCATGCGCTGTCTGTACTGCCATAATCCCGACACATGGTCGCAGGAGGGGGCTGAGGAAAAGACAGCCGAGGAGATTCTTGAGGATTATAAAAGGTATGAGCCGTTTTTGAAAAGGGGCGGTTTAACTGTGACCGGCGGAGAGCCGCTTGTGCAAATTGATTTTGTTACAGAGCTTTTTGAAAAGGCGAAAAAACGGAATATTCACACCTGCCTTGATACCTCCGGAGTTACTTTCCGCAAGGAGGATAAGGCTAAATTCGATCGTCTTATGGATTCGTGTGATCTTGTGATGCTTGACATCAAGCATATAAACGACGAAGAACACATAAAGCTTACCGGCCATTCCAACAAGAATATCTTAGAATTCCTCGAATACCTCAACGATAACGGCACTCCTGTGTGGATACGGCACGTGGTAGTCCCCGGCATAACTCAGCATAAGGAATACCTCTACGAATTGGGAAAGTTTATAGGACGCTTTAACTGCGTAAAAGCCGTTGATGTGCTTGCGTATCACGATATGGGGAAGAGCAAGTATAAGGAAATGGGGCTTGAATACCCGCTGGCTGATACGAAGCCGCTCTCAAAGGAAGAGGCTGTTGAAGCGAAAAAAACAATATTCAAAGGGATCCGTTCTGCATTGATGGGGAGCTGATAAAGCTTTTGCAGGCGAGTCCCTAGCGATATGCACCCGTAGGATAGAATTCCTCCGGGGCATTTCTTTTATGTAAAAAAAATGCCGAATATATGCCTAAAAAGGTATTTACAAATCAACAAAATAGATATATAATATATAATAGATAGGAATATAATCGTATTAGCCAAAACAGTGTTATGTAAGAAGGTATGCATTATGACTGGCAGTAAGAAAACATCACCAAAAATGATAGAAGAGGTGTACGAACCGCAAAACGGGATGTCCAAAGGTGTACTGTCCGGATTTTTCAAGCATGACTCAATTAAACGGTATGTGTCCAATTATCTGAAAAATATGAGTCACGATGACGTTTGCGCAATGTTCTTAGTCGAAATTGAAGATTTTGATTTTTCTATCAACGACGAAAATGAAGAATCGGGAGAAAAGATTCTGGAAGCGGCGGCTGAAAGACTCTCAAGATTATTCAGGGCGACAGACTTAATCGGTAATGTAGATCAAAATAAGTTTATTGTCTTTATAACAGATCCTTCCATTACAAATAAAGCGTTACTGAATAAGGCAGAACAGATTTGCCGGATGAATATTCTACCCGGCGCTTCTCTGCGGCTAATGATAAATATTGGAATATATGCAGCGTCCGGCGCTTCGTTTTCGTTTGGTATGTTTTATGCAGCGGCGGCCCATAATCTTGAGCAGGCGCGAAAGAACAGGGAAAATCATATTTGTATCACTTCGGATATAAAAAGATCAGATAATGTTAAACCGCCTTTTACTTCTCAGCCGCATCCTGTCATAATAAACGCCTTAATGGAGAATATGGGAGAAATCGTCCGCCTTGTTGAAGTGGGAAAAACTGTACGTCAGATCTATATAAACCGCAGCAGCAACAATGAGAATATAGTACTGATACATCCGCATGATGCCTCAAGATACGGAAGGATGCTTCACCGCGTCTGTGAAAGAGAATGTGCAGAAGAAGACGAATATCGTGTATCATATAGAGGGCAGGATTATAGATATTATGCGGTGAGGGATGTTAAGGTGCCGTATCCGCAAAGCGAGTATCCGGTTCTTTTGGAAATATTGCAGGATATTTCAGAGGTTAGGAAGAAAGAACAGAGATTGGCTGAGTGCGAAAAAATGCTCTCTATGGCGTTTGAGAATACAACCAGAGTAATGTGGGAGGTTGATATCAAAAGTAAGCAGTATACATTTGTTGATTCAAGAAACGGTTTTGGTGTAAAAAGCGAAACAATAGATGATTTTCCAGAGTCTCTTATAGCTTTCGGATGGGTACATCCTGATTCAGCAGCCGCTTTTCGTGAATTTGGAAATGAGATTTTAAACGACAAGCCAAGCGGCAGCGGCAGCTTCATCTTGAGATATCGGGCATCGGAGAGTTATGGATGGGCGTCTATGTCGTACAGTAAGATATTTGATAAAAGCGGTTTACCTGTAAAAGCCATTGGTGTAAAAACATTTATGGTGGATGATTCCGAGAGGAAAACTGGTTTTGTAAGTTTCCCCAAGCTTCCAGATGCGGTTTATCCTACTCTTGTCATGAGTATAAAAGCTAATTTATCAAAGGATTTGGTAAAGGAACTGTGGTTTGAAGGCAGCACTCATATGGATATTTCATCTGTACAAAGCTGCAGCGATGTAATAGAAACAGAGAGAAAAAAACTGTTTAATACTTATGACAGCAAGGAATTTTTAGAAGAATTCAGCCGGGAGGCGATGCTTAAGGCGGCTTCAAGTGATACGGTTTGGGAAACTTTTCGTTACCGCCGGATTGATTCATCAGGGAATATCCACTGGGTATTAAATACGATAAATCTTATAAAGGATCAGGCAACGCAGCAGGTATATTTGTTTGATTACGTCAACGATATTGAACGTCGGCATATATGGGAAAATGGTACAGATATTGGCAAGGACGAAACCGGCTTTTACGATATGGCTACGGCAAAGCAGATAATATCAAAGCTGTTGGCTAAAGAAACGTCGTGCGCAGTATCGCTCATACATATAAACGGCTTTGCTTCTATGGAGGATGACGAATACGGCAGCGCTGCCCAAAAACAAATGTATATATCTTCTGCGTTTTCGCTATCAATCGGTTCTGAAACAATTGTTGGCCGCTGTGGAGAGGAGGATTTCCTCGTTTTTCTTGCAGATGTTTCTTCACGTTCAGCGGCAAAAAAGCAGCTTGAGGATGCGTTTGCATTTGTGCGTTCGGCGATGTCGGGTACAACGATAATGCGTACACTTAAATTTATAGCAGGCTGCGTATACATCCAAGAACAAGGCTGGGATGTTGAGTTGATATTAAGAAACCTTCGTGGACTATGCAGCCTGTGGAAAAATTCTGCCTCAGACACGGTTGTATTTATGACTGAAAAAAGCAATGAAGAGGAATTGTGGCATCTGTTTGAACCGGCGGACGGGAATTTAAGTATCAATTGGGGAAGAGAGCTTTTATCTGCTCTGTCTGATGATGAAAAAGATGTGGCGCTTAATTGTTTGGCAGGAGCATTTTTATCAGGTTCAGCAGATGGTGCGGTAAGAAATATTCTCAAAAATATCGGACAATATTATAATGCAGATCGCGTATATCTTCTGGCATTGGCAGAGAACAAGCAAGTTATCACGATGATGTATGAATGGACTGCTGAGGGAAAGCTGAGCATTCAAAGAGCGGTTTCCGGTATGCGAATAGGAAAGTTCCCGTTTTTGTGCCGCTGCATGCAGGAGAAAAAACCGGTGTTCATGAAAAACAGCGATGCGCTTTCGCCGTCTGGGCGGCGAAATGGGAAAAGCTCGTGGAATTATATAGCCTTGCCAGTAATGAACCAGAAAGAACTTGACAGTGGCTTTTTCTGTATAGAAAATCCTCAGCTGCATATTGACAGAGTAGCGTTGCCTACGATTATGGTAAAATATATTCTCAGCGCTTCGCATAATAAGAGGTTGCAGCCAAATGAGGATGACAGGCCTGTGGATAGTCTGACAACCCTTCCGAATCTTCGCTCATACAGCGATGTGATTGATTCGGTAAGCTCGGACATATACAGTTCGTTGGGAGCTTTGGCTCTTGATATCCCCAATTTGCCGGCCATAAACAGTATGCAGGGATTTGAATACGGAAGCAAACTTATTCTGCACGTTTCAGAGGTGTTGGCAGAACTTTTTGGGAGGTCGTACCTGTTTAGGACGTGGGATTCTGAGTTTGTGGCGCTTTGCCCCAATACTACGATTGAGTCGTTTATAGAAAGATGTACTCGAGCGAGGGGAATATTGCAAAGCTGTTATCGTGATCAGATACGTATTGGATATACGTGGTCAAGCGGTGTATTTTATGCAAAGAACCTTGTTAAGGAAGCAAAGTCGATAATGCGATGCCAAGATATAACGGCAATACATACAACTGATCGGGATAATTTATGGGGAGTGAAGTATTCTGATTTCGGCAGTGCGGCTCAAAGTGGAAAGTTTGAAGTGTATTTTCAGCCAAAGATTGATATGAGGACTGAAGCGGTTGTCGGGGCGGAAGCGCTTATAAGAGGAATTGATGAGGATGGTTCGCTTATACCTCCGAGCAAATTCATTGATGCGATGGAAAAGAACAGGACAATAAGGGAACTTGACTTTTTCGTGCTCGACCGTACGCTTGAATATATGGAAAAGTGGTATGAGGAGGGGTTTGACCCAATTAAGATATCTGTTAATATATCACGTGTTACCCTGCTTGATCCCAATGCTCCCGCATCCATGCTGGCGATACAGAGCCGTTATCCGGAAATACTATCCGGGATGATAGAGCTGGAGATAACAGAATCGGGGCTGGATATTGAAAAAGCAACGCTTTCGCATATTCTGGATAATTTTCGCCAGGTAGGGATGGAATTTGCGTTGGATGATTTCGGTTCGCATTATTCCAATATGGCTATATTTACAAACGTGAAGTTTAATACAGTAAAGCTGGACAGAGGGCTCGTGAATGAGCTGGCAAGCAATGAAGCGGACCGGCTGCTTGTGAAGAATATAATACAGATATGTAAGAATAATGGTATGACATGTATTGCTGAGGGTGTAGAAACGAAAGCTCAGGTTGCAGTGCTTCTCAATATGGGATGTTCTATATGTCAAGGGTATTACTACAGTAAACCATTATCGGCAGAGGAGTTTAAAAAGAAGTGGCTGGAAAATGCAATGGAGGAATAAATAATGAAGGACAATTTTGAAGAAACAGCTGCAAAAAAAGAAACCGGCTCAAATATCGTTATTTCGGATCCGGATCGGGCGTTAAAAAGCTTGCCTATTATTATCGGGATAGGCGCTTCTGCGGGCGGACTTGAAGCGCTGCAACAGTTTTTCGGCTGTATGCCGGGAAATAGTGGATTAAGTTTTGTAGTTGTCCAGCATCTTTCCCCGGATTACAAAAGTCTTATGGCTGATATTCTCGGCAAGCATACAGATATGAGAGTCGTGCAGGCGGAGAATGAAATGATGATTGAACCCAATACAGTATATCTTATTCCGCCAAAGAATAACATGACGCTCCATAACGGAAAACTTATACTGACGGAATATGTACATGGAATATTAAACCATCCCATAGATATATTTTTCACTTCACTGGCAGAAGAACGCAAGGAGCGTTCGGCTGCTGTTGTGCTTTCGGGTACGGGTACGGATGGTACCAAGGGCATAAAAGCGATAAAAGAACACGGCGGTCTTGTTATCGTACAAAATCCGGCTACAGCAAAGTTTGACGGCATGCCTAAGAGCGCAATCAGTACTGGAATAGTGGACTGGATACTTTCGCCTAAGGAGATAGCGGATGAGATACTTAATTTCTCAAATTACCCGACAATCTTTAAATCGCACGAAACGGAGGGATTTTTCTCAGATGAAGAGATATTCTCTCATATCTACGGCGTATTGAAAAAAGTCAGCAATATAGATTTTACTAATTATAAACGTACTACGGTATTAAGGCGCATAGAACGGCGTATGGTTGTCAACCACAGTGCGAGTTTTCAGGATTATGCCCACTGGCTGGACAATAATGTTGAAGAAGTAAAGATTTTGGTTAGGGAAATACTTATTGGAGTGACGAACTTTTTCCGCGATGCCTCGGCGTTTGAGCAGCTAAAGCAAAGCACTATACGTCCGTTGGTAGAAAAGGCAAAGGAAAATGAGTCGATTCGTGTGTGGAGTGCGGGCTGTTCTACAGGTGAAGAGGCATATTCCATAGCGATACTGTTCCAGGAGGTAATGGAAGAGCTGCATATGGAAAGAGATGTCAAAATATTTGCTACGGATGTTGATGTTTCTGCTATTGAAAAGGCAGGTAAAGGCGTTTTCACCGAAAGTATCCTTGACGATGTTTCTTCGGAGCGACTTGCAAAGTATTTCACCAAGAAAAATGATCTATATTACATATCGAAAACTATACGTAGAATGATAATATTTGCACCGCATAATATGCTCTCAGATCCGCCGTTTGGCAAGCTTGATTTGATAAGCTGCCGCAACGTTATGATATATTTCCAGCCAGTACTGCAAAGAGGGCTGTTTGCCATTTTCCATTCTGCCCTAAAAAATGGCGGTTACCTGTTTTTGGGGAAAAGTGAAACAGCAAATGAATGTGCAAATGTATTCCGCCCGTATCGTGGAGCGGAGAAAATATATATACATAAGGGCGGCGCAAAAATGGATAATTGGACTCCGGCACAGTACAATGTGCCCAATATCCAACCTACGCTAACAAAAACAAACTCAATAAGCGAGCATAACAATATGAATTATTCACTTGAAAATATATACACACAGTATCTGGAGAGATTTCTTCCGCCATCGGTAGTTATTGATGATAGAAATAATGTAATACATTTCTTTGGAAATTATGCTGACTATCTGTCTATAGCTCCCGGGAAGGCTACGTTTAACGTATTCAGTATGTTGAATAAGGACATTGGACTGGCAGCCTCGACTGCATTAAATCGGTGCAGGGTAGAGCATACCTCTGTGACATATACAGGAATATCTGTAGACACTCCCAGCGGAATTAAAAATATAGATCTGATAGTTGAACCAATAAAATGGGAACACCATGAGGATTGTGAGCTGGTAGTTATGATGTTCGTTGAAAAAAGAAACATCGAAACTGACGGTGTAAAGGAAAAGTACGATATTGATGCTACTGCTGCCAGAAGGATAGACGATCTTGAACAAGAGCTGCATGAATCGCAGAATGATTTAAAATCGACTATAGGTGAGCTTGAAACCGTGAACGAAGAGCTGCAGGCAGCAAATGAAGAATTGCTGACAGCAAATGAAGAGCTGCAGAGTTCCAATGAAGAGCTGCAATCGGTAAATGAAGAGTTATATACTGTTAATGCTGAATATCAGCAGAAGCTTGACGAGCTGACGATAATGACAAACGACCTTTCAAATTTCCTCTCATCTACGATGATAGGTATTTTGTTTGTGGACGGTAATTTGAACATACGTAAATTTACCGAGTACATAGGTCGTGAATTTCAGTTGATGGAACCGGATATAGGGCGGTCTATACAGATATTCGCCCATAGTTTTCCCGAAGAGGATATTGTATCCGATGCAAACAGTGTGCTAAAGACGCTTGTTCCAATTGACCGTGAAGTTACGGCGATGAACGGGCGTTATTACACGCTTAGGATAGCTCCGTATCGTACAACTGAAAATCGCATAAAGGGCTTGGTTATAACGATAATTGACAGCCTGGGAGGCAACGGCAAAAATGGATAAACACTTTAGTTTTTAGCATAATAATTTGTTTGAGGAGTATATTGCTGTGAATAAGACAGAAACATTTCCAGATGGAACAGTGATAGATGAATGGTTTTATGATATAAATATCCCAAAGCTGTCCGAGTTTAAAAGACAGTATGTACTGACGCAGTACGGTATTTTTGATGATGGAAAGCTTTACACAAAAGAGATACAGTCGCTGATAGACAGGGTAGCGGAGGAGGGAGGCGGAGTTATCGTTGTTCCTCCGGGAGTATACTGTACAGGGGCGCTGTTTTTCCGGCATGGAGTAAACCTTTATATATCAGAAGGCGGTACACTAAAAGGAAGCGATGACGTAAGCGACTATCCTCTTATGCAGACGAGAATGGAAGGTGAAACCTGTTTGTATTTTTCCGCCCTTATAAATGCGGACGGTATAGATGGGTTTACGATTTTTGGCAGCGGCACAATAGATGGCAACGGTCTGAGGTCATGGAAAGCATTTTGGCTCAGGCAGAAATGGAATCCCGACTGCACGAACAAGGACGAGCAGCGTCCGAGACTTATTTATATGTCCAATTGCAGTAATGTGCTTATTGCAGGCGTCAATTTGCAAAATTCGCACTACTGGACGACGCATATTTATAAATGCGACCATGTTAAATATCTCGGATGCCGTATATTTTCACCTGTTTCCCCGGTTAAGGCGCCGAGTACCGATGCTATAGATATAGATGTCTGTACCGATGTTCTTATAAAGGATTGCTATATGGAGGTAAATGATGATTCTGTTGTGTTAAAGGGCGGCAAAGGGCCGTGGGCAGACGAGATGCCGGAAAACGGTTCCAACGAAAGAATAATAATCGAGGATTGTACGTACGGTTTTTGCCACGGTTGCCTGACTTGCGGGTCGGAGTCCGTTCATAACAGGAATATTATATTCAGGCGCAGCAGGGTACTTGACAGTATGAACTTTTTATGGCTGAAAATGCGTCCTGATACTCCTCAGCTGTATGAATATATCACAGTCGAGGATATAGAGGGGAAAGTCCGGAGCTTTATAAATATCAATCCGTGGACGCAGTTTTACGACCTTAAGGATCGCACGGACAGGCCTCTGTCATATGCTGGGCATATTACGGTTAAAAATTGTAGCTTTGAATGTGATGCGTACTTTGATGTTAAAACTGATGAAAGCCAGTACGTTTTATCGGATTTTGTTCTGGAAAATCTGCGGATAAAGGCGAAAAGGAACGGTTTTTATGAGGGGGCAATACACAACGCAACGGTCAGAGATGTAGAAGTGGACTGTGAGTGATGAAACACATATTTAAGCAAAGGCGTACAGGGAACTGTGCGCTTTGTTTTATGGCGTTTGTGGGGAAAATACGTTAAATTCAACAGGTATATTTCCTACAATTTTCCTATGTTTTTGCAATAATACTCTTGACGAATAGGAAAAAAACGTATATAATATAATAGGCTTGGGTTATTATATAGATAAAGTGTGATTATATACGAACTATACAGGCGGGTTTGGCCAAGTATATAGAAGGAGATGAGAGTATGCTTGATGTAAAAAATCTTGCATTTAAAGTACAGGAAAATGACAGGGAGCGTTACATCCTCGATCACGTCAGCTTCAGCGTGAACAGCGGTGAAACGCTTATAATCACCGGCCCCAACGGCAGCGGCAAATCAACGCTTGCCAAGGTTTTAATGGGGCTTGAGCCGTCCACGGCAGGCAGTATTTTCCTTGACGGCGAAGACATAACGAACTGCTCCATAGATGAGAGGGCAAGAAAGGGAATAGGGTACGCTTTTCAGCAGCCGCCCCGCTTTAAGGGGATGACAGTGTACCGGCTGATAGAGCTTTCTGCCGGACGGGAAATGGATGAGGATGAATGCTGCGGGATTTTGGCAAAGGTCGGCCTTTGCGCTAAAGAATATCTTAACCGTGAAATAGATTCAACATTATCAGGCGGCGAGATGAAGAGGCTTGAAATAGCGACTGTATTGGCAAAAAAGCATAAGGTGTGCATATTTGACGAACCGGAAGCCGGTATTGACCTTTGGAGCTTTTCCATGCT
>DBQZ01000113.1:12242-17641 GCA_002305435.1 Clostridiales bacterium UBA1381
CATCAGGAGAGGATAATCCGCATGGCTGATAAAATAATGGTTATTGAAGGCGGGCGCATAAGCGGTTTCGGTACAAGGGATGAGATTCTTCCGACGCTGTTAAAAAATGATGCTGCCTGTAAATATATGTCGTAAGGANNATATGACAGAGCTTGATCAGATAACGAAGGAGCTGCTCACGGTAATTGACGACAAGGGCTTTTCGCAGACGGGCGCATATAATCTGCGTTATAACGGCACTGCGCTTTGTCACGGTGACAGCGAGCATATAAAAATAAAGAAGAAAACCGATAAGCAGGGTATAGATGTATATATAGACAAAAACGCCGGGGGTGAACAGGTGCATATTCCAGTAGTAGTAGATGCGTCGGGAATGATGGACGTTGTTTACAATGACTTTTACGTGGAAGATGGCTCGGAAGTTACGATAATAGCCGGCTGCGGTATCCACAACAGCGGCTGTAACGAAAGCCGCCATGACGGTATCCATTCTTTCCACATAGGAAAGGGAGCAAATGTGCGCTATGAGGAAAAGCATTACGGTATGGGCGAGGGTACCGGCTCCAAGGTGCTAAATCCTGTAACAAGGGTGTTTATGGAAGAGGATTCGGTGTTCACACTTGATACCGCTCAGATAAAAGGCGTAGATTCCACGGTTCGCAAGACTGAAATATACATGAAAGCTGGCGCAAAGCTGTTCGTTACCGAAAGGCTTATGACGCACGGCAGCCAGCGGGCGGATTCCGATATTGTCGTAGAGTTAAACGGCAGCGGAAGCTCAGCGCAGATAATATCGCGTTCGGTGGCTAAAGGCACGTCGGTACAGGTGTTCCATCCCTGTGCTGTCGGCAATGCAAAGTGCCATGCACATATACAATGCGACTCAATTTTGATGGATACCGCACAGGTGCGTTCTATCCCGGAAATAGGCGCAAACCACGTGGATGCGGCCATTATACACGAAGCGGCGATCGGCCGTATAAACGATGAGCAGGTCATGAAGCTCAGAACTCTCGGGATGACGGAAGAAGAGGCCGAGGGTGTAATAATTGACGCATTTTTAAGATAAAATACGCCGCATGGGATTATCCTGTGCGGCTTTTGTATTGGAGACAATTATGCAGATAAAGAAGATAAGCGATAATAAAGAGGAGTATATGGAGCTTTTGCTTTTGGGGGATGAGCAGGAGAGCATGATTTTTCGCTATCTTAAGCGTTCTGATTTGTATGTGATGTTTGATGGCGAAAATACGGTAGCCGTATGTGCTGTTACCGATGAGGGAGGCGGTGTGCTGGAAATAAAAAATATTGCCGTATCAAAAGAGTATCAGAAAAGGGGATTAGGGAAAAGATTTATAGATTACATAGAAAAGGAATACAGCGGACGGTTTTTCAAGCTCAGAGCCGGTACAGGCGATAGTCCGTCAACTGTGGGATTTTATGAAAAATGCGGGTTTAAGCGAACGTTTACAGTGAAAAACTTTTTCACGGATAATTATGACCATCCCATATTTGAGGACGGCAGGCAGCTGGTTGATATGATATATTTTGAGAAAAATATGGAGGAACAAGGATGAAACAGCTGTACTTTATCAGCGGCACAATGGGTGTGGGGAAAACGTCAGTATGCAATGAATTAAAGCATTTGCTTAGCAGGAGTGTTTTCCTTGATGGTGATTGGTGCTGGGACATGGAGCCGTTTATCGTAAACGATGAAACAAAAGGCATGGTTATTGACAATATCTGTTTTTTGCTCAATAGCTTCATACGCTGTACTGAGCTGGAGAATATAATATTCTGCTGGGTGATGAATAAGAGAGAAATTATAGAAAGCATCATAAACAGGATTGATATGAAGCAGTGCCAACTTATTAGCGTATCTTTAGTTTGCAGTGAAGAAGCTTTAACAGAGCGGCTCAAACGTGATATTAGCTTCGGAAAGCGCAGCCCTGATATTATTGAGAGGAGCATATTAAGACTAAGAGATTACGATTTGTTGGATACAGAAAAATTGGATGTTTCCGAAATGGACGCAAACCAGGCGGCAAAAATACTGGCTGAGATGGGGAAGTATCCGGAAAGGAGAGCGGAGAAATGAAACGATACATAGCAGGACTGGCGACAGGGATAGCTGTGGGTGCGATAATGTTCAATATTCCGGCAATTGCCGAAAACATTTATGCTGCGATTAACATGGTACGAATAAATGCCGACGGCATAGACCGTATCGGATGGCAGGAGGATTATACGATAGCGGACGGAAGCCAAGTGCCGGGGAGCATACTGTATAAGGGAACAACGTATCTGCCGGTGCGGAAGTTGGGTGAGTTGTTTGATAAAAAAGTGTACTGGAACGGGGATTCGATGACTGTTTCTTTTACATCCCAGCCTGAAGATGAAAGAGTTATTGCGGAAAAAGCCGATAAAAACGGGAATATATGGGAATATTACACATTCAGAACGAAAAGACTGGATAATTCCGGCGCAGTACAGTATGAGTATTTTTTTGGAGCCCGTGATAAACTTCGCAGCAATGAACGGGTATATTATATCGCCGGCGATTCAGTTCGGGTTACAGAGGAGGCGGTATACTTTGCTCGCAGGGAAAGCAGAGCGGCGCATATGTATAATGATCCGGCTGAAATAATCCGGCTCAGCTTCAACAGTGACAAAGACACTCAGGACGGCGAGGTAATAGCCGAGATAAACGCTACAAGCGGAGGGAATGTGATTTTTGACGGTGATTACGTATATTATGCCGATTTTCACCAGAGCAATTCATCCCCGCATGACAGGCTGGTGGCGTATAACTACATAACAGGCGAAAAAATAATCACCGATATGCCGATAAGAACCCAGGTAAGCGAGCTGAGATTGATAACAAGCAATGATAAAAAAGCAGAACTCACATTCAAGCTCCTAAACAGCATAGGTGAGGAAGAGGAGGCAGAGGCAGTTTTTGATAAGGAAGCGGGCGTGTTTTCCTGATGCCAACAAAGCCTCATCTTGGCAAATATTACGGAAATACCTCGATTTTATCCGCATTTTTTGTAAATACTACTTGCAAAATGAAGACTGATATGATATACTATATATAGTAGTTTTTATAAATAAAGAGAGGACGCAAATACAATGAAGAATTTTAACACAACCGATCTTCCGGTACCTCCGAGAATAACTAAACTTATCGATGACCTTTTTAAAGATATGCCCGAGATAGAACATGAAAGGGCAGTTATAGTTACAGAAAGCTACATGGCTACAGAAAATGAGCCGATAATAAAGCGGCGTGCGATAGCCTTTAAAAACATCTGTGAAAAATTGCCCATAGTTATACGTGATAACGAGCTTATCGTGGGAAGCAATGCTAAAAAGCCGAGAAGCTGTCAGGTATTCCCGGAGTATTCTTATGAATGGCTGGAAGCTGAGTTTGATACTGTTGCTACCAGAAGCGCTGACCCTTTCTACATATCCGAAGAAACAAAGGCGGCGCTTAAGAAAGTGTACCCATACTGGAAAGGTAAGACCACCAGCGATTTAGCAAGCAGTTATATGCGCCCGGAAACAAAGAAGGCAATAGAGCACAATATTTTTACCCCCGGCAACTATTTTTATAACGGCATAGGCCATTTCTGTGCCGATTATGCAAAGGTGTTAAACAAAGGTTACGAGGGGATAATAAAAGAAGCCGAGGAAGAGCTTGCTTTGCTTGATGTCGGTGACGGCGATTATGCAAAGAGAAGCGAGTTTCTCGAATCTGTAATCATTTGCTGCCAGGCTGCGATAACATACGCACGCCGTTATGCAGAACTTGCTTACAACATGGCAGAAAAGTGCCGTGATCCGAAACGTAAGCAGGAGCTTTTGCAGATTGCAAAAAACTGTGCAACTGTTCCTGAAAAGCCTGCCACATCTTTTTATGAGGCATGCCAGTCGTTCTGGTTCGTACAGCTTTTGCTCCAGACAGAATCGAGCGGCCACTCCATTTCTCCGGGACGGTTTGATGTATATATGTATCCATTCTATAAAGCAGATATGGACAAGGGTGCGGTTACAAGAGAATTTGCTCAGGAATTGATGGACTGCATCTGGGTAAAGCTAAATGACCTTAACAAGGTAAGAGATGCTGCCTCTGCTGAGGGATTTGCCGGTTACAGCCTGTTCCAGAACCTTTGTGCAGGCGGACAGGATGAAAACGGCGTTGATTCAACTAACGACCTTTCATTCATGTGTATACAGGCTTCCATGCACACACGCTTGCCGGCGCCGTCGTTTTCAGTGCGCATATGGAACGGTACTCCGGATGAGTTCTTAATAAAGGCTGCCGAGCTTACAAGAACAGGTATCGGGCTTCCCGCATACTATAATGACGAGGTAATAATCCCGGCGCTTATGTCAAGAGGCGTATCGCTTGAGGATGCCCGCAACTACGCTATAATCGGCTGTGTTGAACCTCAGGCTACGCATAAGACAGACGGCTGGCACGATGCTGCATTCTTTAATATGTGCCGTCCGCTTGAGCTGGTATTTTCAAACGGCGTTGATAAGGGCGAGGTTATTTCCATACGTACAGGCGAGGTTGAGAGCTTCAAGACTTTCGATCAGTTCTTAGAGGCGTATAAAAAGCAGATGGCATACATGATAAAGCTGCTTGTTAATGCCGATAATGCGATTGACGTGGCACATTCAGAACGCTGCCCGCTGCCGTTCCAGTCGAGCATGATAGAGAACTGCATAAAAAGAGGAAAGAGCTTGCAGGAAGGCGGAGCAATATATAACTTCACCGGTCCTCAGGGCTTCGGAATCGCTAATATGACAGACGCTTTATGGGCGATAAAAGAGCTGGTATACGAAAAGAAGCTTGTAACGATAAGCGAATTTAAGGACGCTCTTATACACAACTACGGAAGAGGTCTTGAACCTGCATTTGCCCAGAAGGCAACTCTTGAAGTGGCAGAGCGGTTAAGAGCAGCGGGAAAGGAGCTTTCGCCGCAGCAGATAGCCCAGGTATGCCGCACCTTCCTTGAGGGAACGACAGATCCTGCCCAGAAGGCGAAATACGACAAGCTGCTCGACATGATAAACAGCCTGCCCAAATACGGAAATGATATTGAAGAGGTTGACAACTTCGCTCGTGAAGTAGGTCATATATATACTAAGGAAGTTGAAAAATACAAGAATCCGCGCGGCGGACAGTATCAGGCAGGATTGTACCCTGTATCGGCAAACGTTCCTCTCGGTCAGCAGACCGGAGCAACGCCTGACGGCCGTTTGGCAAACAGACCTATTGCCGATGGCGTAGGCCCGGGTTCCGGCAGGGACGTACACGGCCCGACAGCAGCGGCAAATTCAGTCGCTCACCTCGACCATGCAAATGCGTCAAACGGAACGCTGTATAA
>DBQZ01000113.1:17669-19194 GCA_002305435.1 Clostridiales bacterium UBA1381
AATGTTGTGAGCAGAGAAACTTTGCTTGATGCTCAGAAGCATCCGGAGAATTACAAGAACCTTGTTGTTCGTGTTGCCGGCTACAGTGCGCTGTTTACAACTCTTTCCCGTTCGTTGCAGGATGATATTATCAACAGAACGGAGCAGACTTTCTAAACAGGAGAAAAATCTATGGATGAGATATTAGATGCAGTCGGAAGGATATTCGATATACAGCGCTACTCTATCCACGATGGCCCGGGAATAAGGACGATAATCTTTCTTAAAGGCTGTGCATTGCGCTGCCGTTGGTGCTGCAATCCGGAATCGCAGTCGTTCGAGATTCAAACGATGAATATGAACGGCGAAGTAAAGACTGTGGGCGAGGATATATCGGTTCGGGAGCTGATGGATATAATACGTCAGGATGCGTTTTATTACCGCCGCAGCGGCGGCGGGGTGACGCTTTCGGGCGGAGAAGCTCTTTTGCAGCCGCATTTTGCAGTGCCGCTTTTGATGGCGTGCCATGCTTTCGGGATAAATACGGCGATAGAAACCACCGGTATTGCCAAATGGGAAGTAATAAAGGATTATCTGCCGCATCTTGATTATGTCCTGATGGATATTAAACATATGGACAGCCGCAAGCATAAGGAATTTACGAAACAGCCCAATGAAAGGATATTGGAAAATGCCCGGCGTATAGCTGAGTATGGTTCAAACCTGACGATAAGGATACCTGTAATCCCTACATTTAACGATACGCCGGCGGAGATAAGTGCAATAGCTGATTTTGCGGCTTCGCTTCCGGGAGTTGAACGACTTCACCTGCTTCCGTATCACAGGATGGGGCAGGATAAATACGGCTGGCTTGGACGTGAATATACTCTGATGGATATAACGCCGCCATCCTCCGAGCACATGAACGAGTTGTTAAAGGCTGCAAGACGTCCGGGGCTGCATTGCCAAATAGGCGGATAAAATTTGATAGACAGAGCTGCTGCATTTAACTAATGTGGCAGCTCATTTTATAGGATATAAAATGGGACTATATAACATAATTTCATCATTATTAAAGGCGGCAGCTGACAGAAGCCGCCGTTATTACTGCATTTGCTGCTGTAAAACCACCACCCGATACAGCCCTTACAGCTCAGGTGGGCTTGGAATATGTGAAGAATGTGCAAAGGAAATCGCCTTTACAGATGGGTGCTCATCATTTGAGGGGACGAATAATGTCGGATACATCTGCTCGCCGATGTTTTACAAGGGCAGGATACGTGATGCGTTTTTAAAGTATAAATTTAATGATAATCCGGCATATGCGGCGGTGTTTTCGGAGATACTTGTAAATTATTTTGAGAATATTGATTATGAGGATTTTGATATGATGGCGCCTGTGCCGTTATCGGAGCAGCGGTATTTGGAGCGAGGATATAATCAGGCGGAGCTTTTGAGTGAGAGGTTATGCTCAAGGCTCGGCATCAGCCATGAGCCGCAGGCGCTTGTGAGGGTAAGACATACGGAAGCGCAAAGCGGGCTTCGC
>DBQZ01000032.1 GCA_002305435.1 Clostridiales bacterium UBA1381
GCGTAGTAAATATCTCCTCTTTTTACAATCACTTTTATTCACACTCCGTCAGTTTTTCCTCATACTGCGAATATGCTTCTTGATCCGCATCAAAACACAGCTCGGCAAGCTCCTTGTTTATAGCCGCCATTTCTTGATAACCCCGTTTTAATTCCTCGAAAAGCTTCTTATTTTCCGCATTCTCAGGTATATTCTCCGATTTGTGTGACAAAGCAATCAGGCCCCTTTCGTTTATTTGGCTACCGCAGCAAGTAATTTAACTCTTTTATTGCTGCCCCATCCTTTGTATAAATTCTCGGGATACGCCGCGACGTCATACAGTATATCTCATAAGAAATAGTACCTATCCAATCCGCCAGGGTCTCGGCAGTAAGACCTTCTCCGCCGAAAACGATCACCTCGTCACCTGCCTTAATATTATGGACATTTGTAACGTCAATCATACATTGATCCATGCAAATTCTTCCGATGACGGGCGTCTCCTCTCCTCTTACTATCATCTTCGCCCTGCCGTTATAGAGCCGCGTATATCCATCGGCATAACCAATGGGAACCGTCGCCACTACGGCATTCTCATCGGTTATGTACTCCTTGCCGTAGCTGACGCCAGCTCCCGCACCCGGCTTTTCCACCCTCGTTATCCTGGCGCGCACCGACATTACCGGTTTTAGAGGCAGGCGGCTTTTATCGACCTCTTCCGAGGGATAGCTTCCGTAGAGCACTATCCCCGCGCGCACCATATCGAGATGATACTCAGGATACATCATTATCGCCGCGCTGTTGGCGATCGACCGTACCGGTATCTCTATGCCCCTTTTCTCAAGCTCCCCGCAGACCTCCATAAATTGCGCAAACTGACGCTTCGTATAGGAATCGTCCGCCTCGTCGGAAGTGGAAAAATGAGAAAATATGCCGCCGATACGAATATTGTCAAGCGATGCGATCTCAGCTATACTATCTATAGTCTCCGGCCTGTCGGCCATAAATCCTATACGCGTCATTCCCGTATCGAGCTTTATATAAACCTCGGCTGTCTTTCCCATTCCTTTGGCAGTCTCCGAAAACGTCCTGCAAAATCCCACAGAAAATACGGCCGGAGTAATATCAAAACGTATGAGCTCCTCGGCTTGTGTCTCGGTGCAAGCCCCGAGTACCAATATCGGTGCCGATATCCCGTTTTCCCTCAGCTCTATCCCTTCCTCAAGCGTCGCCACACCGAGACAGTCCGCGCCGTTTTCAAGTATAACTTTCGACACCTCCACCGCTCCATGCCCGTATGCGTCCGCCTTTACCACCCCCATGACCCTTGCTCCGGGCGCAGTTATTTTTCTTACGTTTTGTATATTTTCTTTTAACGCATCAAGATCTATCTCTGCCCATACGCGTTCTTTCAATTTTGTTTCCTTCCTTCACGTTGGTTATATTGTATCATACTTTCAGCTGTTTTTCCAGCTGTAATTTTTACCGCTTAATAAGCGACAGCCTTGCCTTCGACAGGTATCTGGCAGCCATTGACGGAGTAACTGCATCCTCGCCCACCTCTGCTGCCAATATATCCGCAGCCCGGCCGTGCAGGTAAGCAGCAGTCGACGCTGCTACATCCTCCCGCATCCCTCGCGCTATATTGGCTGCTATCACACCGCCGAGCACATCACCGCTGCCGCCGGTCGCCATGCCTGAATTGCCCGTCATATTAATATATTGCGTTCCGTCAGGAGCGGTTACAATCGTGTGATGTCCCTTTAACAGGAGCGTAACCCCGTAATTCTGTGCAAAATCCGAGGATACACGCAGCCGATTCCTTTCGATATAGTCTATATCAAGCCCGGTAAGCCGGGAAAATTCCCCCGCATGAGGGGTAAGAATAATGCTGCAGGTACATTCGTTCAGCATATCCATATCACGAGCAAGAGCAAATAAGCCGTCAGCGTCGATTATCACCGGTATCTGCGAGTATTTGAGCACTCGCCTGAGAAGCTTTACTATATCTCTTCCCCTACCCACTCCCGGTCCGAACAGCAGCACATCTGACGTATCCATCTTCTGCGCTATTGCCCCAAAGGATTCTGCTGTCAGATACCCCTTGTCATCCTCCAGCGGCAGCGTCATTTGCTCTGTCAGCTTCGATTCAAATATAGGGTTAAGCTCCCACGGCACCCCTACCGTGATAAGGCCGCTTCCGCTGTAGAGTGCACCGTCGGCGGCAAGACAGCCTGCGCCTGTCATCCCCTCAGACCCGGCAACAATGAACACCTTGCCGTAATCGCCCTTCTGGGAATTCGCCCTGCGTGGCGGAAGTGCATTTAAAACGTCCCTGTCCACGGGAACGTTCACCGAGATATTCTGCATATCTATCACCTTTTGCGGTATCGATATGTCTGCTGTAACTATCCGCCCGCAGTAATCACGTCCCGGGAATACAAGCATACCTGTTTTGTATGCGGCAAAGGTAACCGTCACATCGGCGCAGACTGCAGCTGTGCAAATTTCGCCGCTATCACCGTTTACACCGCTTGGTATATCGACCGACAGCACGAAACGGGCGCTTGAATTTATCGCTTCGATAATCTTAAGCGGCATCCCGCTTATTTCCCCGTGTACTCCTGTGCCGAACAGAGCGTCCACGACTATGTCCGCCCTTGATAATTCCTTTTCCACATCAGCGTCCGCCTCTATGACCGGAATACCCAAATTGCAGACTATCTCATAATTTATAAGACAGTCCCCCGAAAACTCATCACCCATAGCAAGATATATCTCCACGTCTGCATCCTGCTGAAAAAGATGACGTGCTATGGCAAACCCGTCACCTGCATTATTCCCCTTGCCGCATACGACCGCAATCCTCCGGCCGCCAAGATCCGCAAATATCCTCTCAAGCTCTCTTACGCAGGCAAGGGCTGCATTTTCCATAAGCACAATTGACGGTATCCCCGCTGTCTGGGAAGCCGCCTTGTCCACTGCCCTCATCTGCGCCGGTGTACATGCTTTCAGCATATTAGCCCTCCTTTTTCATAATAGCTCCTGTATCGCCCAAAATGATGATTTCTCGGGCGAACATTTTTTGTATAAACCAAAAAGGGGCGCATATGTCCCCTTGCTGTGTTATTTTTTTATATGTGTGTTGCGTGGGTTGAATTTCCACGCCGCCTCTAAAATGGACTGGTTCGGCTGGAATATCAGCCTTACAGCCGTATCGCTGCCCTTTAAATTCACCGTGGTATCAAGAAAATATAATCCGCCGTCTGCACGGTTGCCGATAGCTTCTATTACTTTCCTCTCGCCCGGGCGCTCATATTCCGCCTTGAAATCCGCATCGTCAACAGCTGCCAAAATGCTCATCTGCTTAAAGTCCACGGTAAGTATGCGTTTTCTGCCGTTCTTCGCCATTATTTGGTCAATATCCATCTCGTTGTTTGTGACGATATACTCATACTCAAGAATCTGCTGACGTATAAATACAACCGCCCCGAACCATACAAAGGCTATCAGCAAAAGCCATAAACCCATCAGATACGTTCTGAAAAATAGAATAACGACTGTGAGAACCAACGCCAGCAGGACTAAGCCGGATATTATCGCATAATTCTTGCCCTCAAATTTATGTTTTACCATATACTCTATAAATATATCCATCGTCTTAGTCCTCCTCGTTTTCTTTCAGCATTGTTTTTAATTTATCCGCCAGCTTATTCATCGCTCTTGAGCGGTGGCTGACGCTGTTTTTTTCCTCCGACGTCGCTTCTGCAAACGTCTTGCCAAGCTCCGGGCAGAAGAACACCGGATCATACCCAAAGCCGCCTTCGCCAGCAGGCGCCTGAGTTATAAACCCAAGAACCTCTCCGACAGCCGTTATCTCACGCCCGTCGGGGAATATCAGGGAAGCTGCGGTTACAAATTTTGCCCTCCGGTTCTTTTCGCCGGAAAGCTCCGAAAGCAGCTTTTCATATTTATCACGATCGCTTGCACCCTCGCCGGCATACCGTGCCGAATACACCCCGGGACGGCCGCCGAGAGCCTCAACGCAAAGCCCCGAATCATCAGCTATCGTAAACGTCTTGTAGATTTTCGCCGCCGCCCTTGCTTTTAAAAGGGAATTTTCCTCAAAGGTTTCGCCGGTTTCCTCAACATCATCGAAAACACCCGCCTCCACGCTGAATCCCAGCGGGGAGAATATCTCCTCCAGCTCCCTTATCTTATTTTTATTCTTAGTCGCCGCAATAAGTTTCATTATTTATCTCCGTTCCGAATGTGTTTTTCTATATTCTACTACATTTCCCCTCTAAATGCAAGATTTTTTACAAAATTATCAGTTGATTTTATTATCAGTTTAAAATAATCTCCCTCTTTAACATCGCTTCAGTCCGTTTTTCTATCATTTCATACTCAGGACGCGGTTCTTTTATTATAAGCTCCGCCGCCTCTTGGGCATCCTTTAATATATCGCCGTCCTCAAAGAGGTTTGCTATCCGCATTTCGGGCAGACCATGCTGGCGTGTACCGAAAAAATCTCCCGGCCCACGGAGCTTCAAGTCCTGCTCCGATATAAAGAAACCATCGTTTGACATACACATCGTGTCCATACGCTTTTTCGTTATCTCATTTTTCCCGTGTACAAAGAGGATGCAGTATGCCTGATCTCCACCTCGTCCCACACGCCCCCTGAGCTGATGAAGCTGCGCCAGACCAAACCTTTCGGCGTTTTCGATTATCATAATATTGCTGTTGGGAACATTTACCCCGACTTCTATTACTGTTGTCGATACCAAAAGCTGTATACGGTTTGCTGCAAAATCGTCCATTATCTCTTCCTTGAGCTTCGGCTTTAGCTTGCCGTGCATAAGTCCCACCTTGTATTCGGGGAAAATACCTGTAAGCTTTTCCGCCAGCTCTTCGGCATTTTTTAAATCGCTCTTTTCCGTCTCCTCAATAAGCGGACAGACTATATATGATTGAAACCCACTGTCGAGCTGCTTTTTTAAAAAAGCGTATATTCTCTTTCGCATACTCTCCCCAACGGCATACGTTTTTACCGGCTTTCTCCCCGGCGGCAGCTCGTCTATTATGGATATGTCAAGATCTCCGTACAGTATCAGCGCAAGCGTCCTCGGTATCGGCGTTGCAGACATCAGGAGCATATGCGGATCTGTCCCCTTGGCGCACAGCTTTGCCCGCTGGCTAACTCCGAACCGGTGCTGTTCATCAGCTATCACAAGCCCCAGCTCCTTGTATTCGACGCCCTTTTGAATAAGCGCATGAGTACCCACGACAATCTGTGCCACACCCAGCTGTACAGCCTCTGTAACACGTCTTTTCTCTTTAGCGCCCATGCCGCCTGTCAAAAGCTCAACGCAGATCCCGTAAGGCGCAAAAAATTCCTTAAACGTCTCATAATGCTGTGATGCTAATATTTCTGTAGGAGCCATCATGACCGCCTGATAACCGTTTTTAACTGCACAGTAAGCAGCCGCAGCCGCAACCGCCGTCTTCCCGGAACCAACATCTCCCTGTATAAGCCTGTTCATCTGATTTCCAGAGCGAAAATCGGCAGCTATATCGCAAATAACTCGCTTCTGCGCCCCGGTCAAAGCAAACGGCAGCCCGTATGCAAATTCACCCATACATTTCGTATCAGCAAACACCGCTCCGGGAGTTCGTGAGTTATCCTTTTTTATCCGCAGCAAAAGCAGCTGCACAGTCAAAAGCTCCTCAAACACAAACCGCCGTCTTGCGATTTCGTAGCTTTTAAAATCAGCCGGAAAATGTATATTTTTTATTGCAAAATTCAGCTCCGCTATACGGTACCGCTCACGTATGCTCTGCGGCATATATTCCTGCAAAACTCCCGCCTCGGCTATTGCCGCCTCCATTGCACTTTGCACCATCTTCTGTGAAAGCCCCTCCGTAAGAGGATACAGCGGCACTATCCTTCCCGTAAACCTTTCCTGTCCGACCTCTTCATAGACCGGATTCTGCAGCTCACGCTTGCCTCTGTTTTCAGTAACCTTGCCGTAAAAAACGTATTCCCGCCCAGGCTTTAAGGTATCTTTTACGAAACGGTTATTATACCAAACGGCGCTCATTGCTCCCGTATCGTCGCTTATTATAACCGTATATACCGCCAGATTCCTGCGGATTCTCGATTCCTTTACAGCCGAAAAAACGGCGGCTTTTACGCACGCCGTTTCTCCGTCTCTGCAATCTGCTACCTTTAGTGTTTTCGTCCTGTCCTCGTAGTCTCTAGGGAAAAAGTACAAAAGCTCTCCAATAGTATTTACACCGAGCTTTGCAAACTTTTCGCTGCGAGTCTTTCCTATACCCCTCAAACTCTGTATATCCCTATCAAGTACATTCATTTATTCCACTGCCGCTATATAGTAATATACCGGCTGTCCTCCCTTTCTTACGGCCGTTTCCGCATCGGGATACGCTTTTTCGAGCCTTTTGGCAAACTCCTCTGCCTGCGGCCTTTTTATACCCTTTCCCCAATACACTGTTATATATTCGCTCTCATCCGCATCGTACATCTTATCTATCAAATCCATGCACACATCATCGGCCTCTGTACCTATAACGCTGATACCGTCTTTTGTGATGCCGAGAATATCATCCTTATAGATATATCTCCCGTCGGCCTCCGTATCACGCACAGCATACGTAACCTGACCGACCTCTACTCTTGAAAGAGCACGCATCATTCTCTTCTCATTCTCCTCCGCACTGCGCTCAGCGGAAAATTCCATCAATGATGATATGCACTGCGGCACATTTTTAGTTGGGATAACAATGACGTTTTTATCAGAAAGCCCTTTTGCCTGTTCGGCAGCCATGATTATATTCTTGTTGTTCGGGAATACAAACACAGTCTTTGCGTTGACAGCTTCTATCGCTTTTACAAGCTCATCTGCACTGGGATTCATCGTCTGCCCGCCCTCTACTATACGGTCGGCTCCCAAATCCTTTAAGATGGACTTAAATCCCTTGCCGGCTGAAACAGCCGCTATACCGAATTCCTTCTCAGGCTCTTGCGGAGCTTTTTTATCATCAGAGTCGATAATATTTCTGTGCTGTTGCTTCATGTTGTCTATCTTGAGGTTTATAAGCTCGCCGAGCTTTACCGCCTCCTCCAGCACAAAGCCTGGATGATTCGTATGGATATGCACCTTGACAATATCCTCATCATCAATCACCATCATACAGTCGCCTTTGGGAGCTATTGCGTTTTTAAAAGCTTCAGCGGATTTTGTGCGATCCTTTTTCTCAATGAGAAACTCTGTACAATAGCGGAACTTTATATCCTCAGCTGTATTTTGTACATGCGCAGTCTTTTCCTCCTGCTTTTTGGGGACAAATGTCTCTTTAGCCTCTACTTTTCCGGTTTCAAGGTATTCAAGCGCCCCCTCCAAAATGAGCATAAGCCCCTTGCCGCCGGCATCTACCACACCGGCTTTTTTCAGTGCGGGAAGCATTTTCGGCGTTTTCTTAAGAGCCTCATTGCCGCCTTTCACAGCTGATCTCAAAACTATCAAAACATCTTCTTCTCCCAAGAGTGATTTACAGTATGCACCCTTGGCGACCTCTTTTATAACTGTAAGTATAGTCCCCTCTGTGGGCTTCATAACAGCCTTGTACGCCGCATCCGCCCCGCTTGCCAAAGCATGAGCCAGCTCCTTGCCCGTACAAACGTCTTCCTTCTTAACAAACTTTGCAAAGCCACGGAATATCTGTGACAAAATAACACCGGAATTTCCTCTTGCCCCTCGCAGCGTTGCAAACGATACCTTATCGGCCGCCTCAGAAAGATTCCTGCCCGGATCCGTCGCTAACGCCTCAGCTGCTGCATTCATCGTCATCGACATATTCGTGCCGGTATCCCCGTCAGGAACCGGGAACACGTTAAGCTCGTTTACAGCTTCCCGCTCAGCATACAGCTTTGCCGCCCCGGCAGTTATCATTGCGGCAAATTCTTTTGCATCTAAAGTTCTAATCTCTATCCCCTCCTTATTAGTCCACACGAATACCTTCTACTCTTACGTTTACCTGCTTTACAGCAATACCCGTCTGCTCCTCTAAGCTGTAGCGCACACGGTTTACTATGCTTTTGCAGATGGCTGCAATATTTACGCCGTACTCCATTATTACGTGCAGGTCTACTACTACGCCGTCTCCCTCATCTGTCACATTTATACCTTTTGACATATTCTCAGCTTTTAATAAGCTGACCAGACCGTCCTTCTTGCTTCTTGACGCCATGCCGACAACACCGTAGCAGTGCGTAGCCACAGAGCCTGCCACCTCGGCAGCAACGTTTGACGTTATCATTATATTGCCCAGTTCATTTTCTGTTGTAATATACATCTTAATCAATCCTCCAAATACAACCCGTTCCTAAGGGCAAGGCACAAACAGCCCCCTTGCCGGATACGGTTATTCTTAATGATATTTTACTATAATTCCGTCCAGAAGTCCAGTATTAAATTATAAATTCGCAAAAATTCTTGCTTTTTGTTAATCTTGTACTGTTTTTTTAACTCTTGAGGCACAACGTTTTATATTATAACTTTAAAAACTTTACCACTTCTTTGCCACGTTACAAAAATCAATGCGCTCTCTGTAGTATATTTTAATATAGGCAACTCGAGAACCGGTGTTGTTATCCCTTACGAAAAAAGGCAGCTTGTGTTAAATATCTCCATGCTACATTAAATTACACATTATATCTCAAGATTCGTCCAAATATCATACCAGCAGAGACTCATTGGATTTAGCCGTCATTTTTTTGATTGCGTAAAATCTTTTATTTTTCTTTTCTTGCCACTTTCCTGTACCTGCTTGGTGAAAATCCTGTTACTTTTTTGAAAGTTTTTTGAAAATTACTAACAGACGGATAACCACAGTATGTGCCTATGTCCTCAATAGAGTGCGACGAGGTGAGAAGCATTTCCTTTGCTTTGGATATTCGTATTTCCGTCAAAAATTCCAAAATAGTTTTTCCCGTATACCGCTTAAAATATCTCGACAAATATTCTTTCGACAAGTGTACCTGTTCGGCAAGGAAATCAAGCGTCAATTTATATCCGAAATTTGAGCGCATATACTTCATCAGTCTGTCAATCTCGTCATTCTTTGTCACTGTAGGTGCAACCTTTTTTATGCTATACTCGTATATACGTGTTATAATAATAAGCAAATCAATCATAGCATATTTTATTATAAATTCACTACCGACAGTGAAATGATTATACTCGTGCGCTATAAGCCACATAAGATGTTTTACATTTTTTGCGTTATCATCGGATAGCTGAAGACAAAACGGTTCGCTGCCGAAAAACATATCGTGAAGAGTATAATCTGCCAAACCGTCAACATTCCAATATTCCTGTATCAGCGTTTCAAAATATTTCTGCGTGAAAAGACAATTACACATCCGCATCGGCGCACCATTCTGCGGCGCAGTAACAGAATGGTACGCACCTGGTTTTATTAAGATAAAATTCCCTGCCTTAACTGATTTACTTCCATTGTTTGTATGATGTCTTCCTATACCTTCATAAATATATCCAAGCTCCCAAAATTCATGAGAGTGCATATTTTTTTCGCTATGCGTACGGCAAAAAAACGCACGTATATTTTCGTTTTCATCAAAAAAGTCTTTGTTTAAAAATTTTGTATTCATATTAACACGTCACCTCATATTTTCAGTATACATTAAACTTTGCAGGATGTCAATATTTGCGTGATTTAGGTTAATAAAAAGTCTACACATTCAGCCGCCTTTTTTGTATAATGAAAGCACAAGAATTTTTATCGGAGGCGATTGATGTGACAATTTTTAATATTACCGATTTTGGTGCAATTGCAGACAAAAAAATGGTCTGCACAAAAGAAATACAGCGAGCTATAGACCTATGCGAAAAAGGCGGAACGGTCTACGTTCCAAAGGGCGAATTTATCACAGGAGCAATATTTCTTAAAAGCGATATTACCCTCCGCATTGACGGAAAACTTATCGGCAGTGGAAATGTCGCCGATTTCCCTGTCATGGGCTACCCGTATGAGGGACTTGATCAGTTATGCTATGCAAGCCTTATAAATACAACCGGAGCGCCGCATAAGAATATTACTATTGAAGGCAACGGTGAGATTAACGCAAACGGCAGAGCATTGTTTAACGCTGAGCTCTCTGATAAAAGAGTTAAAAGAGGTCGTGCGGTATGTATCCGCAATACTGATAATGTCATTATACGAGGTGTCAAAATACGGCAATCCCCCGCATGGTGTTTGCATTTGATCTACTGCCGCAATGTGCTGATTGATAATATTGAAGTACATACAAAATATGATGAAAACGGAATTAAATATGAAATGCACAACTGCGATGGAATCGACATCGACGCTTGCAAATCTGTAAAAATCACAAAATCTATTATAGCAAGTCAGGACGATTGTATTTCCGTAAAATCAGGACGAAATGAAGAAGGACGCAGAGTCGGCATCCCTTCTGAAAATGTTCTAATCGAAAACTGTACATTTAAAAGCGGTTTCGGTGTTGCTATGGGCAGCGAGATGTCAGGCGGTGTAAAAGATGTCTTTGTCCGTAACTGCAAATTTGAAAACACTTACAGCATCGCAAGTATAAAAGCAATACGGGGACGTGGTGCATACATAAAAAATATACATTATGAAAATTGTTCGCTTGTAAATCATAGTACCGAATACGGTGACACACAATGGTTTCGGGGTGCAATTTATATTGACGGATTTTACGGTGATAAAGTCTTTGACGCAGACACTCCCACAGAAGTGAATGAGGGAACACCTATTGTAGATGGAATTTACTTTAAAGACATTACAGTTGACACAATTGCAGGCAATGCAATTTATATGTGTGGACTTCCCGAAATGAATTTTAAGAATATATATCTTGAAAATGTAACGGCACATGGCAAATACAAAATGAAAGTAAAAAATATCGACAATTTGCAGCTAATAAATGTAGATGTTACGAGTGATGACGAATAAGAAAGGAATAACAGAAATGGCAGTAAAAAGACTATTTGCAATCTTCATGAGTGCAGCAATACTTACACAGGGAGTTTGCGCATTGCCTGTATTTTCGGCGGAAAATGTAATTACCTATGCGGACATATTAAATAATATAGGCAACAATGAAATGAAGGCCTACGGAAAGGCGTTACAAGAGGGAGCAACTCCGCAAGTTAAAGACACTGTTCCAAAAACTGGATCGATGTCAATAAAGTAGACAGAAAAAAGAGGGGTCAATCACTCATTTTGTGTAAACCCAAATTTCAGTTAAAAGATGGTAATATAATCCAAATTAAGTTTACGGCCTTAAAGCTGGTTGCAAAGAGATCGGATTTCAACATCAAGCTCACGCTGACGATATAAAGAAATATACTAACAGTAGTAACAAATCATAATAAAATCCTTGCTTTTTTATAAAAAAAGCGGTATAATATCAGCAAATCTCATAATAAAAGCAGGTGAACAGCGTGAGTAAATATACAAGCCTTGACAACTTCCTTTCGGAAATGCCGGATTTTGTCTTTGAATATATCCAGCTGTATTACAACGGGGACAGTATAAATACACAGCTTGGCTACAGCATGGACATAAAGACGTTTCTCGTCTATCTGCAAAAGTACAAATTCCCCGAAATTGCATCTATCGCCGAAATCACTCCCCAGATGCTCGGAACTGTCACTGTCAGCGATTTTGTTCGGTTTAAATCGTACCTGCGTGAATATCCGGTAGACACCATGACGGCAGATGGCAAACACCTGCGCATTATGCGCCGCAATTCCGCCTACGGCATAAACCGTAAATTATCATCTGTGAGCGGCCTTTATTCCTACCTTTACAAAACCGACCGCATACCGGCAAACGTGACTGAGAAAATAGACTTCGACAAACTCCATCAGCGGATAAAAAAGCCGCTTACAACACAGGAGACGATAGATCTCATAGACGTTATATACAACGGCGAAAATTACTACACCGGCCGCCATCTAAGCGAATACCTGCGCAGTAAAAAACGTGATATAGCCATATTTACCACCTACCTCGGCACCGGCATCCGTGTAAGCGAGCTGGTAAACCTGAATATCAGCGACATATGCTTTGAAACATCCTCATTCATCGTCACCCGCAAGGGCGGAGATCAACAGGAGATATTTATGCCGGTTGAGGTGGAAAACAGGCTGTTTGAGTATTTGCAGGAAAGAATGGAGCTTAAAGACTGCCCGGAAAAAGAGGCTGTATTTATAAACAGGCGAAGTCAGAGGATGAGTGTTGCAGCTGTGGAGAAAATGCTTAAAAAATACTGCCTTACCGCCGGCATCACCGACAGCGACAAAGCCCGTCCCCACGCCCTGCGCCGAACCTTTGCATGCCGTCTTTTGGAGGACGGTGTGGATATAAAAATGGTCGCAGAGCTAATGGGGCATAAAAACATAGAAGTAACCCACCGGTATTACGCCCAGTATTCAAAAAAAGCACAGCGTGAAATTATGCGTGGGATAAAAGTTGTAAAGGAGGACAGCAATGAGACTTGATAAATATATCTCTTCCGCTGCCGGCCTTTCACGAAAAGAGGTAAAGGCAGCGATAAAAGCAGGACGCATAACGGTAGACTCAATCCCCTCTCTCCGTCCCGAAACGCAAGTGTCCGAAAACGATTGTATAACGCTTGACGGAAAAAGGATAATCTGGCGGGAGTTTATCTATCTTATGCTCAATAAGCCAAGTGGCTACGTAAGCGCAACCGAGGACAATGTCTATCCTACCGTAGTGGAGCTTGTTCCGCCCGAACTGTCGCATTTTAACGTATTCCCTGTCGGCAGGCTCGATATAGATACGGAGGGGCTTTTGCTTTTAACAAACGACGGCTCACTTGCCCACCGGCTGACTTCACCGAAGCATCATGCCGAAAAGACTTATATCGCCCGCCTCGACTCTCCCGCCTCTCAATCAGACTGCGAACGTTTTTTAGAGCCTATGGATCTTGGCGATTTTGTCACCCTCCCTGCAAAGGCGGAGCTTACAGATGACCCGTATTGCGTCATAACTACAGTATGTGAAGGAAAGTTTCATCAGGTCAAACGGATGTGGGAAAAATGCGGACGGAACGTCACGTATCTAAAACGCATATCTATGGGCGGATTAGCTCTTGATGAAAATCTTGCCTCAGGACAACTGCGGGAACTTTCACCCGAGGAGGCGGCGATTTTAAAAAGTATTTAACCACGCAAAAAAGCGGCCGACAAGATTTGTTTTGTCAGCCGCTTTTTTCCGAGCAAGTCTGTAAGCCGGGTTCTGTATTGGACGATCATCTATCCAGACCTGACGTTACCGTAAGGTTCAAGCCGCCATATCGGAGCATTGTCGAGCAGACTATAAAATCTCCATTACAGGCGTTGCTCCGGGTGGGGTTTACACCGGGGAGTAGTCGCCAGTCCCCGGGTGCGCTCTTACCGCACCTTTCCACACTTACCGGGAATATCCCGGCGTTTATTTTCTGTTGCACTATCCTTGAAGTCGCCTTCACAGGGGATTACCCTGCACCCTGCTCTTTGGAGCCCGGACTTTCCTCACCTGCGCCCTTTCGTACACGCAGCCGCGATCGTCTGGCTTACTCGGTAATTGATATTATAGTATAAGGCGGCCGGTTTGTCAAGGCGATTTTTTGTCGTTTATTGCGATAATTTTGCAAAAATTTAATAAAAGGCTTGAATATGATGCAGAAATATTGTATAATGGGGGTATTAAATTTATAAAGGATGAGTGTAAAATGAACGAGATTGAAAATAAAACTTCCCAGGAACAGCTTGATATTCTCCCTCCGCCGAAATGGCACAAGGCGGCCATGGTACTGATAATTGTGGTCGTACTCTCCTGCATTGTTGCCGGAAGCATATTTACGGTAGTGAGCATCTCACACGGCGGCCCCGATTCTCCCGACAGGGTAATAAACCGCTTGGAAGCGTTCGTAAACAGCGGCGATACGGAAATATTAAAGGATATTCTTCCAATGGACTGCCGTACTTCTCAAGGGTATATAGACAGTATCGTCTCCCGGCTTGATGCTGTGGATCCCACTCAGGAATATCAATTCAAAATCTCCGACCGGCGTACATATACGCAAAAGGAGCTTGATTCGAGTATCCGTGCCATAAGGAAGGGCTATAAAGAGCTTTCGGAGCTGTATCCCGATTTTGACTACACAAGCGATGTCGGTTACGTTACCATAGCAGAACATCTGACTGTTGATGTCGTTTCCGTCACAAAGCCGGAATACCGCCCGACACCGACTCCAAAGCCCACACCCACACCTACAGCCGCACCGACCGTTG
The DNA here is from genome assembly GCA_002305435.1 of Clostridiales bacterium UBA1381. Lineage (GTDB taxonomy): Bacteria > Bacillota > Clostridia > UBA1381 > UBA1381 > UBA1381. Next base: position 14,373 of record DBQZ01000032.1, read on the forward strand.
TGCCGACTGCTGTTCCCGAGGGTGTCGCTGTCGTTCCAACAGCAGCGGCAACACCTACGCCAACCGTTGTGCCGACAAAAGCTCCCGATCCCACTCCCGAACCAACTGAGCCGAATTATACAACAGAGCTCGGAGAGTTTGAGATTGTAGCATTTAAGGTAGACGGAAAATGGTGCTTAGAGCATCTTGTCTATTGAGTGAAAGGATATAATAAAAATGCCAGATGAAAATAAAGAGCACGATACGGCTGTCAGGGACAAAGCTCTCGCTTCTATGCCAGCTGACAATCAGCAGACGAAAAGCGGCAAAAAACATAAATATCTCCGCATTGTAATAAACATTTTATGCGCTGTCTTGGCAGTTGTAGTTATCGCTGCGGCAGCAACACTATCTTGGACGCTTGGTATAGTAAATTTTGACGAGGACGGCATAGAAATCAGCTGGGGCTATCAAATGGCTCAAACGCCTGAGGAAGTGGCTCAGCTGTTCGTGCAGGGCGTGTACGAACGTGACGCTTCCACTATAGCCCGTGTATACCCGCCGGAGCTGCAGGACCGGTACCGCCGTGACCGCACATTCCGTGCTAAATTGCAGGAAGCTGTCAAAACCGGCATAGGAGCATACGCTCCCGAAACGATAAATCTTGAGCTTTCGTCAAAGACCGAGATGACAGCCGACGTTTTAGCCGCTGCCAGAAAATATGCCGCAAGCAACGCACAGCCGATTGTAATGATGTCAATGTCGGAAATTTCCGAGGGTTTTATTATGAGCTACAACGTTACGGTTGATACACTCACTTCAACGGAAAACATCCCTGTTGTTCATACAAAATACGGCTGGTGCATATCGCCTGAGTTTGCTTTTTACCCTGAGGAGGGCTGATTATGGAAAATCTCATCGGCCTGTTGATAATCCTTGTTGCCATAGCTGCAATCCTGCTTCTGTTTCTGACGCTGAAAAAGTCGCTTACCGATTCTCTAAAACAAATGGAATCTCGGATTTTAGGGCTTGAACAGTCCAGCGAGCAAAAACTTGATATTATGCGTGAATCAATAGAACGCCGTCTTGCCTTTATCCAGAGGGATACGGGCAATCATCTGGAAACGATGGAGGGGACAGTCGAGAAAAAGCTGTCAGAGGCCTTTGGCCTTATGAGCTCTCAGCTTGAACAGGTTCATAAGGGGCTTGGCGAAATGCAGGGGCTTGCAGCCGGAGTGGGCGATCTGAAGCGGGTTCTTTCAAACGTCAAAACACGAGGCGTTCTCGGCGAATTGCAGCTGTCATCAATATTGGCGGAAATCCTCACCCCCGAACAGTATGACACAAACGTTGCCACCGTTCCCGCTAGCCGTGCCGTGGTCGAATTTGCACTAAAACTCCCCTCAGGCGAAAACAGCTTTACCTATCTTCCGATAGACTCCAAATTTCCCGCAGACGCTTACCACAAACTGCTCGATGCCCAGGAAAGCGGCGATAAAACAAGCGTTGACGTAGCTGAAAAGGAGCTTCGCACACGGCTTGTGCGTTTTGCCAAGGATATTCACGAAAAATATATCCACGTCCCCGAAACGACAGAATTTGGGATTATGTTCCTGCCCTTTGAGGGGCTTTACTGCGAAGCCGTCCGTTTGGGGCTTATTGAAGAGTGCCAGCTGCGGTATCGGATAAATATCGCCGGTCCTTCAACAATGGCAGCGCTTTTAAACACCGTGCGCCTTATGTTTAGGAATATTGCCATATCACGCCGTTCTGACGAGGTGTGGGAGATATTGTCGGGAGTAAATGTGGAGCTGGATAAGTTTGAAACAACGCTTACATCCGCACGCCAGCGGCTTAATCAAGCGGATACTGAGCTTGACAAGCTTGTCGGCACGAGAATGCGCATGATAAAAAAACAGCTTAAAGATGTAGAAAATATCAAAAATGATAATCCTTAACCACCGCTGCCAAGATGGAACAGGACGCTGTCCTTCTCCGCAGGCAGCGGTTTATACGTGGCAGCAACCCGATTTTTTCAAGAAATTTGAAATTTTCCTTGACAAACCACCTCTTTTGTGGTAAACTATTTTAGTAATCATTCTTTTGGAGAAGTATCGAAGTGGTTATAACGGCCCGCACTCGAAATGCGGTGTACCCTAACGGGTACCGTGGGTTCGAATCCCACCTTCTCCGCCATTTTGGGGGTATAGCTCAGCTGGGAGAGCGCTTGCTTCGCATGTAAGAGGTCAGGAGTTCGATCCTCCTTATCTCCACCATGGGATGTATGAACGGCTTTATCAAAGGCCGTTCTTTTTATTTACACGCCCCATCCCCTACTATCCGAATCAAAAGCAAATCCCGCAGGCCTATTTTGATCCTGCGGGATTTGCTTTTATTAACCAATGTTCTAAAACGTTGGGATGTTTACTTTATTCAGCCATCTCAACAGCGTTTGCTATGATAACAGCTGCATCTCGTCTTAGCGCTGCCTCTTCCATCATAAGCGACTCTGTGCCGTCCAAAAGACCGTAGGCTGCCGCCGCCTGCATATAACCGCAGGGGTATACTCCCGCTGGCTGCCCATCCACGCCCATAGCAAACCTGCTGGCAGCTTCGTTCTCTTTTCCGATTATTCTCACTGCCACAGTTATAAGCTCAGCGTTACTAACCGTATTTTCTGGGCGGAACGTCCCGTCCTCAAAGCCCACGAAATACGGGTTTTGGCTTATCCATTCGTACGCCCAATGCTCAGGCGAAATATCGCTGTATTCACGTGCGTTTTGCGCCGTTTTCACTGAGGCTGCAATCTTTGCAAGCTCCGCCCTTGTAAGCGTTTCCTGCGGACGGAACGTCCCGTCCTCGAACCCGCCCATTATGCCCTCCAGCCGTTCAACAGCGCTGTTTAGAGCCTCGTCCTCTGCCGGTATATCTCCAAATTCCGCCGCCGATACGGGAAGCGCCATGACCAACAAAGCCGCCGCCGTAAAGGCGGTAATTCTTCTCTTCATTTTCATTCCTCCATCTGATAATTTTTATATACTTCTGCGGCTATGCCGCCTGTATTTATTCTGCTTCTGAAATCTTAACCGTGCTGCCGGTCTTTATCACTGTATAATTTTTTTGATATGCAGCATCCTCTGCTGTTATATCTATGCTGAGGCGATGCTCGCCTTCTGCTATAGTTGAAACGTCCAGCTCATACCTGTACGGAACATTGTCACATTCGGCCAAAAGTGTGCCGTCAAGGCTGTACGATACCTGCGATACGTCTTTTTCGGGAACGTAAGCAAACAGGTAAAGCGGTATTTTCTCTGTTGCCGTATACTCCCTGTCAACAGCTTCAGAAAACGTAAATTCCGGCCCCTCGCTGTAGCTCTTTCTATACATACCGGCGGTGGTAGCCTCCTCGAAAATATCCACCAGCTCTTCCTTTGACGATATGTCGTAAGACTGCGCTTCATTGCTCGTTGAACGGTTGAAATAATCTATCAGCTTTACCTGAGGATACCGCATCGGGACGTACCAGTACATATTCTCCATGCGCCGTTTTGACCACTCGTCTATTTCGCCTCCGTTCTCATAATTCAGCGATGTTACCGTACCGCCCTCGCTTATTGCAAGCGGTTTTTGGATGTTATTTTCACTCATGAATTGAGTTACATTTTTAAGCGCATTTGTATGGTATGCAAAATCACCGGTCATAAAATATACGTCTGTCGCCCTGTCCGCTCCCGTCTGCGCCATAAAATGCTTTTTCATAAACGACGATACGCCTATCCAGTCCACGTACTCATCACCGGGATAATAGTAAGAAGTGGGCTTGTTCAATCCGCCAAGATCGTTTATCGACCACATAACGGCAAATTCCGGATACTCCGTATGGATAAAATCTGCCACCTTACGGAAAGCGTTCACGTATGCCGCCGGCATATCGCCTATCTGGCTGACGTTCATTTCCGCTCCGAACCGTATTATCATCGGCTTACCAAACTCTTTCAGCTTATCAAGCGTGTAGCGCATATATTCATCGTTATCGTATACGAGCGACAAATCAGTTATATTCCACGGCACTATACACAAACAGTCCATATCCTCAATATAAGTGCTGTTTATGCGGTATACCTCGGTCTGATACGTATCAAATTCCAGATAATTAAGCGTTGCCGACAATTGGCCGCGAGGCACCATTCCATCGCCGTTCATTCCGGCATAAATGCCGCTTTGCGGTTCTAACTTTGCTCCGAAATACGGGGCTTCCATAGTCCGGTTTTCGGTATATAACCCAAACTCCGGCTCCGATACCATCGCATTTAACCTTTCGTACTCCCCGTCCTTCATCCCGCCAAGACGGAACAGGTCTATATTGAAAACCCCGTTTTCTTCCGTCAGCCTCATATTATAATCTGAATATCCCCATTCGTCGTTATATTCCGTCCTGAACGAGCATAGATCCTCAAGCAAAATATAATGGCTGCCGCCACATTCTACCGACGGAACAGTCATACCGTTAAATCTCGTACGACTTTTCGTCTTCTGCGATCTGCCAATTTCAGCACGGCCTAAACCATCGCAGTCGGTGCGGCTTTCAGCTATCTCCTGTTCAACTATGTTTATCCCCTTATCATCACTCACTATGTTAAAGCCGCAATTTGTCAAATCCTCGGCTTTAATCGCCTTTTTCCCTCCGATTTCATACGCCTGCATACGTACGCCGTCAAGCATTATAACGGCTGGGTCGGAATATATCATATCCCCTATAACCCCTCCGGTCGCTGTATCAACCAAATACTCAGTCGAATCACCGGTAAATCTCAGCCCATCCTCTGTAAGCTCAATATCTTTTATTTCTGAAAATTCCCTACCGGCTGTTATATCACGTGATATATAATGCGTAAATCCATCCCGGTCTATCAGTATTATCCTCTGACGGCCGTTTTCTTCTATGACGAACAAACTGCCCTCAGCCGTTTGTGCCTGCCATACAGGCGACAGTGCGGAAACCTTTTCCTCATAGCTCGTGTGCGGCTGCGACTTTTCGGGTTTTCCGGTGTCAATATCTGCCGAGTACCAGCCTCTCTCGCCGTTTCGTATCCCCGAAAATCGGAGTTTTTCACCGTCAAACTCCAGATCGTCAATCGCCGAAATTCCGTAAATATCGGAGAAAACCGCCCCTATATAAAAGGCTCTGCCCTTTTCATCCACCTTTAAGACTTCTTCTCTCGTCTTGTAAAAATCATAGTATACATTCTTCTGTACTATCGTAAACTCATCATCGTTTATCTCCCGCACTATTTCCTGAGTAAAAATGGGATCCTTTGATTTAAAGCTCTCAACCGTCTCTTCCGCATCCGGCAGACTATCATACTCAGTGTTTAGAACAGCCTTATTATCATCTTCGCTATAGGATGCTGCCATGTACACCTCGGATACTCCGCTTTCTCTCAGCGTACTGTTATATGCGTTGCCTATAACATCCACCAAAGCGCAAAGTTT
>DBQZ01000132.1 GCA_002305435.1 Clostridiales bacterium UBA1381
AACGCTATTAACACCATAAACAGTATAGCCCCTATGCCGAAAAGGAGGTTTTTCACGAACTTTTCCCTGTCAAAATGCGGCAGGAACACAGTATCTACTATGCCGTAAATAATTATCGGCGTAAATATCAGCGACTGCGGCTTGATGAATATCGCAACGGCAAATACGAAATATGCCGGTATCATCTTCTTATTGGCAGCCAGATACACAAGCGCCACAAGCGCCAGAGTGTATACAGAATCAACCTGTCCCCAAAGCGCCGAATCGAGTATGGTCGCAGGGTTTGTCATATAAAGAGCGGATATCACCGTACTCACTGCGCTTGAAAACCGCTTTGATGCAATACGGTATATAAAAAGCCCGGTCAAAATATCACATATTATCGCCGGCAGCTTTATTATCACGTACTCAACTGCCTGCGACGGTTCCAGCCATGATTTTACCGCCCCGATCATGTACAGCACGTACATATACCCCGGCGGATAATCCGTAAACGCATCCGAGGCGTAAAACGCTGCAAACCCATCGTTATACACCATAGACGACCACGCCGAAAAGCATTGCATATCCGTTTCATGGCCCTTATACACAAACGCAAGTATTACACGCAGTATAAATGCTGCCGCCGTCACGAGGATGATATACTCCCCGTTTTTGACTGAAATACTCTGCCGCCCCAGCTCTTTCTGCATGAAAGTGCGCCAGATAACGACTCCTGCCGCACCCCATATGAGCAGCACAGTCAATATAGCTGCCATTAAATCACCTCATTGTTCTTTGTCGGCTGCCAAATCCTACGATAGTACAGCCGTTATTTTATATTTTACTACAAAATTCTCTATTTTGCAATACATATTTCAATAATTATCCCAGCAGCAAGCCATAGCCTCAGCGGCACGGATACCGTCGGCTGCGGCTGAAACTATGCCGCCGGCATGGCCTCCACCCTCGCCCGCCGAAAACAGGCCGTTGATGCTCAGCATATACGTTTGCCGGCTGCGCACAAGCCTTATTGGCGAGGAACTTCTCGTCTCAGGAGCAGTTAAAACCGCCTCCGGAGATGCAAAGCCCTTTAAATGCTTATCCATCTGCACTATCGCAAGCCGCATCGACTCCGACACAAATCCCGGCAGACAGGCGGAAATATCACCCCATACCACCCCCGGCTTATATGTCGGTTCCACCCCATTCCCTCTTACAGAGGGACGGTTTGCCAGAAAATCGCCGACCGTCTGCGCCGGTGCAAGGTAATTCCCGCCGCCAAGACCAAACGCCGCCCTTTCTATCCGCCGCTGAAGCTCAACGCCGCCTGACACCCCTTCAAAATCCTCAGGCGTTACGTTTACCAAAAGAGCGCTGTTAGCATTTTTTCCGTCACGGGCGAAATCACTCATACCGTTGGTGACGATCATCCCTTTCTCGCTTGCTCCGCATACGACCTCCCCGCCGGGGCACATACAAAACGTATATGCCGACCGTCCGTTCGGCAGGTGTACTGCAAGCTTGTAATCTGCCGCCGGAAGCTTGCTGTAAAAGCTGCCGTACTGTGACTTCGATATAAGCTCCTGACTGTGTTCTATCCTCGCTCCCACCGAAAACGGCTTCGCTTCCATTAAGACTCTGTGTTTTTTCAGCATATCGAACACATCTCTTGCGCTGTGTCCTGCTGCCAAAAGGATCGCTCCGGTTTCTATCGTCTCCCTGCCTGAGGGTGAAACCACCTCAGCTCCGGTAATACGGCCGTTTTCTTCTATTATATCGTCAAGCCTTGTCTGAAACCGCACTTCGCCGCCGAGCGTTTCTATATGAAATCGCATATTCTTAACGATATTTCTCAGCTTGTCGGTACCGATATGCGGCTTTGCTATATATTCTATCTCCTCCGGCGCTCCGAACCGCACGAAATCCTTAAGTATACGGCGGCGGCGCATATCCTTTATGCCGCTTGTGAGTTTGCCGTCGGAAAACGTCCCCGCTCCGCCCTCGCCGAACTGGACGTTCGATTCGGTGTTAAGTATCCCGCTGCGGCGGAAATCCTCCACATCACGCACTCTCTCATCAACGCATTTGCCGCGTTCTATTATTATAGGGCGGTAGCCGTTTTCCGCAAGCACAAGCCCGGCAAATAAGCCCGCCGGCCCGCTTCCCACTATAAGCGGCCTGAAAGGCGGCGTTTTTCCTTTAGGGAAGCGGTATACATACTCCTCCGAAACTACGACATTTTTCTCTGTATTTATAAGCTTCTGCTCATTATCACATTCAGCTTCCACCGCATAGACGTAGTGGACGCAGGACTTGCGCCGTGCGTCAACGGCCTTCGAACAGATTCGGACGCTGCGGACGTTTTTTAAGCCGTATTTTTTCACCACACGCCTTAAAACGTCCTCCTCACTCTCCTCAAGCTCCGCCTTTATATTAAGTATCCTTATCATGTCCCCTCCGTCATTCTATAACCAGCTCGACCGGGCAGTGGTCAGAGCCGAATATCTCCTGATGTATGGATGCTGACCTCAGACGGTCTTTCAGCGAGTCTGATACGCAGAAATAGTCTATACGCCAGCCGGCATTCTTCTCTCTCGCCTTAAACCGGTAAGACCACCATGAATACTCACCCTCCGCCTCGGGATGGAAATAACGGAAAGTATCAATAAACCCAGCCTCTAAAAGCTCGCTGAACTTTCCCCTTTCCTCATCGGTAAAACCTGCATTTTTGCGGTTCGTTTTCGGGTTTTTAAGGTCTATCTCCTTATGCGCCACGTTTAAATCGCCGCAGAAAATGACCGGCTTTTTCTCCTCCAGCCGTTTTAGGTATGCACGGAAGCTGTCCTCCCATGCCATGCGGTAATCCAAACGTTTAAGTCCGTCCTGAGAGTTTGGCGTATAACAGGTAACGACGAAATATTCTCTAAATTCGGCCGTTATAACCCTGCCCTCTTTGTCGTGTTCCTCCTCGCCTATGCCGTATGCAACCGACAACGGCTCCTCTCGTGTGAAAATGGCAGTGCCGGAATACCCCTTTTTCTCGGCGTAATTCCAGTACTGATGGTAGCCTGGAAGCTCAAGCTCCGTCTGCCCCGCCTGCACCTTTGTTTCCTGCAGGCAGAAAATATCCGCCCCAAGCTTTGTAAAGCTCTCCATAAACCCCTTTGTCAAGCACGCCCGTATACCGTTTACGTTCCATGAAACTAACTTTTTCATACTTTCTCCCTCC
>DBQZ01000116.1:0-6572 GCA_002305435.1 Clostridiales bacterium UBA1381
ATTATTTCACCGACCGTAAACCTGTCAGTGAACACGCTCATATACGCATAGCCGTGATTGCCGAACAGCGGCGGCAGATCACCCGCATGATACGGATGCGGACAGTCGCCCGGGTTAAAATGTCCGTCAGCGGCGGCAAACGCATCCTCGCTATTTCCGCTGCATTCACTACCGTTATGGATATGGAAGGCGAATATCCCGGGACTGCATTCGCCTCCCTCGGGCAACCCGTATATCTCCGCACCCACAAGCACGCCGTTTCTCAGCTGGCGGAATGTCACCTCTCCATGGATCCCCGGATATTTGCTGCTCCCTTTGACTGCCGCATGAGCAGCAACAGCCGCTCTTTTTTTATTCATACACAAAACACCTCCCAGAATATATCACACAGCTGTTTTCGTTATATTATATTCTCCCGAAACGCATTTTATCCACCGCAACAAAAAAAACGGCTCTGTTACCTACAGAAACCGTTTTTTGTTTGCCGCGTCTCCCCCAAGACGCAGCGCCGCTGCATGGACAGAAGTCACATATGTTTCATATACTTCAGGCTGTACTGCTAAGTCGCCTTTACAGAGACCGCATACACCTTGCCTAAATATCTTTGCAGAACTGCTTCTGACTATATCCACCCTTTCTCGCCCTCCCCGGAATCCTTTTGGATCCGCCCGCCGATCCCCATCGGCCGCCATTCCCTTCTTTACCCTTAACCAACCATGTTTATTTATTACAATGTTATATTCATTATATCATGCTTTCCCTATTTTTGCAAGATATTGTCACATTGTTTTATATTGTGACACATCGTTTTTTATGAACATTCATTGCTACTGTATAAACAAAGACGCGAGACTGATCGCTTTCTAATGCATACTGTTTCAAAACATTTGCAGTCTTAAAACATCCCGCGCTAAAACGACAGCCTCGCTCTTTATTATCTGCTTATTTCCAGTATCTTAAACTCTACTATACCCTCAGGCGTAGAAGCCTGAACGACCTCGCCAACGCCGTGATGCAAAAGCGCAGCTCCCACCGGCGATTCGTAGGAAAGCTTTTTCTTAGCCGGATCCGCCTCTGAGGAACCTACAATATAAAATTCTTCCTCCTCATCAAACTCGATATCCAAGATTTTGACCTTGGAACCGGGGCTTACCAGGTCGGCATTTATCTCTGATTCATCTATTATGCGGGCATACTTCACCTGCTCCTCCAGCTGGCTTATCAGTGCCTCGACCTCAGCCTGCTCGTTCTTTGCTTCATCGTACTCTGCATTTTCCGACAAATCTCCGAAAGATCGCGCTTCTTTTATTTTTTCCGATACCTGCTTACGTGTTACGTTCTTGAGTTCATCAAGCTTATTTTTTATTTCCTCAAGACCTTCTTTTGTGAAAACATATTCCTTGTTCTCTGCCATGAATCATCCGATCCTTTCTTCTGCAAATTTTTGATTTTTTCTATTGTCCGCGCACTCCCGCGATACCGCCGAGCACTGACGCCAGCAACACCGCCGCGGCGACTGTCCAAAAATGAAGATTAAAGGACATACTCCTGTGTACTCCCAGGGATGCCCCGATAAGCGCTGCCAATACGCCCATACCTATACAAACGCAATGGATCAGCACCCTATTCTGCACGCTCTTGGCTGCCGGATACGTTCCGAGGAATACCCCTACTACACATCCGGCAAAAATCACCGTCCTTGCCAGCTGTTCGTCTAACATCCCAAAGTATACCCCGGCAGCAGCTGCCGCAGCAAACACCACCGTAACTATAAAGGCAATGATAATTCCCTTTATTATCCTTATAACTTCCATAAAAAAACCTCCCGAATATATTTTTCTTTAAAATATATTCGGGATATTACGTCTTTTATGCTTGTTCCTTACGTGCTACTTCCTTGATGGCACTTCTTTCCATCTTCACGAAAGAACGCTCGGCCGGATTTCCTACGCTTCCTGTTTCAATAACAACGTAATCGTCCTTTATCTTGCTTATCTTTCCGCAGATGCCGCCGATAGTGGTGACCTTGTCGCCTACCTTAAGTGCACTTATCATCTCCTTAAGCTCCTTGTCGCGTTTGCGCTGAGGTCTTATCATCATGAAATACAAGAGCACGATAACCAAAACCATCGGCAAAAAGCTTATAAGTGTTCCCATTCCTCCCGACAATGCCGTCTGCGGAGCGGCTGTCGCCTCTATTACCGCTGCTGTTGCTGCTGGATCCATTAATACATTCTCCTTTATAAAAATATTTCCCCGGCCGGCTCAAACATCTGCCGTCCGATATAAAATGGTACTTCCATATTATACACCATAAAAAATATTTTTGCAATAGTATTTTAAAATTTTTTACCGATCATCAACACTAAGCGACCTTATACCCTCAGCCATCGATGCCAGCCTTTCTCCGGAAGCAATATTTTTNNTATTCCTTAAGCAGCTTATGCGTTTTTTTCAGAGAATCATCCCTATGAAGAAGGATACAATAGCCCTTTTTCATCTTATAAAGAACGCTTGCGAGCAAGCTGTCCCTGCTCATCCTTTCCAGTGCTCCGCACAGATCGCCAAAATCCCTGAACTCATACATCATAATATCTATGTTCTCGATCGAAGAAAGCGTACTTTTTTTCTCTTTCTTTACCGCCGTGACCTTTTTAAGCTTGACCTTCTTTACAAGCAGCACTATACCGCCGCCCTCTCCCCTGTTAGGAACGGCCTCCACCATCACGCGGCCGTTATATGGATCAAAGCCTGTCTGCTCTTTTATGCTCTGCATCAGCCGGAACAAAAATATCCTCAACCGCGCGGAGTCATTCTTCAGATCGGCTATATCCAGATCCATCATTCGCAGATCCCCTGCTGTGAGCTCTACTCTGACGTTGTTGACGTCGATCTTTTCAATTTTCATCGCCTCGCCCCCCTTTCCCGGGTTATTTTTATTATACTATATTTTCGCCTCTTTGGGAATACCTTTTTTGAAATTTATCAAAAAAATTATTGGTGATAAGTGAAATATTTTTTCAAAAAGGTATATTCTCGCCCGCAGACGGAGAAAATTACTATAAATTCCAAATCAGACACCTATAAGGAGGCACTTATAAAATGGAAAACAAAAAAAAGGAACAAAAAGGCGCACCGGTATTTTATATCGCCCTCTGCCTGTGCGTGGCGCTTATCGGCCTTTTCGGCTATTTCAGCGGCCGTTCTACGGAAGAAGCACCGGAATACGCCGCATCTTCACCAAGCGTCGAGCCTGACAGCGAGGAAGTCTCGGCAGAATTTATCGCCGAGGAGCCTCTGCCGACATCAGAGGTTTACGCCGAGCTTGTCACCACTGCTCCGCTGCCCACCGATACTACGGAGCCCGAGCCCACTGCCGAGCCAGTTCCGGCGGCGGTATATGACGAGGAGCCGGTATCCGAAGAAACGCCTGCCCCGACCGAAAATGTCGAAGAGATACCGACCGCTGTTGAGGTATATGCAGAAGACGTGACATTCTCCGCCCCTATTTCCGGCGAGGTAGCCGCAGGCTTTTCTGAGGAGCTGGAATATAACCAGACGCTCCGCGAATGGAGGTCACACAACGGCGTTGATATAACTGCCGAGCTGGGCGCCGCTGTGACCGCCGCCGCTGACGGCACCGTGGAGAGCGTATCCTCCGACTATCTGGGTACAAGCGTTGTAGTAGACCATGGCGGCGGCTGGAAGATACGGTATGCAAATATTTCTACTGAGCTGGCGGCCGGAGGCGCAGTTGCTGCGGGAGATATCGTGGGAACGGTCGCCGCCGATGCAGCGGAGGCTTGTACTGAACCTCATCTGCACTTGGAGCTATGGCTTGACGGCAAAGCTGTAAACCCACTGGATGAAATAGCTTTTTGACCCGAAACCGGGGCGGACATACGATCCTGCCCCGGTTTTTATATTTGACAAATGCCCCAAACTGTGCTATACTTGTTTTTTGATATATGCATATAATAAAATAGCAGCAAATCTCAGCTGCATTTTAAAGATGTTAGATAATTGCAAAACGCGATAGCGTTTTACAATTATTTCCTTATTCTTGGGAGCTCGAGGGTAAAACCCTCGAATTNNCGCCAATCAACGGAACTTTTATTTTCTTCCTTAGCCAGAAATCAATTGCGAAAAGGTTTCGCAATTGACAGTTTTAAAGATGTTTTTCGGAGGTGTTTCCCTTGATCTCGCTTCTTGCGAAACTATTTATAAAAGATCATAATAATATGGGCGATAACCGCGTCCGGGGTGCTTACGGCTCGCTGTGCAGCATTGTGGGGATATTGCTTAACATACTGCTGTTTATCGGTAAATACGCCGCCGGCTTTATAAGCGGCTCCATAGCCGTCACCGCCGACGCGTTCAATAACCTTTCCGACGCCGGGTCGTCTCTTATCACCCTGATCGGCTTTAAGCTGTCCGGGAAGGATCCCGACTCCCAGCACCCATTCGGCCACGGACGGATGGAGTACATAACGGGCTTTGTCGTTTCCGTTATAATCATGCTCATGGGATTTGAATTGGCGTCCTCATCGCTTGACAAAATACTCCATCCCACGCCGGTTGATGCAAGTATGCTTTCCTTCATCATCCTCCTCGCGTCCATAGGCGTTAAGGCGTACATGGCTATCTATAACCGCTCTGTCGGAAAGCAGATACATTCACCGGCTATGCGGGCCACGGCAGCCGACAGCTTAAGCGATGCTGTAGCCACCTCTGTCGTACTCATAGCAACGCTCGTTCAGCAATTCGCCGGTATAGAAATAGACGGCTGGTGCGGTATTGCCGTTTCCATATTCATTTTCCGCGCCGGGATACTGGCGGCCAAGGACACGCTTTCACCGCTGCTCGGTCAGCCTCCCGAGGAGGAGTTTGTGGGGCAGATAAAGTCGATAGTCCTCGCGCATAAGGAGATAATTGGTATGCACGACCTCATCGTCCACGACTACGGACCGGGTCGGGTCATGATAACGCTGCACGGAGAGGTCGATCGCCGCGGCGATATCTCTCATTTACATGATGTTATCGATGTGACCGAACGCGAGCTTAAGGAAAAGCTCGGCTGCACGGCCGTTATCCATATGGATCCGGTAGCAGTAGACGATGAAAATGTGATACGCTATAAACGCATAATTACAGAACGGCTGGCAGAGCTGGGGACAAATCTCAGCATACACGATTTTAGGATAGTACCCGGCCCCAGCCATACCAATGTTATCTTCGACGTCTGTATTCCTTACGGCTTCGATCTGTCCGATGAAGAGGTGACCGCAAAGCTATCCGGCTTCGTCTCAGAACTGGGCAAAAACTTTTATGCGGTGATAACGATAGACCGCATCTATGTATAATTCAAAAGGGCTGCCCAACAAAACAGGGCAACCCTTTTTATTACGGCTGTTTATACCGTTTTCCCTTCATAAACACAGTAGCGGCAAATTTCGGCAGAGCCATCATGCGTTTATACCGCCACGGTTCTTTCTTGAGCCTGAACAGCCATTCCAGCCCGTGCTTGCGGTAAAATTTCGGCGCACGCTCTACGCGGTTGGCAAATACGTCCAAGCTGCCGCCGATGCCCATCGCCACCTTTACCTTCAATTCATTGCGGTGAGCGTCCGTCCATTTCTCCTGTTTGGGCGCTCCCAGGCAGACAAACAGTATATCAGCTCCGGAATTATTTATCTGGCGTACTATATCCTCTTCTTCCTCAGGCTTGAAATACCCGTTCCTGATCCCAGCTATCTTTATCCCGGGATATTCCTTTTCCAATCGCCGTTTAGCCTCCTCAGCCACTCCCGGCTTACCGCCGAACAAAAACAGCTTGTGATCGGTATCCTTAAGCTGTGAGAGCACATTGCGGGCTATATCATAGCCGGCCGCTCTTTCTTCTATAGGCTCCTTAAGGAATTTGGACGCATAAACAACGCCTATACCGTCCGCCGTCAAAAGATCGGCTCTATTGAGCAGCTTGGCAAATTCCGGCTTGTAATATGCTTCCATTATTATTTCCGAGTTGGGCGTATATACGGAATGGAACCTGTCCTCCTTTAAGAAGCCCATTATCCTTTCCGCCGCCTCCGATATAGTCGCTGTATCAACATAAACGCCTAATATATTAACCTTTTTCACGTCTGCCTCCTGTATTTTTATCCGCGGGCGTCAAGCGTCTTATACTTTTTGGCCTTGGATATAGATTTATATGCCGGGCGGATAATGCGTGAATTGCCTATCGTCTCCTCCAGCCTGTGCGCACACCAACCAACTATCCTCGAGATAGCAAACAGCGGCGTATAGAGCTCAGGAGGGATATTGAGCATCTTATATACAAAGCCCGAATATAGATCCACGTTGGCGCACATCACCTTATCGCTCTTTTTCACACGCGCGAACACCTCCGGCGTAAGCTCCTCGACAAGGTTATAAAGCTTATACTCTTTCTCATGCTCTGGATCCTTGGCGGCCATCGCTCCTGCCTGACGTTTTAGGAGTATCGCTCTGGGGTCGGAAAGCGTATATATCGCATGACCCATCCCGTAAACCAGACCTGCTCCGTCAAACGC
>DBQZ01000116.1:6703-7691 GCA_002305435.1 Clostridiales bacterium UBA1381
CCGCCGTGCTCAGCATGTATCATCAGGAGAGTATCAAGTATCCTTGCCTCTTCATGCGTGTACTTATTGTCCGGACGTATCATATAAAGAAAATTCTCACTTGTGGAAAGCTCCTTCTGCGGCGTATGCAGATAAAGGCTCTTCCCATCGTGATAATGACTTTTAGCTTGATATCCGTATGCCGCCATCACCGGCATACGGGCAATCAGCTGTATTGACTGCCGGAGGATGTTCCCCAGCGTTATCTCGTCCGGATTGGGGTCATAGGAATATGATGCCAGAACGCATCTGGCCAGCTTATTCATTATATTGGAGCTGGGCGCTCTTAATATCATATCCTCGGCAAAGCCCTCCGGAAGTATCCTATTAACGCCTATAACCTTCACAAAGCCATCAAGCGTTTCCCTCGTCGGCAGTTTGCCGAACAGCAGAAGATATATGACCTCCTCAAATCCGAACCGATCCTCGCGCACACAGCTGTCAACAATATCTGTGATATCATAGCCCCTGTATCGCAGATGTCCCTCCATCGGCATCTTCTCGCCGTCCTCAATATAATAACCGGATACCTCTCCCACCGAGGTAAGCCCTGCCATAACACCTGTACCATCCTTATAACGCAGCCCGCGCTTTACGTTGTAGTGGTCAAAAATCTCCTTAGGAAGCGGCTGATACAGATCCTGCGCAGCGTGCTGGAGCCGTTCTTCAAGTGCCTTTCTCTCTTCCTCTGTCATATTCTTCACTTCCTTTTCTGTTTATTCTGATNNCCCTAGTTTTTCTCTATTTTATCACGTTTTCATGTAAATTGCAAGTTTTTTTCTTGTCAGTTATCATCACTAAAGAGCGTCAGCTGGCCGCGCCTCATATCCTTCTCCAAAAGCAGCGTCCCGGCGGCCGGGATATTGCGCGGGCGGTAATGCTCCTTATCGGAAAGGGCTGCCTCTTCCGCCGTCATGAGATCCGTCATTTTCGATCCCTTTTTCCTCAG
>DBQZ01000116.1:7719-7922 GCA_002305435.1 Clostridiales bacterium UBA1381
GAATAGGCCGCAAGGTCGCGATCCGTCTCAATAAATCGCATTGACGCCACCGGGGATTTATCAGAATAGGCTCCCACGAGCTTCTTTCTGTTGGTCTTGGTCGCGTAATTGGATAATGATACCTTAGCCGCCTTGCCATTTTCAAACCCAAAAACCAGCATCCCCGAATAATCGGTCGTTGCCACCATGTAGATTATCCTCTC
>DBQZ01000116.1:7986-16143 GCA_002305435.1 Clostridiales bacterium UBA1381
ATCGTCATCCTTGAGCTTATGTTCAGATGTTGTTTGTCTCAAAGACGAGGCCGACACTTTTTTGAAATAATTTTCCCTGGTAAAGAACACTGTCAGCGGGTAATCCTCGATAAAGCTCTCCTCGCTGTACGTCTTGACCTCCTCGATATCTATAAGCTGAGTTTTTCTTTCCTGGCCGTATTTTTTCGCTATGCGCTTAAGCTGGGACGCTATCAGCTTCTTGACCTCCTTATCATCGGCCAGTATTCGGTCAAGCTCCGCTATCTCATCGGTCAGCTTTTCTATCTCATCGGTACGGTTGATTATATATTCACGGTTCAAGTTGCGCAGCCGTATCTCCGCTATATATTCCGCCTGCACCTCGTCAAGCTCAAATCCGGCCATAAGATTGGGCACCACGTCCGCTTCCCGTTCGGTATGGCGTATTATGGATACCGCCTTATCGATATCAAGCAGTATCTTCTTCAATCCGATCAAAAGGTGCAGCTTATCGCTCTTCTGCTTTATATCATAGCGCAGGCTGTTTTTGACGCATCCCATGCGGAATTTTATCCATTCCAGCAGAATCCCCCGTACTCCGAGGACCTGAGGACGCGAATTTATAAGCACGTTGAAATTACAGCTAAAGCTGTCCTCGAGCGGAGTTAATTTGAACAGCTTCAGCATCAGCGCTTCCGGGTCCGTGCCTCGCTTTAGGTCTATAGTAAGCTTAAAGCCTTTCAAATCTGTCTCATCACGGGCGTCGGATATCTCCCGCAGCTTGTTAGCTTTTATAAGCTCCATTATTTTGCCGATTATCGCCTCTCCCGTGGTGCTGTAGGGGATCTCTGTTATCTCAATACAGTTGTTGCTCTTGTCATAATTGTACTTTGCACGCAGACGGAAGCTGCCGCGTCCGGTCTCGTATATCTTTTCCATTTCCGGACGCGAATACAGAATATACGCGCCCATTGAAAAATCAGGGGCTTTCATTATATCAAGCAGCTTGTCGGTAGAAACATTTTCGTTCTTCATGACCGCTATCGCCGCCTCGCACGTTTCA
Source organism: Clostridiales bacterium UBA1381 (assembly GCA_002305435.1). Taxonomy (GTDB): domain Bacteria; phylum Bacillota; class Clostridia; order UBA1381; family UBA1381; genus UBA1381. Next base: position 9,029 of record DBQZ01000116.1, read on the forward strand.
CGCAGGTTGAACGAGCAGATATTGCTGGCCATGCCGACTGCTATTCCCTGGTTTGGATTTACCAGGATATTCGGGAAAGCTGCCGGGAGAAGCGTCGGCTCCTTTAGCTCGCCGTCATAGTTATCTACGAAAGGAACCGTGTTCTTGTTTATATCCCCAAACAGTTCCTGACATATCGGCTCAAGCCGCACCTCGGTATATCTTGAGGCTGCAAACGCCATATCCCGCGAATACTGCTTGCCGAAGTTGCCCTGTGATTCCACCAGCGGATGCAGAAGCGCCTCGTTCCCCCGCGTCAGCCGCACCAGCGTCTCGTATATTGCCATATCACCGTGCGGATTGAGCTTCATCGTCTGCCCAACAACGTTTGCCGATTTCGTCAGCTTTCCTCCCAAAAGCCCCATTTTATACATCGTATACAACAGTTTCCTGTGCGCAGGCTTAAGTCCGTCTATCTCCGGTATCGCCCTTGAGATGATGACGCTCATAGCATAGGGCATATAGTTTTTTTCCAGAGTCTGTGTTATCGGCTGCTCCTCGGCCGGAGCCGGGGTGTAACTCGCTTGCGGCTGCTTCTTCTTTGCCATGCTTCAACCTCCATATATTATCGTTCACTTGTCAATTGCAAGACTTTTTTGCAATTGATTTTGGCTAACGAAGAAAGTAGTTATAAAACGCTTTCGCGTTTTGCTATTATCGTTCACAATAACAGCGGCGGCTGTTTATGACAGATCTACCATATCCATATACTGTGCGCCTCTGTCGGCGATGAACTCCTTACGTCTAGTTATGTTATCTCCCAAGAGCACATCGAACATCTCCGCCGTCCTGGCGGCGTCCTCCGGCTTTACCCGTATCAACCGTCTTGTCGCCGGATGCATTGTTGTCAGACTCATCATATCCGGCTGGTTCTCGCCCAATCCCTTGGAACGTTTTATCTCGTATTCATCTTTCTCCTTGGAAAGCCCCGATTCGGTAAGTTTCGATACCACCGCATCGCGCTCTGCATCGGAATAGGCGAAATGTTTTTCGCCCTTTCGCTTTCCCTTTAACACCGTTATCTCATAGAGCGGCGACTCTGCGATATATACCTTGCCCGCCTTTATCAGCGTAGGGGTCAGCCGATAGAGCATCGTCAGCACCAGCGTGCGTATCTGGAACCCGTCCACATCGGCGTCGGTGCATATTATCACCTTATCCCAGCGCAGATTCTCAAGGCTGAAGCTGTCGAAATTACGGTTATGCTTTGTTTGTATCTCCACCCCACAGCCTAAAACGCGCAGAAGATCCATTATGATGTCGCTTTTAAATATTTTCGGATAATCCGCCTTAAGGCAGTTTAGTATCTTTCCTCGTATAGGCATAATGGCCTGAAATTCTCCGTCTCTGGCCTGCTTGCAGGAGCCCAGAGCGGAATCGCCCTCCACAATATAGACCTCACGCTTGGTAACGTCCTTGCTGCGGCAGTCTACGAATTTTTCCACCCTGTTTGTGACGTCCATCGAGCCGCTGAGTTTTTTTCGTATATCTATTCTCGCCCGCTCTGCATTTTCACGGCTGCGCTTATTTACCAATACCTGGTTAGCTATCTTTTCCGCATCGGTCTTGTTTTCTATGAAATATACCTCAAGCTGATGGCGGAGAAACTCCGTCATTGCCTCCTGTATAAATTTATTGTTTATCGCCTTTTTCGTCTGGTTCTCATAGCTGGTCTGGGTAGAAAACGAGCTTATCACCAATGCCAGACAATCGGATACATCGGCAAAATTTATCCGTGATTCATTTTTATTATACTTTCCGTTCTGCTTTAAATAACGGTCGATCGCATATACGAACGCATTCTTTACCGCCTTGTCCGGCGATCCTCCATGCTCAAGCCAGCTGGAATTATGGTAGTATTCCAGAAAACTCACCGCATTTGAGAAACAAAACGATACCTGCATTTTCATGCGGTAGGAAGGCTTATCCTCGCGGTCACGGCCCTCTCTTTCCATCTCCCATGTTTCAGGATTTGTGATAAAATTATCGCCCACCTGCTCTTTGAGATAGTCGGCTATACCGTTTTCGTAATAATATTCAAACTCCTCAAAACCGTTTTCGGTCTCGTTTTTAAGCACGAACCGTATACCGGCGTTGACCATGGCTTGCTTATTCAAAGTGTCCTTAAAAAACTCCAACGGGATATCGGTTTCCGTGAATACCTCCCTATCCGGCTTCCACCGCTGGGTGCTGCCCGTCTGGACAGAGCGCACCGGCTCCTTTTTTAGGCCACCGATATTCTCACCCTTTTCAAAATGCAGGCTATAACGCGTTTTGTCACGTATGACCGTAACGTCCATATATTCTGAGCTGTACTGCGTTGCGCACGCTCCCAGCCCATTCAAGCCCAAGCTGTATTCATACATGCCGCCGCTGTTATTGTTGTATTTTCCGCCCGCATAAAGTTCGCAGAATACCAGCTCCCAGTTGTAGCGTCCTTCGCTCTCGTTATAATCAAGCGGTATACCACGGCCGTGATCTTTTACCTCCATAGAGCCATCGCGAAAACGCGTTACCTCTATCAGCTTGCCATAGCCTTCTCTGGCCTCGTCTATGGAATTTGATAATATTTCAAAAAACGAATGCTCGCAGCCCTCCAGCCCATCGGAGCCGAAAATAACCGCCGGACGCTTCCTCACGCGGTCTGCGCCCTTTAAGCTCGATATACTGTCGTTGCCGTAATCTTCCTTCTTTTTCGGCACTGCTTCTCACGCCCTTCCCATGATATTTCAGCCCAAACGCTGCCTTACCCATGTTTGTTCAGTTTGCTATTATACCACAGCTTGGCCATTTTGTCAAATTCGGGGAAATTCTACAGTTGCTTATAAAAACAAATTATCCTGCCGGCTTCTATGAAACCACAGCTCAAGTGAAAGGCTAAACTCTCGTTATTATCAAGCTGGCAGTCGCTGGCAAACTCCCGGCAGCCCGACTCTTTAGCCCACTTCTCGCAGGCTCTTACCAGCTTGCGGCCGTATCCACGGCGGCGATGGCCGCTTTTTACGAATATCCCCTCCAGATACCCGACCGGGCTTTTATTGCAGCCCTCGACATAATCATGCCTCAGCTGGCATTGGGCAAAGCCAACAATTTCCCCCTTTACTTCCAGGACAAATATGGCCGCTTCCTTTGAATTTATTAGCTCCTCGATCTCTTTCGTCTCCATCAGCGAACCGTACAGTTCTCCCGAAAGCTCTGCAATAAGCTCTGTATCCGTTTGCCTAGCCTTATATATCATTTCTTCCTCCCGATCACAACGCGCTCTAAACCGCTGAGGTCTTTTATTGTCCTCACATCATAAAAAGCGGTCTCCATGAGCGCGGCCACTGTCTCTGCCTGGTCAAAGCCGACCTCAAATGCCAACAGGCCATCATTCGTAAGGATTTTCGGGGCTATATCCGTAATACGGCGATAAAAATCCAGCCCATCCTCGCCGCCGTCAAGAGCCGATAAAGGCTCATAACAACGCACCTCTTTCTGCAAAGCGCCTATATCCCCGCTTCTTATATAGGGCGGATTGGAAACTATGCAGTCAAAATCCCCCGGCGGCGTCTCCTGCATAATATCCATAAGCAGGAAATTTGCTTTGACGCCATTTAAGACAGCATTCTTTTCCGCCAACGCCAAAGCGCCCGGGCTTATATCCAGGCAAGTCACCTCTGCATCCTTTACATAGCGGCCGATACTTATCCCCAGAGCACCTGAGCCTGTGCCTATATCGAGTACGCTTCGGGGAGCCAGCTTTATTATCTCTTCGGCCAATATCTCAGTATCCTGCCGCGGTATCAACGTATACTCATCAACGAAAAATTTTAGCGACATAAATTCCGTATACCCGAGAATGTATTGCAGCGGTATCCCGAACAACCGTTTCTGCGCCATCTCGCACGCCCGCTTTTCCTCTGCCGGTGTGACCTCGCGTTTTGACAGTATAAAATCAACGTGCGAGAGATCTAACACCTCTCGCACTATTTCCGTTGCTTCAAAGCTGCCGTTTTCCACCCCGGCCAGCATCGTTTTTATTTTGTTCCAAAGCTCGCGGACTACCATCGGTCGTCCTCCTTGTTCTCCGGTATCACCGGCATCATCGAGGCTATCGCCACCTCTATCTGCGACCTGTCCGGTTCACGCGTTGTAAGCCGCTGCAGCCACAGCCCCGGCTGGGATAGCAGCCGCACGCAACGATTCTTGCTGCGTCCGGCCAGCTTGATTATCTCGTAAGATATCCCTGCCACCACCGGCAAAAGCAAAAGCCGCATTATTACCCTCAGCACTATCCCTGTCCGCGGCAAAAGCGAAAACAGCAATATACTGATTATCATCACGAACAAAAGGAAACTCGTTCCGCAGCGCGGATGGAACCGCGTATATTTTTTTACATTTTCCGGCGTAAGCTCCTCCCCCGCTTCATAGCAGGCTATCGTCTTATGCTCTGCCCCATGGTATTCATAGACACGCTGTATATCCTTCATCAGGGACACCAGAGCCATATATCCTAAAAATATCAGCATCCTGATGATCCCTTCTACAAGGCTTGTAAACCCTTGGGAACCCTCCCAGCCGGAAATATAGTGTACTCCCGACTCTATCCAGCGCGTGAGAACGGTTGGCAGCAGAATAAACAAACCGACGCTCAATATGACCGATATGAATACCGAAGCGTATATTACGATATCCTTGATCTTATCCCCAAAATGGTCGTCGAGCCATTTGTCGAACTTGCTTTCACTCTCCTCCTCATCCTCGATATCTATGAACTGCGCCGAATACATCAGCGCCTTCATGCCTATGACCAGGCTTTCCACAAAATTCACACAGCCGCGCACTATCGGCAGCTTGAAAAAGCCCTTCCTTGTCGTCTTGTTATTCTCGTCTATCTTCGTCGTTATCTCTCCGTCCGGCTTGCGCACGGAAACAGCCGTCCTGTGCGGGCCTCTCATCATAACGCCCTCCATGACCGCCTGTCCTCCGATAGATGTTATATGCTGTTCTTTTCCCATCGTCTGACCTTTCACGTTCTAATTTTTTCTGATATTTTTTATGTGCTTTGATATCCTAATTATATAAAACTGTATAAGACCGCTCAAAAGCACATCATACAGTATGAACATCACAAAAATCAAAATGTACACATACCATTTTATCTGTTCAATAAATGCCATACCTAACAGCCGCCCTAAAATAAGGTAAATAGCCGATCCGGCAAGCATCATCAAGAGCTTTGCCGCATACTCCATCCACCTTTTAGGAAGTCTTTCCGCACAGGATTTTAAAACCGGGTAATAGGCGAAAAAGCCTGCATATAAAAGTGCTATCTGTTTATCGGGCAAAAACAGCGCGGCCAATATCGCCGTGACCACTCCCGTCAACAATCCCCAGCGGCGTCCGCATTCTATGACAACGGCCGCCGGAATAACGGTCGCCGCCATCGCCAGCACCTCGTTTCTTATCATGGCAGCCGCAAACAGCAGCACCATCACCATCGCCGCTGCTATTGCTGAAAATGTAAGGTTACGGGTTCTCATAATCCTCTCTCCCTCAGCAACAGCTTATAAGATCGCCGCCCATGCACTCGCAGCAGCAATCGGCGCATATCAGCTGCGTACAGCAGTCACAGGACGAACAGCCGCAACCGGCAGGCTGGGGGCCGTAGTTGCGGTAAGCATTGCCGCGGTTATGCATACCATTATAAGCTGCGCGGTATTCCATATTATTGGGATCGGCAGAAGTCGCCTGCTCAAACTCCGAAGCAGCCCTGTCTGCCCAGCCCTTGCGCTGACAGATGACGCCCATAAGATAATGCCATTCCGCATTCTGCGGCAGCCGGTAGAGCATTTGCTCTGCTTCGGCAAACCGTCCCTGGCTTATAAACATCCTGACCGCCCGGTATGAATCCGTGCCATCCCACGTATTCGAGGACTGTCCCCCGCTCTGATAATAGCTGCCGGAATTGCTGTTGTTAGCTTCTTTCTTGTTCATAAGCATATCGTATGCCTGGTTTATCTCCTTGAGCTTTTCACTCGCCAGATCCGCCAGCGGATTATTAACGTATTTATCGGGATGGTATTTCTTCACCAGATCCCTGTACGCCCTTTTTATTGTGTCCTCATCGGCGGTCTCGCTCACGCCCAAAACTTCATACGGATTCATCCTGTCCTCCCTGCTCGCCTAAAATGGCGTCCTGTTTTGCCTTTAATCCAATGTATATTATGTTGTCAAGTATCGCCTTGTTCCGCTTTATGTCCAAAAGCTCATATGCAGCGGCTATCTCCGATAACGTATAAGTTTGCATAAAGCTGAGCTTCTTTTTAAGCTCGCTCTTGTACTCGGGAAACTCCCTCCCCGGCTCCATTGCTGCCAGGAATGGGTTATAGCTTTTAGTTTCCATATCCTTTTCCATATCACAAAACGCATCGGTTATATATATCCACCGTCCGGTATTGTATCCCATCCACTCCAATGTACGCCGCATTGCCATATCCGTTATGTACGGCGGCGCAAACAGCGTTTTTAAGATATTGGCGAACGGGTCGGCTGCCAGATCAATATCTCTGCAGCCCTCTTCCTCTATACGGCTCTGTTCCTTGAGCATACGGCGGATAAACTCATATTCCTCCGCGCAGCCCTCCTCGGCTCTTTTCACCGCCCGCCGGTAAGCAAGCATCCCGGCAGCAGCCTTGGGGCTTTTGTCGTCATGCCAGTCATCGGCGAATTTTAAGTATCCTAAAAGCACGCTCATTTTGGCGGCATAAACAATGCCGCGTGTCTCGCCTGCTCTTTTCCGCTTCATGCCCGGGTGAACTATGCATCGCCGGGGCGTAAACTGTGTTTCGCTTTCTTCAACAGCAGACAAAAGCACTGCCAAAAATGCCATATCGTAGCTGAGCCCCAGTCTCGCCGTCTGGGAGCCGTAGCGTCCTATAGCCTCGCACAGCCCGCAATAATAAGCTCTAAACGTCTCGTAATCCTTGACCTTCAGCTCATCACGGTAAATATTTACATATCCAAACATATGTCCTCCTCGCCTATTGAAAATTAGTCAATTGCGAAATCTTTTTTCGCAATTGATCTCTGGC
>DBQZ01000116.1:16210-17433 GCA_002305435.1 Clostridiales bacterium UBA1381
CCGCGCCGTCTTGCGCGGTGCGCATGTCGTCAAAAATTGATTGAAATTCGAGGGTTCAACCCTCGAGCTCCCTAGAATAAGGAAATAATTGTAAAACGCTGTCGCGTTTTGCAATTATCTATAATTGAAAATAGTATAACCCCAACGGCGCAAAAATGCAATAGCTTTTATATAAAATTTAATCTTTATTTACATTTATCCGCATTATTTGCCGCCGGGCGATACATAATAAGGTCAAAGAAAGGATGAGATGCAATGGCAAAAATGACCCCCAAAGAATACGAAAGCTACGTACAATCGAAAACACCTCCCTCGCCGATCCTCAAGGACTGCCTTTTCGCGTTCCTTATCGGCGGTGCGATATGCACGATAGGACAAGGGATATCGGACATTTATACCCATGTGTTAAATCTTAGCACGGAGACTGCTTCGTTATGCACCTCGGTGACGCTCATATTTTTAAGCGCCCTTACCACCGGACTGGGGATATATCCGCAGATAGCAAAATATGCCGGCGCGGGGACCATCGTCCCTATAACCGGCTTTGCCAACGCTGTGGTCTCCCCCGCGCTTGAATCAAAGCCCGAGGGATTAGTTCTTGGCACCGGGGCAAAAATATTCACGATCGCCGGCCCCGTTATCCTCTACGGTGTTCTGACCTCCTGGATATGCGGCACGATATACTTCTTTTTCTCTTAGAGCTTTTTAAGCTTGGCAAACAGTGCCATCAGCGTTTTGCGCCCTGTGCCGTCAAAATCTATCACCAGCTTGGAATCACGGCCGAATTGCTGCACATCAACGATCGTGCCCTCGCCGAATTTCCTGTGCAGCACCCGCTCCCCGGGCGCAAAGGTCTCAGCGCTTTCCCCTTCAAGACGTTCCTCGCCGATCGTGGAACGCTCCTCTTTATATGCCATCCTGCTGCCGCGCAGATGATGTTCCTTCCAGATATTCGCCGCCTGCGTTATCTTCGGCTTCTCCTCCTCCAGATAATCAGGCGGTATCTCCCGCAGAAACCGCGACGGCACTGTTTGTCTCGTCTGGCCGTAAACGACACGGCTCTGGGCGTCCGTTATATAAAGGATATCCTTGGCTCTGGTTATGGCCACGTAACACAGACGCCGTTCCTCCTCCATATCCTCCTCGGAATTTAAAGAACGTTCTCCCGGGAAAAGCCCATCCTCCATTCCCGCTAAAAATACCAGCGGAAATTCCAGCCCTTT
>DBQZ01000116.1:17442-17927 GCA_002305435.1 Clostridiales bacterium UBA1381
TCGGAAATAAGCGCCAGATCCTCCAAAAATGCCCCCAGGTCACTGTCGTCCTCGGCATTCTTTTCAAATTCAGCAGCCACACTCAAAAACTCGGCGATATTATCAAGCCTCGTCTGCGCTTCCACGCTTCCCTCCAGCTTCAAAGCAGCTGTATAGCCAGAATCATTAAGCACCTTGGCCACGAAATCGCTTATGCGCATACCCTTTTGGGAATCCTCCCTTAGATCGTCTATCAGCTTTGCAAAAGCTGTGAGCTTGCCAGCGGCGCGGGATAGATCGGCGTATTTATCCGAATCCCTTATCACCGTGAACATATCCTCGCCTTCGATATCCGCTATGCTTGCGACCTTGTCCATTGTTGCCGCTCCTATTTTGCGCTTCGGTTCGTTTATTATCCTCCTCACGCTCACATCATCGCTGGGATTAGCTATCACCCGCAAATAAGCGATAACATCCTTTATCTCCTTGCGATCGTAAAAACGCAG
>DBQZ01000116.1:17948-19536 GCA_002305435.1 Clostridiales bacterium UBA1381
TGAGCACGGATCTTCGCCGCTATGTAACGCCCCTCGTCATAAGCGTTTCCCGCCCGGTAACGCTGTATCTTTTTGCCCTCTCCGCGTTCTGTCCACAACGCCTTTCCCTTGCGCTTTTGATTGTTGGCGATAACGCAATTGGCCGCATCGAGGATATTCTGTGTAGAACGATAGTTCTGCTCCAGTTTTATCACCAAGGCATCGGGAAATTCCCGTTCAAAATCGAGAATGTTCCTTATGTTGGCTCCTCTGAATTTATATATGCTCTGATCATCATCGCCTACCACGCATAGGTTACGGCTCTTTTCCGCCAGAAGTGAGATGAGCATATACTGAGCATTATTTGTATCCTGATACTCATCTACCATGATATGGCTGAACCGGTATTGCCATTTTTCCAAAACCTCCGGATTTTCCGAAAGCACCCTCACGGTATTTAGGATTATATCGTCAAAATCAAGGGCGTTATTGTTGCGCAGCTTTTTCTGATAGCGTTTGTAGAGTCGTGCTATAACGCTGTTTCTGTAGTCGTTTTTGTAAACGTCTTCAAATATCTCCGGGCTTTGCAGATCGTCCTTGGCGCGGCTTATCACCGAAAGAACGGAGCGCACCGAAAAATTTTCATCATTTAAATTTTCCTCGCGTATGCACTCTTTCATTACCGTGCGCGCATCCGCGCTGTCATATATAACAAAATCCCGTCCATAGCCCAAAAGATCTATCGTACTGCGCAATATCCGCACGCATACGGAATGGAACGTTCCTATCCACATACGCTCGCTTTGTTCTTCTCCTATTTTGAGCTCTATACGCGAACGCATCTCCCTGGCCGCCTTGTTGGTAAAGGTAACGGTCAATATCCTGTAGGGCGGTATACCGCCCTCGGCTATCATATAGGCCACGCGGTTCACCAGGACAGTCGTTTTCCCGCTGCCGGCTCCGGCCAGGATCAGCACCGGCCCGTCTATAGTCTCGGCCGCTTTCCTCTGCTGAGGGTTCAGGCCTGCAAGTATATCTGTCATATCTAATCCCTTCTGAAACTGTCTTTTTATCGAAACATTTTTTATTATATCACAGCTTTCCCGCAAATTCCAGTCCCAAAATAGCCTTTTTTGAAAATTTTTGTACCATACGTACCGACATAAGGTCAAACAGCGTGTCTAACACCCCAAAAAAATGGGACGCAGCTCAATTTATGACCGCTTCGCATTCGTTTTACAGTATCAATACTTCTGTCTGTGGTTAAATTATATAGGCGATGAGCTTGAAAGGCAGGTGATATTTTTTTGAAAATAAAACCAAAATGGACCGCTCCCCTGTTTTCTCTCCTCCTTGCAGCGTCCTGCCTGAATTCTCCCGGCACACAAAACGCCATTCCGGCGGCTGCCGAGGAGACTGTATATGTCATTCCCTGCGGTGAAACCGCCGGTGTGAAACTATATACGGAGGGGATATTGGTCGTTGGCGTCGCTTCTATTATTGACGAAAGCGGCAAGGAATATTCCCCGGCTGAGGAAGCCGGGATAAAAGAGGGCGATATTATAACTGCCGTTAATTCACAGGCGATAAATAGTATCGAGGAATTTTC
>DBQZ01000116.1:19592-27021 GCA_002305435.1 Clostridiales bacterium UBA1381
ATATGGGTGCGGGATTCCGCCGCCGGGATCGGTACCATCACCTACTGCGACCCGTCCGACGGATCGTTTGCCGGTCTTGGACATGCCGTTGCCGACCCGGATACGAATGATATTCTCACACTGCGGGAGGGCGCACTCGTCGAATGCAGCATCATTTCTGTATCAAAGGGAGAGGCCGGAGAGCCGGGGGAGCTTAACGGCGGGCTTATGCCCGAACAGATAGGTTCCATCGAAAAGAATAGCTCCACCGGCATCTATGGCACGCTTACCTCCCAAAAGGCCGCCGAGCTTGCTGCATGTTCCGCTCCGATCCCTGCGGCTTCTCGCCGGGAGATCAAAAAAGGCTATGCCGAGATACTCGCTGATCTGGGCAACGGCGTACAGCCGTATGCGGTATCGATCTTGCGGTACAGCCTTTCCTCGCACGACAACAAAGGCATCGTTTTTGAAGTCTGTGATGAGAAGCTGCTGGAGATAACCGGAGGCATTATACAGGGCATGAGCGGCGCACCGATCATCCAGAACGGGAAATTCATAGGCGCCGTTACGCATGTTTTGGTAAACGATCCTCAAAAGGGCTACGGGGTATTTGCCGACACCATGCTTGCCGGGGCGGAATGAAAAAAGCGGGCTTTACAATGGGATCTCCCCATTATAAAGCCCGCTCTTATTTTCGGATTTTTAAATAAACAGCCCTGTGATATCCTTAATTAATACTGATACCACGTCAAATCATATTCCGTGGAAATATTCACCTGTTCTCCGCGCGGTCCTGCTGTCGGACCATAGGTGACTATGACCTTATCCCCTTCACCGGCCTCGACTTCATAAATCTGATAATTCCCCGCTTCTTTGGCAAGAGTAATATATCCGCCGCTCTTTGCCGCCGATATAAGCTGGATGCTGTTATCTGACGTATGTTCGACAAACATACACTTGAAGTTTGGCGTCTCACACTCGGATACTATGCGGTAATTTTCGGTATTGCCAAATTTTGCCGTTATTTCCTCATATGACGGTTTATCCTCCGGCTTCAACGAGGCGGTAAGCGAATTGAGCTTGTCGAAATCTATGTTCATGCACGAGGTCAAATGTTCAAATATAATATCCGGATAAAAATATGTAAGCCCGACCTGTGTCATCTCGCTGTTAAGGTCAAGGTATACCGGTTCTATTTGATAGAGCTTTTCACTGTAAACGTCCTCGTCAAAATATCTGTCTAACCCCATAGCATAGATTTCATCCGGTGAATAGGACGCAGTTATTATATTATTGTGGTTTTTATAGGTAATATACGGCAGGAAGTTGTCGTACCACCCGTTCTCGGTAAATGAGTTGAGCGTTATAGTCCGCGCTGGCTCATCCCAGGTGAAATTGCAAAGGTATTTTGACCATCCATACTGCTCGTTCGCATTTGAGCCGTCCATGACGCCCATGTCCTCTATCACTATCGCCGTGCGGCCGCCGATGTTGTATCCCGGTATCTCGGTACCGTTTAGTATCACCTTGATATCGGTCTCATAGATATTGCCAACGATCTCGCCCACTGTTCCCCGTTCGACCGTCTTATCGCCGACATTGGTGTTGGAGCCGCTTTGCAGATAAAGCGTTCTCGTACTATCGTCATAGCTGTGACGAAAGCCGTATCCGCCCTCGTCCAGCTCCTCGGCAATTACCGCCGTGCGGCCGCCGATATTATACGACTCCATCATTTCGCCGTTCACTACGGCCAGTATGTCAGTGGAGTATATCTCTCCGGCAATATCCCCCGGAGCGGCGTGCACAGCCAAAGCCGCCGTCATTGAAGCTAAAAAAGCGGCTGCGTACAGGATCTTTTTCATATTACATTCTCTCCTTTCTAAATCCATATAGGGCTGCTTATTTTCTATATATATTATATCACAAGCGCGTATGCTTTTCAATCATTATTTTTAGATATTTACAATATGTACCAGCTCAAACCGGCTACTTATTACAAATTTGTTACAAAATTTGCTGATACGGGATTGACTTTTCCTTAAAACCATTGTATAATGTATTATGGAGATAAATTCCCGATAAAATACCGAGGAAAAGGAGAGCTAATAGTTGTTTGAATACATCAGCGGCACAATAGCCGCCAAGGGCGATACGTACGCTGTCGTTGATACCGGCAGCATCGGATACCGGCTGACAATGACCGCTAATTCGCTCATGCAGCTTAAGACCGGAGAAAAAAGCAGGGTATACGCCCATTTATACATCAGCGAAAATATCCTGGAGCTTTACGGCTTTTCCTCGGCAGACGAGAGGGAAATGTTCCGACGCCTGATAGGGATAAGCGGCATCGGCCCCAAGGCTGCGGCGGCTATATTATCGCTCTACAGTCCGCAGGCTCTGGCTATGGCAATAGTCACCGAGGATGAAAAAGCGATAGCCAAGGCTTCCGGTATCGGCAAAAAAACCGCCGGACGCATTATCCTGGAACTTAAAGACAAGCTCACTGAAGCGGAGCTGGTACCCGAAACCATCACTCAGCAGCCCCAGGGCGATACCGGGACAGAAGCACTGGAAGCGCTTTTGGCTCTGGGCTATACGCGGGCAGAGGCTCTTTTGGCTCTTTCGGGGCTTAGTGACGAACTTCCGGCGGAGGAACTTATCAGGCAAGCATTAAAGAAAATGGCACAATAACGCTGGGGAGGTGATGCTGTGTTCGACGAGGAAGAACGATTTGTGACCGGAGAATTTACCGGGCTTGACGCCGATATAGAGGTGGGTCTCCGGCCAAGAACACTTGAGGAGTATATAGGGCAGGACAAAGTCAAGGAGAATATGTCCGTTTATATACAGGCTGCACTCGACAGACGCGAAGCTCTCGATCATGTGCTGCTTTACGGACCTCCCGGGCTGGGAAAAACGACTCTTGCCGGCATTATTGCCAATGAAATGGGTGTAAATATCCGCATCACATCAGGCCCGGCCATAGAAAAAGCCGGCGACCTGGCGGCTATACTGACAAATCTTTCAGAGCACGATATCCTGTTCATAGACGAGATACACCGCCTTTCGAGAAGCGTAGAGGAAATACTGTATCCGGCCATGGAGGATTACGCCCTCGATATAATTATTGGAAAAGGCCCTTCGGCGCGTTCAATACGGGTCGATCTGCCCAAATTCACGCTCATAGGAGCGACTACCAGGGCAGGGCTTTTGACCGCTCCCTTAAGAGACAGGTTCGGGGTCATATCGCGGCTGGAGCTTTACACACCGGAAGATCTTATACGGATCGTCAAAAGAAGCGCCCATCTTCTGGGCGTAAAGATCGACGACGGCGGCGCACGGGAGATCGCGGTGCGCTCACGTGGGACTCCGAGGATAGCCAACCGCTTTTTAAAGCGTGTGCGCGATTTCGCCGAGGTGCGCTACAAAGGAGAGATAACCCCTGCTGTCGCGCGGGAGGCGCTCAGGAGGATGGACGTTGATGAGATGGGACTTGATGAGATCGACAGCCGTATGCTTTTAACGATGATAAAAAACTTCGGCGGCGGCCCTGTCGGCTTGGATACCATCGCCGCCTCGATAGGCGAAGAGCCTAACACCATTGAGGACGTATATGAGCCGTATCTTTTGCAATTGGGCTTCATCACGCGCACCCCTCGCGGAAGAACAGCCACAGTCAAGGCGTATGAACATTTCCATATACCCTTTGACCGGACGGGAAACGATGGCTGATGAGATTTGAAAGGAGAGTTTTGATGCAAAAACCAAAGTTCGCTGCCGTTTTGACAGCGGCCGCACTGTCGCTGGGCTTTGTAGGCGCATCGGCGCAGACGGTATCGATGATGCTGGAATATGACGGCAGCCTGCACAGTTATACAGGTTCTGTCTACGAGCTGGAGGTCAACGGCAGCAAAGTCACCTCCGCTATGGAACCGATAATTTTCAACGATAGGGCTCTCGTGCCCGTAAGGGAAGTCTGCGAGGCTCTGGGCGCAGCGGTAGAATATGAGGATCAGCAAATAGAGCTGTTTATGGGTTCCAATTATATCCGCCTGCGTATAAANNCCGAAGCTGATATCAAAGCCCGGCGGAGAAACCAAAACAATGGTGCCGGTAAGATTCATCTCGGAAACTCTCGGCTTTAACGTGGATTTTCTGGGAGACGAGGGACTTATAAGTATAACATCGGACGATTATGCGCAGCAGACGGCCGCTCCTACCGCAGAGCCGACCGCCGAGCCAACAGCTGCACCGACAGCCGCTCCCACAGCAGAGCCAACGGTTGCACCGACGGCTGCCCCCACAATAGAACCGACAGCCGCTCCTGCAAACACGGTCACCGGGATATGGTACACAAAGCTCAACAACTACGAAACAAGGATAAATATTTCCGCAAGCGGCGCATTTCCGGAATACAGCGATTTCACGCTTTCCGATCCGGACAGGATCGTTCTTGATCTTGATGACTGCACTCGAGATGCAGCCGTCAGTGATACCTATTCCATAAATTCCGGCTGTGTGGATGCTGTCAGAGTTGGCGACCATGACGGCACGCTGCGAATAGTTCTCGACTTAAACGCCTTTGAATCCTATAAGATATCGCGTTCTGGCGATTCCAGGATCCTCTACATAGACGTTGCAGGAGAGGCCGTATCGCCATCCGCACCGACAGCACAGCCGACACAAAAGCCCTCGGACTCCACTTCCTCGTCTACGCAGACGACGCCCGTCCCCGACGGCACTAAACTGATAGTCCTGGATGCCGGTCACGGCGGCAAAGACGGCGGCGCTCAAGGCACTCTCGACGGCAAGACGATATACGAAAAAGACTTGACTCTTTCGATAATGACAAAGACTCAAGCCGTGCTGGAGAAAAACGGCTATACTGTGCAGGTCACCAGGAGCGGAGACACCTATCCGGAGCTTTCCGAGCGGGCGCAGCTGGCCAATGACCTGGGTGCAGCGGCATTTATCAGCATACATATAAACGCCGTGGACAACGCTCCCTCGGCCAGCGGCACTGAAGTATATTTCTCCGAGCTGAACAATTCACATACGTTCAACCTCACCAGCAAACAGATGGCAGAGAATATATTGGAAGAAATGATAGACGCTATGGGCACTAAAAACCGCGGCGTCAAGACTGCCAACCACGTAGTCACTCGTTCATGCAATATGCCGGCCGTCCTGGTAGAGGTAGGGTTCATCTCCAACGAGGAGGAGCTGCGCAAGATGTGTGACGACAGTTTCCAGAACACTGTAGCCGAAAGCATCGCCGCAGGTATAATGAAATCGGTAGACGATATCGTCATGCCGGAATAAGCAGGAAGGTCATAAGTTTTGAACAAAAGCGATTTTTACTACGATCTGCCCCAGGAGCTGATAGCGCAGGAGCCTCTTGATGATAGAGCGTCCTCCCGGCTCATGGTGCTTGATAAGATCACCGGAGAGATCTCCCACAAGCATTTTTACGATATTGTCGATATGCTTTCACCGGGGGATTGTCTGATACTGAACGATACAAAGGTACTGCCCGCCAGGCTTTACGGGACAAAGGAGGATACGGGCGGAGCGATAGAGTTTCTCCTCCTCAATAAAAAAAGTCTTACCGACTGGGAGGTGATCCTCCGTCCCGGGCGGCGAGCCAAACCGGGATCACGGTTCGTATTTGGCGATGGCAGTCTCAAAGCGGAAGTGCTTGAGATCATAAACGACGGCAACAGACTGGTGCGGTTTGAATACGAGGGCGTATTCGAAGAAATACTCGACCGTTTCGGGGAAATGCCGCTGCCTCCTTACATCACAAAAAAGCTTGAGGATAAAGACCGCTATCAAACGGTCTATGCCAAAAACCCCGGTTCATCGGCCGCCCCCACAGCAGGGCTGCATTTCACCGAGGATCTTTTAAAAAAATTAAAGGATCACGGCATAAAACTCGGCTGGGTCACTCTCCACGTAGGATTGGGGACGTTCCGCCCGGTTAAAACGGAAGATATAACAAACCACAAGATGCACTCGGAGTTCTA
The DNA here is from genome assembly GCA_002305435.1 of Clostridiales bacterium UBA1381. GTDB lineage: Bacteria > Bacillota > Clostridia > UBA1381 > UBA1381 > UBA1381. Next base: position 25,598 of record DBQZ01000116.1, read on the forward strand.
TATCCTCCCCGAGGAAACGGCGGAGCTTATAAATAACACCAAGGAAGCAGGCGGCCGCGTTATATCTGTCGGCACTACTGCCACCAGGGTATTGGAGACTGCCGGGCTTACTCCCGGGAAGCTCAAAGCCTCCTCCGGCTGGACGGATATCTTCATATATCCCGGCAAGAGCTTCCATGTTATAGACGCTCTGATAACGAATTTCCATCTCCCGGAATCAACGCTGATAATGCTCGTCAGTGCTTTAGCCGGCAGGGAAAACATACTTCGTGCATACGAGTGCGCCGTTCGGGAAAAGTACCGCTTTTTCTCCTTCGGTGATGCTATGTTTATTAAATAGCAAACTCCCCTTCAAGACGGTTGTCTACGTCTTGGAGGGGAGTTCGTTTTTTTGATGATACCCGTTTATTTCTTCTCATCAAGAAGCACTACTCCGGGCTTAGGATTTTCGTCTATCGCCCCGACTACCGGATGGGGAACGTACTGCTCTTCAAGATATGCTATATCCTCTGCCGAAAGCTTCACCTTCAGCGCTTCTGCCGCATCATCGAGATACCTTGTTTTTGTCGCCCCGATTATTGGCGATGATACGCCCTTTGCCCATAGCCAGGCAAGCGCGATCTGCATCATCTTGCAGCCGTATTTCTCGGAAAGCTCCCGTACACGATCCACAATGCTCATATCCTGCTCTTCCATACGGTCATACTTACCCATGGCGACACGGTCTGTCTTTCCCCGCAGGGAATCCGACCGCCACTGTGCACGCGCAAGATGTCCGGAGGCCAGTGGGCTGTACGGCATAAGCGATACGTTCATTTGTCTGCATACGGGGATAAGCTCCCTCTCATCTTCCCGGTAAAGTAAGTTGTAATGGTTTTCCATCGCCGAAAACATTGTCCAGCCATTGTCCCTGGCCGCAAGCTGCATATTAAAGAATTGATATCCATACATGGCTGATGCACCGAGTGCACGCACCTTTCCGGCTCTTACCAGCTCATCAAGAGCTTCCATCGTTTCCTCTATCGGAGTATCATAGTCGAATCGGTGGATGATGTATAGGTCAAGATAATCCGTCCCCAACCGCGAAAGAGTACCATCTATCTCTCGCATTATAGCCTTCTTAGATAGGCGGCCCTCATTAAAGTATACCTTAGAAGCAATAACGACTTTATCCCGGGCAACATTGTTTCTGAGCGCTCTGCCAAGATACTCCTCGCTTGTGCCCGCCGAATAACCGTTCGCTGTATCAAAAAAGTTTATACCCAACTCCAGCGCATGTTTGATCACTTTTTCACTCTGAACCTCATCAAGCGTCCAATCATGCATCGTCCCTGCCTTACCAAAGCTCATGCAGCCCACGCACAGCTTCGAAACCTCAATATCTGTATTTCCTAACTTTGTGTATTCCATAGAAATTCCTCCTT
>DBQZ01000116.1:27152-35719 GCA_002305435.1 Clostridiales bacterium UBA1381
CTCACCTCCTCAAAGCTTAGCTGCTCGTAAAATTCTATGAGGGCGCCGTATTCCTTAAGGCTGATACTCACACCATTGAAAATTATCTGTTCCACCGGAACCGTCTCTACAGCAGATGTCTGTGCCAACGACTGTTCTTTGCATCCTGCCGCTAAAAACATGCACACTCCTGCTATTGCTAATACCGCAATGGTTTTGCCTTTTTTACCGGCCGTCATCTTCATCCCCTCCGTTTTTTGTCTATAGCTGCATTTTATCACAAAACCGCAAAAATGTCTAATGCTTATATATTATTTCATAAAATGTCCTGCAAGCATTTTTTAAATCAGCTTCTTCGACAAAAATAAGAAAATAACTTTTTAAACCGTCCTCTGCTGCCGGCATTTAGGTGCATAATAAAGAAACGTACCGCTGCATATATTCTGCGCGATACGTTTCGTCTTCTATATATTTTTAAATATCCGCCTGCATTTCTGCGCTCTTTATCCGCAGCTGAGCTTCACCGCCGCCCTCGGCAAATACTCCGGGGATTGCTCCCGTAAAGCATTTACCGGCCGTCTCCGGTGACAGGAGCCGTGCCGTGCTGCTTCCTGCCTGCACGTACTTACCGGCGGCAAAATAATAAAAGCGGTACTCCTCCCCATCGGATTCTATCCTTACCTTTATTTCTCCCGATGGAGCTTCCGCCTTAAATGGCACGATATCTGTCCCATCTATCCGCCGTTCAAAAACGATATGCTCCAGACCATTAAGACGCGTTTTATATATACGGCAGTAAAAACGCTCATTTAAATAAACGACCGCTCCGGCTGCATCTCCGCCCTCCTGAGGATCGAAAGAAAATCCCACAGAAAACGTATATTTCATATCAAGCGGCCTTACGGCCATAAAAGTCGGAGAACCAAAACTGTCACTGAGTCTTACAGACGACGTCCTTAAAACAAGCTCTCCCTCCTTTTGCCGATAGTTTTCCTTTACCGGTATCCGCCTGAAAAGCCAGCCTTTTGCCCACTGTTCACCGCAAAGTGCTGCTTGCCAAGAAGATTTTATCTGCTGTTCATTCCATAAAGGAACATCACATTCCAATATTGATCGCCGCCCGACGGCTTCGAACCATCCATCCTGCCAGTGCACCGGCATCAGGAATGTTTCCCTGCCCAGCGTTGCCGCACCAGCTATCGGCCTCGTTCCCAGATGCACAAACCACCAATTCCCATTTACATCATCTACAAGATCACAGTGGCCGCTACACCATACCTGCTTAGAACAGTCGTTCCTGTTGGTGAGGATAGGATTACGAGGGCAATTTTCATAGGGCCCCCAGATATTCCGGCTCCTGGACAGCACCTCATGATGGCCGCCGCCTGTGCCGCCCTCGGCAGCTATGATATAGTAATATTCTCCGATATGAAATATATGCGGAGCCTCGATCCAGCCGCCCCCGGCGCCGTTCCAGATGCGTTTTATCTCACCATGCACCTTTCCCGAGTCGGGATCCATCTCCGCCAGTGATATTCCCTCACAGCCGTAGATACTTCTCCTGTCCTCAAGGTCGTTTGCACAGTAATACATCTTGCCATCCTCAAAAAATATAGACGGATCTATCCCCGAAAATTCTGTCCATACCGGCTCGCTCCAACCACCGGCCGGATCTTTTGAGCTTACTATAAAATTACCGACGCCATCAAAGGTTGCGGTAACGTAAAATCTGCCTTCATGATATCGTATAGTAGGCGCCCAAATACCGCCGGAGGAGCTTGTGCCTGCCAGCTGGCTAAGCTGTTCCGGTCGATCTATACAGGAGCCGATAAGTTCCCAGTTCACCAAATCTCTACTGTGGTACACCGGTATTCCGGGAAAGTATTCAAATGAGCTTACAACAAGGTAATAATCCTCTCCCACACGGCAAATACTGGGGTCGGGATTAAAACCTCTGATAATAGGATTAGTATATTTCATGTCTGTCCTCCATTTGCTATAAATAAAAGAAAACTCCGCTCTGTTTAACAAAGCGAAGTTTTCAACTGTATCATCACCCTACTTTTAATACAAAATGGCGTAATTCAAGGGGGGTGTAACTTTTTCGCATATTATACTGACTTTTTAATGCAATTTAGCGGTAATATTTTTAGCAGATATAATTAAATCTCACTCATATATAATATCACAACTTTTTGATTCAGGCTTTAAACTGTTTAAATCTTCCCAGATGAATACTTTAAGACTTTTTACTCCTGAAACTCCTGATATATCAAAAGGGTAATCCGTTGTATTTTGCTCTGCTGTTTGCCGCATGATTTTAATCAATTTTCCGTCGTCATCATATATCCCCATAATAATATCAGGATAACTTTGTACTGTTTCTGCAAGCATACTTATGGAAACCACGACAGAATTGCCCGTATAAGTAATATTATCTATTTTCCAGCTATAATTGCTGCTGAGATTATTAGCACCTATAGGCGCGTCGGATTGAACAAAAAGTGCTTCGTTATTCAGCGTTCCATCGTTATGATTGCCCGACAAATCTGCTGCAATGCTACCTGACGCCTCATCAAACGGCCAATATCCGGTCAGTCCAGCTTCGCTACCTGTTAAACGTTTGTGCATATTTGTATATATCTCGTCTGCTGTTCTTGCGACATTCCAAATACGAACCTCGTCTATCTGTCCGTTATAATTATTATAAGGTGTCCATGGAGCTTTGCCGATAAATAACGGCAAATCACTTACTGATATATTTCCCGTCTGCGGAACAATCTTTTCTAAAACACCATTAATATATATTTTCATACTGGAACCATCATACACTCCTGCCACATGCGTCCATATGTTGTTCTGAACCACAGTGTCGGAGGTCACGCCCACTTCGTTTGAGTATTCAGTTGAAATATTAAACGTTATCTTTCTGGGAAAGCCTTGCTCGCTGGAATCAGCGCTCGCCGCACAAAAACGATAAGCATACCATGGATTGGTATCATTCCAGCTATATTGTTTTCCGCAGATTAAAGCCCATTCTCCACCGCCATCAGGCTTAATCCAAGCCTCTATTGTTAGCGCGCTTGTTAAATCAAGACTGTCGCTGTCCGGCACACTGACATAGGAACTATTAACCTGTGAAAAAGACGCAGCATTTCCTGCAGACTGAACGGACGGAGCGTTTGTTTCAAAGGCGATGTTCTTCCATCTTGGCCAATCACTGACATCATCCGGACCAGCGTCCACAGCAAAATACAGGCTGTCACCATCCGAATACTGAATTGTTAGGTCAAACGTTCCGGAATTTTCCGTCTGCCATAACGGCGCATTATAGCCTGCTTCTCCTAAATAAATGTAAAACCTTACACTGCCTTTGTCAACATAGGTTTCGCCTGTTACCCTTATTGTACCATAATTGCCGCTCAGCACCGTTTTTATCACGGCATCCTTTTCCGCCCCGCATTGGTTATAAGCGGAGGGGTCTGCTTCTATTATTCCGTTTGTGAAGTCCATGACTTTAATTATAGGTATATTATATTTGTTCGGAGCGTTAGGAGTTTTAAAAGTATAATCTGAAAAACAGCTTAAATCATAATAGATACCATTTTCATCTCTCGATTGTAGGTATATTCCATTTTCGCCCTGACTTGTTTTTGGGAAATAATCTATTAATTTAGTCGTTATTCCGGGGATAATGGGGGTATGCCATAATAATGCCACCGTAATCCCCTGAGGTCCTACTCCGCCTTTAAATGTTGTATTGGAACCTGCAATTATTCTTTTTGGTGCAGCATTGCCCTCATCGCTTATATTATAAACATTGACTGTGCTGCTTGTGCCATTTTGGTTCATTACAAAAAGCTCATCACCAAAAATGCAGATTTCACGGTTATTGATTAAATTTGTCTGTTCTCCTGCAATGACCCTTTTAGGAACAGCATTACCGCATGCGTCAGCAGAAAAAACTTTTATGGCTCTGTTAGCGGAGTCAGAAACGTACAGTTCGTTTCCACTTGATGTGAGCCCATTTACATACCCGGTAAAACCGGTATTTGAGCCTGATATCGTCCGAAGAAGCACTCCGCTCGTTTTATTATAAACTAAAACCTGCCCGCCGCCATAATTTGTCACAAAAAGTTCCTCGCCGATAACCACAACGCTCATCGCATTTCCTGATTGGATTGTGCGTTTAGGCGCAACATTTCCACTGTCGGATGCGTTATATACGGTAATATTGCCACTATAGTTTGTGACATAAATTTCACCGTTGTCAAATACAAACCCCGAAGGATAGCCCATGCCTGTGCTTGCTCCGGCAATGCGCCGCTTAGGTGCTATGTCGCCGCTGTCTGTAATGTTAAAGACCTCAATTGAGTGTCCGCCATGGTTAAGAACATACAATTCATTGTTATAAGCGTAAGCAGATAAAGGACGATCAAAATAGCCGGAACTCCTGATTGTTTTTACCGGAGTAACATTACCATTTGCATTGATTTCAAAGAAGTCAACGCTGTTGTTATCTCTATTTCCAACAATGATATTCGCTTCATACGCATATGCGTATGAAGATTGAGTGGTTGACAGAATTGTAAAACACATGAAAAATGCAAATGCTGAAAAAATGGCGAAGCTTTTTTTCATTAAATCTCCTTCTTCCTCATAATACTATTTGAAACGTAAGGTAATGGTGTGTATCCTCATTTATTGAATAATAATCTTTTGCTCATTTTCCTTCCATTGTACTTCATAACCAAAGTTTTCTGCAACAAACCGTACAGGCACCATTGTCCTGTCATTAACTACCATAGGCGCTACGTCCATAGCTTTTGTACTGCCGTTTAATTTAAGACTCGTTTTGTTAACCCACATTTCCAAAGTTTTTTCGGCTATCTTTAATGTTATTTTCTGTTCTTTATCATCATATCCGACGCTTCCGCCCATAGCTTCAAACACAGCTCTTATCGGAATTAGGGTTCTGTCATTATAAATCATTGGAACGGTATCTCTTCCGGGATCTATTTCTTTTTGTACACCATTTACCTTCATGTTTTTATTATTAATCTGAAGCTCTATGACTGTTTTTCCCCATTTGTTTGCTTCTTGATTAATATCGAAAGTACCTCTTTGAATAGTTCCGTTTGTATCGGATGTTGCCATATTTGCGGCTGTTATTTCCGCAGTATTACCCGCTTTTGTTTTGAAATCAACCTTACCTTCAATTACTTTTACGGTTGAACTATTACCTGTTTCCTCTAAAATTAAGGTAGTACCCTTTATACCCGCGACAGCCTGACTCATTTCAACATCCATCGTGCCGTCTTTCACCATTTTCTTTACGTTTACCCAGATATTGCCCATCGCAAGTTTTAGTTTGCTTTCTTTGGAAGTTGGACTGGAAAGAATTACAGTGGTGCTTGGTTTTACAATAAAAGTTGACATATCGGCAAAGCTTAAGATTACACCGCTGTCAAGACCTGTTTTTATTTTTGTACCAGCATAAAGCTTCTCATCAATTTTTGCAAAATGCCAGTCTTCCTCATCATATATTTCTTTTCCGTTTTCATCGTAGCCAATAGGGTTACACACCTCAACCTGCCCTGCCAAATCCGAAAAGACACAGCCGGAATCCTCCAATTTGGACGTATCGGGCGCTTTAGGCTCGGTGGCTGCCACGTTTGAGATTACCTTACCGCCCATTGGGATAAAATCAGAAGTGGCAGGGGGAGTTCCCTCTTCATATTGATAAATATAATCCATTTTCAATGCACCAGGTGAGCATGCAGACATAATGTCAAATCTAATTAAAAGACCATCAGCTTTCCCCGGGGTTGTAAAATCCTTTGTCGATTCAGCGTGTGTTCCACGAAACGACTCCCAATTGGTACCAGCGCCCCCATAATCTATACGGCGCCAATCTCCACCGTAATTTACCCACAAATGACCACCCATGACATGCGTGTTATTATATTCACCATCTTTATTATTGGAACCGGCGTCAGAAACACTGAACTTCATTTGAAAAGTCTCTCCGCAAACCAATATCGAAGGAACACTGAATGCGAAGGTCGCTTTAATTGTATCTCCCATAAAAGTTGTCGACATATTTCCGCCACCCGGATGAATTTCATAGCTGTATGCCGAAACCCTGTCATCTTCCTTTGCATCGTCGGCATTTATTGATTCAGCTTCGTTAAATTTTGTCGCGACAAGCTTCCAATAACCTCCCTCTGCTTTTGCTGGCAAGTACGGCAAGGCAAAGGAGAACATAAATGTTAATACTACTAAAATGCCAATCATTCTTTTCATTTTTACCATTCCTTTCATTATTATTTAGATATAACACAATTTGTACTGAGCAAGTAAAAGATTGTGTACACTTACCTTTGAACTTTCATTTCAATATATTGACCTTGTTTGCAATAACCATTTTCGTCAAATTTTAGTTCCATTGGCTCGCTTATATGCTGATTACTCCCATTAGTAATTACAAGAGTTGCATCTCTGATACCTTTTGTTTTAAATTCCTTTGCTTCAAAGTCAACCAAAAAATCAGGACCACTGGAACCTTTTCCGTATTTTAAAGTCATATTGGTTGGTGATTTATACATAAAATCCACATATCCACCCTGTTTTTCAGGGTCAACGATTCTGATAAGTAATGTGCCCTCCGGATAAAGACTGGTAAGTGGTTTGTCTGTTATATTCAGTGTGATATTTTTTCCCTGGTTGCAAGTCTGTATATCTGGAAATGTGAGAACCATAATTTCGGACAGGGGATTGCGTACATTAACATCTTCAAGCCGAGCAGCTGTGAGCCCTACCTTAAACATCCCGGAATCGTCAGTTTCAAAACAGCTAAAAAAATCGGAAATATTTACAGTTAACGGCGTACCTATGCCGACAGTATAGGATTTAAAATTGTATATAGGTTCGCCGGTTTTAAATGAGCTTGCCGGTGCAAATATCAAATTATATTTTTCTTGTTTTTGTTCCGGATTAGAAATGTTTAAAGAAACCGTAATCATTCCGTCACCTTCTTGGGCCGCCTCTTTTTTTATATTGCTCGTTGGTTGTTCGCTTATACTGCGTTTATCTTCTAAAATTGTTTTATTGCAACCTGTAATGAAAGCAGAAAAGATAAGAAGAATTGTCATACAAATTAATATTCTTTTTTTATTCATCATTAATCCAGCCTTTCTAAGCAGATAGAATGTTTTATTTTAATAACGGACATTTGCACCTTGGGCAAATATCCTTGTTAATATCTTGAAAAGACATACAAGCCGCACACATGATCTGTTCATCCTTAGATTTATCAAACTTTTCGTAATAGTAAAAACCTTTATGATGGCGAACTATATCTCCGACATTGTAATAGCTGTACGGTCCGGGGATATTTCTCCACTTATGTTTTTTAATTCCTCCGGAATCCTTTCTGATTTTCAGAATATAAACCATTGTATAGTTGGTATGCCCGTCACGACTTCTTTCCTTCAGACGATAACTATCCTTATATTCCACTACACCGTCCCATGTTTTATCCATACCCCTTTTGATGGTTTGAAGCAAAGCAATTACTACGAACATCCCGCCGATACCCATTCCGTAATAAAGAGATTGCGGCCAGTCCAACTCACCACTTTTCTCACCGTAAATAGGAAAAGCGACAACGGCAATTATGGCAAGTATTCCTGCAAAGATAAACGACCATGCTACAGATTTCTTTTGATATGCAGCAAAAGAAGGATCGCTTATCTTATCGGAAAATCCAATGAGTTGACCTTTGTGTTCAACGTTTGCTAAATCAGACATTTTTATTCCCTCCATTCTTTTAATTTTTGTTTCAGTATATCTACGAACATATTGAAGTGTACCCCGTTGGGCGGACAATTTTTATTGTATCCGTTGTATCACATTGACTTAATCCCCCATTCTTGCTATAATTATAGTTGCTTTTCCTATTGTGCAGGATAGGGCAACGCAGGANNCAGGAGTGCGACCTGAGCGGCACAATAGGTTTATCTTATCGAATGGGTGGCTTTCGGGTCACCCTTTCAATTCGATAAGGAAAACAAAAAGCGTTAAACTCCGGGGGTGCGGGGGCAGAGCCCCTGTGATGCTAAAACTTCTGGGTATTCACCGGTTGTAATGTATTTCCAATATTCGTTCGGCGAAAGTTTTGCAAGTCCCCACTGGAAACGGTCATTATTGTAATAATCCATCCAGTCATCAACTATTTCGGTTATCTCGTTGTGTGTCTTAGTAGTAAAATCCAAATCCTCTTTCATATGACCAAAAAAGCTTTCCTGAGGTGCGTTATCCCAACAATTTCCACGTCTCGACATTGACTGACGAAGATTAGCATTCTTTACTAATGCAATGAATTTATGGCTTGTGTAGTGGGTTCCTTGATCACTGTGAATGATGGTTTGTTCATCAATTTCTTTGCCGTGCTTTTCTATAACGATATTTAATGTTTCAAGAACGAAATCTACTATTAACGAATCGGAGCAAACCCAAGCCAATGCCTGTTTGGTGTATGCATCAATGATTACAGATAAAAAGGTAAATTCGCCGCTGACATTCTT
>DBQZ01000081.1:0-480 GCA_002305435.1 Clostridiales bacterium UBA1381
AAAAAATCGTTTTGTCCTTTAACAGATTCATCATTCCCACTCAATCGTTGCCGGCGGCTTTGATGTAATATCATAAACCAAGCGATTTACGTGCTTAACCTCGTTTACAATCCTGTTTGACACCGTCTCAAGCACATCATACGGTATTCTCGCCCAATCGGCCGTCATGAAATCAGTCGTTGTTACCGCTCTTAAAGCAAGCGTGTAATCGTACGTACGCTCGTCACCCATAACGCCGACGCTCTTCATGTCCGTTATAACAGCAAAATACTGGTTTATATCCCTCGCAAGTCCGGCGTTTGCGATCTCCTCACGGAATATAGCATCCGCATCACGCAGGATCTCCAGCCTATCCTCGGTAATTTCGCCTATTACCCTAACCGCAAGCCCCGGTCCGGGGAATGGCTGACGCCACACAAACTGCTCCGGCAATCCCAGCTCTATGCCAAGCTGCCTTACTTCATCCTTAAACAGGTCACG
>DBQZ01000081.1:526-1239 GCA_002305435.1 Clostridiales bacterium UBA1381
ACAAGATAATCAACCGTGCCTATCTTCTTTGCTTCATCCTCAAATACTCGGATAAACTCTTCGCCGATTATCTTCCTCTTTCTTTCCGGCTCAGTTACACCTGCCAGCTTGTCAAGAAATCTCCGCTGTGCATTCGCTCTTATAAGATTTATATTAAACTGCCCACGGAACAGCGACTCAACCTCGTCGCCTTCATTTTTGCGCAAAAGCCCGTTATCAACAAACACACAGGTCAGTTGGTCTCCAACAGCTGCGTGTATAAGCACTGCGGCTACAGACGAATCCACGCCGCCGGACAAGGCGCAAAGCACCTTTTTATCCCCTATCTTTTCCTTAAGCGCTGCTATAGTCTCCTTGGCATAATTGCTCATTACCCAGTCGCCGCTGCAGCCGCATACTTTATAGAGGAAATTGCGGAGCATTTCCCGCCCAAACTCTGTGTGGTTAACCTCCGGATGAAACTGCATCGCATAGAGCTTTTTCTCTTTGTTTTCATATGCCGCACAGGGGCACGTTTTTGAAAATGCTGTTATCTCGAACCCGTCAGGAATCTTTGAAATATAATCCGTATGGCTCATCCAGCAAACGCTCTTCTTTTCAATTCCATCAAACAAAAGACTATCTGTACATTCAATTTCCGTCTTGCCGTATTCCCTCGTATCGGCCTTTTTAACTTCGCCGCCCAGGGAATACGCCATCAGCTGGCTGCCGTA
>DBQZ01000081.1:1310-1681 GCA_002305435.1 Clostridiales bacterium UBA1381
TATACGTTACATTCACGGACACGACGTGCTATCAGCTGGTTATACTGGCCGCCAAAATCTAAAACGATAACGGTTTCTTTTGCCATCTTATCCTCCTATTACTCAACAGTGACAGACTTAGCCAGATTTCTCGGCTTATCAATATCGCAACCCTTTAATGATGCCACATAATATCCAAACAGCTGAAGAGGAATAACCGTCAGCGACGGCAGAAGCAGTTCATTCACCTGCGGTATCTCAACAACGTAATCCGCCGCCTCGTCAGCATGCGCACGCCCCTCAACAGTAACACATATTACAGACGCTCCACGGGTTTTTACCTCTTCTATATTGCTCACAGTCTTATCAAAAAGCTCCGACCCTGTAGCTAA
>DBQZ01000081.1:1854-4548 GCA_002305435.1 Clostridiales bacterium UBA1381
TATCTGCGCATATTCCTCTTGCGATACTCTTCCCAATTTATCCGCCATATAAAGCGTCAGAAGGTACATTACCGCCAGCTGGGCGCTGTAAGCTTTTGTCGTTGCCACAGCAATCTCCGGACCTGCCCATGTATAGATAACATCATCAGAAGCGTTGGCTATTGCACTGCCAACTACGTTTACTATCGACAATACACGTGCGCCGCGCTTTTTTGCTTCTTCCAAAGCGGCTTTACTGTCAGCAGTTTCGCCGGACTGGCTTATTACAATAACCAAATCCTTATCGGTTACGAGCGGGTCGCAGTAACGGAACTCCGATGCAACCTGACATTCAACCGGTATACGGCACATTTTTTCTATTATATACTTGCCGACCATGCCTACATGATATGCACTTCCGCAGGCAACTATATATATCCTTCCGATATTCTTTATGTATTCCTCCGTAAGTGATATATCGTCAAGCACGATGCGTCCGTCCTTTATGCGGGGGCTTATCGTATCACGCAAAGCCTTTGGCTGCTCCTCTATCTCCTTCATCATGAAATGCTCGTATCCGCCCTTTTCAGCAGCAGAAACATCCCAATTTACGGTGAATACCTCTTTTTGTATTTCTTCTTTATCAGTATTGTATATCTTTACGCTGTCTTTCTTAAGGACTACTATCTCATCATCTTCAAGATAATAGATATTTCTCGTATGCTTGAGGATAGCTGTAACGTCACTGGCGATGAAATTCTCGTTCTCACCTAAACCGACTATCATGGGGCTGGCTTTTCTGACTGCAATAAAGCTGTCCGGATAATCCGAGCAAAGCACGCCAAGCGCATAAGACCCCTCTACTCTTTCTATCACCTTTATCATAGTATCTATGATATCGCCTTTGTAATAATACTCAAACAAGTGCGCTATAACCTCTGTATCGGTTTCCGAAACGAATTTATAACCCTTTGAAACAAGGCGGTTCTTAAGCGGCAGATAGTTTTCTATTATACCGTTGTGAACAACCGCAAAACGACCGGAACTCGATACATGGGGATGCGAGTTTACATCTGACGGTTCACCGTGCGTTGCCCACCGTGTGTGGCCTATGCCCATAACGCCCGGCACTGTTGCACCGTCATTCGTCATATCCCTCAGCACCTGAAGCCTGCCGCGCGCCTTTTCTACCTGTATTGTTCCATTATCCATAACGGCGATGCCGGCCGAATCGTAGCCTCTGTATTCGAGCTTTGAAAGTCCATCAAGCAATATTGGAGCTGCCGGGTTCTCACCGACATATCCTACTATTCCGCACATAATTACCTTTCCTTTCACTATTATATTACTCTGCCAAAAGCAAAGTCTCCGGTATTATTTACTGTCTGCATATTTGTATACAAAATCATTTTAATATATTCCCGATGATTTTTCAAGTCTTTTTTGAAATTTATAAAAATAAATTGATTTTCACACAAAAAATGTCCTGCATATACCGGAAACTTAGTACATTTTACATACTTTTTACATTGATTTCATATATGTTGTCAATCTTAGCACCTAATCTCTTTCTCTGTACAGCTTCGGGGGAACTCCAAAACAGCGCAGGAAGGCTTTTGAAAACGCCGCCCTGTCCTTATAGCCGACTGCATTTGATACCTCGGCAATGTTCATGCTCGTATTTTTCAGGAGATATGCTGCACGCAGAAGCCTGTATTTTGCAAGATATTTGCCGGGGCTTGAATTGATATGTTCCTTAAACAGGCGGAATAAGTACGAATACTCAAGTCCCACAAATGCGCACATATCCCGCACGCTTATATCCCGATAATAATTTATATGTATAAAATCCAAACATTGCTGAACGTACCGCTTCCCCATCCCGGCTGTATATTCGGGCTTATTGCTGTTAGTTTTCTCTATCGTACCCAATAGATAAAAAAGCCGGCTGTAGACGAGAAAATCATTTTCTTCCTCATTTATTGTCAATATATCCTCAAAACATTTTTCCACCTCATCAGGAGCGGTCGTCTTATATACCGGCGACTTCTCGCCCAATCCCACCCGCTCAAGAAACTGCTCTGCCGTCTCGCCCGAAAAGTTTATCCACATATACGTCCACGGCTCATCCATATCAGCCTCGTAATATCCGCAGCTGTCGCCGATAAAGAAGATATTCCCTTTTCCAAGCGAATATTCCCTTCCTCCCGTGCGGAACTTCCCTTTGCCGGATACAATATAATGCAAAAGGAAACGGTCACGGAATACGTGCGAAAAATGATGCCCCGGAGCGCACTCCTCCCTGCCGGTAGCAAATATCGCAAGGTTTCCGAGCGGTTTTGATGTGAACTGACTATCCATACTGCATCCCCTCCGTTTTAGCTATGATTACATTATACAATATTCAGACACATATATGCAAGTATTTTATATTTTCCTTTTCAGGGATTTATGATAAAATATTTCCATAAAATAAATACGAAAGCGAGGAATAAATATGCTCTCACAAAAACCGCCTATGGGCTGGAATTCATGGAACACTTTCGGAAAGGATATAAACGAACGCCTCATAATGGAAGTGGCAGACGCAATGGTAGACAAAGGCTACAAGGATGCCGGATACGAATACGTCATTATAGACGACTGTTGGTCGCTTAAAGAACGTGTGGAGGGACGTCTTACCCCCGATCCGGCGCTGTTCCCGAACGGGATGAA
>DBQZ01000081.1:4553-5543 GCA_002305435.1 Clostridiales bacterium UBA1381
GATGCAAAGCAGTTTGCCGAATGGGGCGTGGATTATTTAAAGTATGATTACTGCAACTTCCCCAACAGCGCAGATACGAAAAACGCATACCTGACTATGGCAACAGCCCTGCGGTGCAGCGGCCGTGATATTCTTTTCGCAGCCTGCAACTGGGGCGAAAAATCGCCGTGGGATTGGATGCGTTCCCGTGGCGCTCATACTTACCGTTCAACTCATGATATTTTTGACGTGCCACGTTCATACGCCGATATTTTCAAAAGCCAGCTTGCCCACGTTGAGGGCAACGCCCCCGGCTGCTTCAACGATATGGATATGCTTATCTGCGGTATGCACGGCAAGGGTAACGTCGGTCTCGGCGGCTGCACAGATGCACAGTATCTCCAACATTTTGCCATGTGGGCGTTCATGGGCTCCCCTCTTATAATCGGCGCAGACATTCGCAGCCTTGATGAGGCAAATTCGTCGCTTTTAAAGAATCGTGGACTTATCAGCATAAATCAAGACGAAGAATGCCGCCCGCCGTTTGTACTGACACAGCAGTTCCAGCAGGATAATATGTATATACTTGCCCGTCTTTTAAGCGGAAGCAGAATTGCTATCGGATTGTTTAACACATGTGAAGACACAGAAAAACACGCCACCTTTGTCGTTTCCCTTGACGACCTTGGCATACATTCTGAGTCACATAAAGCTTTAAAGCTCACGGACGCTGTAAGCGGCGAATATGCTGGTACAGTCAAAGACGGCATGCACGTGCATCTGCCTGGCCAAGGCACGAAAGTTTTCATCGGAGAGATCATAGATGGCTGAATGTTTTCAATGCGGCAAGATCATAAGCTTTGATGAAACAGCTCTTTACAGGCGGCTGTTCGGCAAAGGAAGCGAGAAATTCATGTGCATAAACTGCACGGCTAAATACCTTAATCTGCCGCCGGAGCTTTTGGAGCAGAAAATAGAATACTTCAAATCTATCGGCTGCACGCTGTTTGA
>DBQZ01000100.1 GCA_002305435.1 Clostridiales bacterium UBA1381
TGCCGGTGTTTGGAGCATATTGCGAGGCTCCGTGGACATCTCATACAAAGCAGCTTGAGCCTTCGCCCAGATACACGTTTAACAGGACGAGAAATGACTCGGCGATCGGTGTGGATCTTATAAAGGAAGCGGATGAGGACGGTTGGAGATTGCCGTATGAGAGGTATCCCTATGCTACCTGCGAGATCGGCGGAGGAATACAGATAACGCATCACAGGCGGCCTATAATACGTCCTATGGATATATACTCCTTATCATTGGTAATGCTCGGCTGCGGGAATAACCTTATCGGTTATTATATGTATCACGGCGGCACGAATAAGATAGGGAAGCTTTCGACGTTTAACGAATCAAAGGACACGGGATACCCGAATGATTATCCGATGCTGTCGTACGATTTTCAGGCTCCTCTGTCTGAGTACGGAGAGGCGAGAGAACATTACGGCCTGCTTAACAAGCTCCATATGTTCACTAATGATTTCGGGGAGATTTTAGCCCCGATGGAGGCGGTTGACAGCGAGGTTGAAGTTAGTCCCGATGATACGGATTCGCTTCGGTATAATATGCGTACTGACGGTCACGGCGGGTTTGTGTTTGTAAACCACTATCAGCGGCTTATGAAGCTAAACGATATTCATAATGTTGTCATAGATACTGGGAATGTTGTATTCCCCCCGATAGACGTATGCGGTGAGGTTAGCTTCTTTATGCCGTTTAATATGCAGCTTGGCGATAAGCTGCTCGAATATGCTACGGCACAGCCGCTTGCTAAGGTGGGGAATACGTACTTTTTCTCAGCCATAGACGGTGTTATAGCCGAATATAAATTTAAAGGCCGGGAAGCGGTACGGAAAAAACCGGGATTACAGTCGGTATTTGAACGCAGCGGCATGAAAATAGTCACGCTTACTCCCGAACAATCAAGGTTTGCACGAAAAATCGGCGATAAGTTCTATGTTGGCGAGGGCTGTGATGTTTACGAGACTGACGGCGATATATACTCAATACAGCCCGGCTCTTACAGCTATTATGAGTGGAACGGAGACGGCTTTGACACTGTCACAAGGAAGCTGGAATTTGAACCTGCAAAGACTCTCTTTGAGGACGTGGAGACAGCTCCATTTGAGTCAGAATATATGAAAGAGCTCCATATCGGCGGGGAGAGAAAGCTTACGTGGAAGAGGATAGCAGTAACCTCGCCTGAGGGCTTTGCGGTAATACCGTTTGAGTGCGATACAGCCCAGATATATGCAAACGGGGACTTGGTTGCCGACGAATATTATTACGGCACAGAATGGCGGGTGCCGGCAAAGTTTTTATGGGAAAAGGATTGTTATTTGGTGTTCTCGGAGATGAAAGATGACTTTTACAGGGAATTTTAAATAAGGACATTGATTAAATGCCAAAATTTCGGTATATTTTGTGCAATAAAATCAAAAAAATACAAATTTTCTCTTGCGTTTTTGCCGGAGAAAAGGTATAATATTTATAGAATATACAATTGAGAGGAGTTTCTTCATGAGAGAACTAAACCTGTTAAAGAATAACGACCCTGAAATATACGAGGCGGTCGAAAAAGAAATTTCCCGTCAGCAGAACAAAATAGAGCTGATCGCATCAGAAAATTTCGTTTCGGAAACGGTCATGGAAACGATAGGCACGCCCCTCACAAACAAATATGCTGAGGGCTATCCCGGAAAGCGGTATTACGGCGGCTGCGAATACGTTGATGTTGTGGAAAATTTGGCAATAGAAAGAGCCTGCAAGCTGTTCGGCTGCAATTACGCAAATGTTCAGGCACATTCAGGCGCTCAGGCAAACATGGCGGTATTCTTTGCCCTGCTTACACCCGGTGATACCGTTCTTTCAATGAGCCTTGCCCACGGCGGCCATTTGAGCCACGGAAGCCCGGTTAATATGTCCGGAAAGTATTTTAACATTGTACCCTACGGTGTTTCCGAGGATAAGAACGTTATTGATTACGAAGAAGTACGCCGTCTGGCACATGAGTGCAAGCCTAAACTTATATTGGCAGGTGCAAGCGCATATCCGAGAGTTATCGATTTTGAAAAGTTTGCAGAAATAGCCAAGGAGGTCGGAGCATACCTGTTGGTTGACATGGCGCATATCGCCGGACTTGTGGCAGCAGGACTGCATCCGTCGCCGATCGGCTGTGCCGATGTTGTTACCACGACTACGCATAAAACTCTCAGAGGCCCCAGAGGCGGACTCATCCTTTGCAACGATGAGGAAATGATAAAGAAGATAAACAAGGCGATCTTCCCGGGTATACAGGGTGGGCCGCTTATGCACACGATAGCTTCTAAAGCCGTATGCTTTAAAGAAGCGCTTTCTCCGGAGTTTACTGAATATCAGAAGCAGGTTGTTGTAAATGCCAGAACGCTTGCAGAAGCTCTTATGGAGGAGGGTTTTAAGCTCGTGTCCGGCGGTACTGACAACCACCTTATGCTTGTAGATCTTACCGATATGGACGTTACCGGTAAGGAAGCGGAAAAAATGCTTGACGAGGTCGGCATAACGGTTAATAAAAACGCCATCCCCTTTGATACGAAAAGCCCCTTTATTACAAGCGGCATAAGAATAGGTACGCCGGCTTCTACAACGAGAGGCTTTAAAGAGGAGGATATGCGTGAGGTTGCAAAGCTTATAAAGCTGACGATAACCGATTTTGAAAACTCCAAGGATGAAGTAAAAGCACGTGTTAAGGCGCTGTG
>DBQZ01000030.1:0-3801 GCA_002305435.1 Clostridiales bacterium UBA1381
CTTTACGGGGCTTATCGGAAGGAGCGACGGCTCGTCTATGAAGCTGTCATCGCCGCCCTGAGCTTTTACGCACTGGCGGAATTTTTCTAAGGCACGTCCGCTTTTGATAGCATCTTTTGCCGCAGCCATTGCTTCGTCAAAGTCACGGGAAATGCCGGAGCTTAGTAAAAGCTGCGAACATATAGTTAAGCATACTTTGAGAAAATCCTGATTGGCGCTGCCATTTTTAAGGAGAGAGACGGCCTCCAAAACTTCAAGGCTGTTGCCGATACAGCTGCCGAGAGGTGAGTCCATGTTGCTTAGGAGTACGCTTGTTTTTATACCGCATTTCTCGCCTGCGGTCTTCATCAGGGCTGCAAGTTCTCGAGCGTCACTTATATTTTTCATAAAAGCGCCGTCGCCAACCTTTACATCCAGCAGCAGCACGTCTGCGCCGGAGGCTATCTTTTTTGACATGATGCTCGAAGCGATAAGGGGAATACTGCCCACCGTTTCGGTTGCATCCCTGAGTGCGTATAAGCCTTTATCTGCAGGAGCGAGAGAGGCGGTTTGACCGGCTATAACAAGCCCGATTTTCTGTGCCTGTTCAACTGCCTTTTCGGCGGAAATGCTGACGGAAAATCCCGGTATGGATTCAAGTTTATCAAGCGTTCCGCCCGTATGTCCTAAACCACGGCCGCTCATCTTTACCATTGTAAGCCCGCAGGCGGCAATAATCGGTGCGACAACAAGAGTTGTCTTATCTCCAACACCGCCGCTTGAATGTTTATCTACAGTCGTCCCGTTTATCTGTGACAAATCCAGCTTATCGCCGGAATCTGCCATGGCCATCGTAAGAGCGGCTGTTTCGTGTTCGTTCATCCCGTTTAAATATACGGCCATTAAAAGTGCGGCCGCTTGATAATCAGCAACAGCTCCTGAGGTAAAACCGTCTACGAAAAAACGTATCTCCTCATCGGAAAGAATGATAGAATCCCTTTTTTTGGCAATTATATCATGAATATTCATTTTCACATTTCCTCCAATTGAGAAAGCCACAATCCGGCACAAGCATCGCTTGGCATACGCCAGTCGCCGCGGGGTGAGAGTGCAACACTGCCGACTTTCGGACCGTCAGGAAGACAGCTTCTCTTAAACTGCTGCGAGAAGAACCGGCGGCAGAAAACCTTAAGCCATTCGAGGATAAATCCTCTGTCATATACTCCGCTAAAGGCGTATTGGGCAAGACGCAGTATTTTCTGCGGTGTGAACCCGAACCGAAGCATATAGTAAAGGAAGAAATCGTGCAGTTCATACGGACCTACGATATGCTCCGTTTTCTGCGCTATCTGCCCGTCCTTTGGAGGAAGCAGCTCGGGGCTTACCGGCGTGTCTAAAATATCCTTCAATGTTCGGCGGAGAATATCGTTTGACGTGCGGTCGGCTTCATAGGCGACGAGGTAGCGGATAAGCGTTTTCGGTATACCGGCGTTTACAGCATACATGGACATATGGTCGCCGTTGTATGTTGCCCAGCCGAGCGCAAGCTCCGATAAATCACCCGTGCCGACTACGAGGCCGCCGGTTTTGTTGGCAATATCCATAAGCACCTGAGTCCTTTCACGTGCCTGAGCATTTTCAAAGGTGGTATCAAAACATTCGGGATCCTGACCTATGTCGGAAAAATGCCCTGATACTGCATCTTTGATGTTGACCTCACGGAAGCTGACATTCAGCGAATGTGCAAAGCTGACCGCATTTGTATACGTACGGTCAGTTGTGCCGAAACATGGCATTGTAACGGCAATTATTTCGCTGCGGTCACGCTTTAGGCTGTCGAAAGCCCGTACTGCTGCTAAAAGTGCAAGCGTTGAATCAAGGCCGCCGGATATGCCTATCACGGCTGTTTTCGCCTTTGTATGGTCAAGCCGTTTTTTTAGTCCAAGCGACTGGATGGTGAGTATTTCCTCGCACCGTTTTTCCCTTAATTCCTCAGAATCCGGTACAAATGGGGTTTTTGATACGTATCTTGTAAGCTCCGTTTCACTAACAGTAAAATCAACCGGTATTACGGTGTAATTTTCGGGAAGCGATACGTTAAAGGTCGTATTTTTCAGCCTTTCGGATAAAAGGCGGCTGATGTCAAGCTCAGCATATATGAGACTGTTTTCAAACCTTTTGCTCCGTGCAAGCTGTGTTCCGTTTTCAAATATCATATTGTCGCCTGAAAATACAAGGTCGGTGGTGGACTCGCCCTCGCCTGTATCGGCGTAAATATATGCGGCGATAAGGCGGGCTGATTGCGTTGAAACGAGAGCACGGCGGTATTCATCCTTTGCGACTAGCTCATTGCTGGCGGAAAGATTAGCGATAACGGTTGCACCGGCAGCGGCATGGCGGCCTGAAGGCGGGGACGCAGTCCACAAATCCTCGCATAGCTCTACAGCCAATGAAAATCCTCTTACAGCAGGTGAGGTGAAGAGAATATCAGTTCCGAAAGGCACTTCTGTTCCGCATATATCGGCTTTGGCTGTCGGGGAGGTATAGGCGCAAAAATGGCGTTGCTCGTAAAATTCGCCGTAGTTTGGGATGTTGGACTTAGGCACAAGAGCTAATATCCGCCCCTTATAAATAACAGCAGCGCAGTTATACAGCGTCTGCTCAAAGCGAAATGGCAAGCCGACAACTGATAATATGTCCAATTCAGCCGTTTGGCGGACGAGTTTTTCAAGCTCCGCCTCTGCTCCGTCAAGAAGCGTCTGCTGCAAAAAAAGATCTCCGCAGGTGTATGATGTAAGGCAAAGCTCCGGCAGGACTATCACCTTAGCACCGTTTTCGGCCGCTGTTTTAATGCAGCCGGCAATTTGTTCTCTATTATAAACGCAGTCT
The DNA here is from genome assembly GCA_002305435.1 of Clostridiales bacterium UBA1381. Classification (GTDB taxonomy): domain Bacteria; phylum Bacillota; class Clostridia; order UBA1381; family UBA1381; genus UBA1381. The sequence goes on from DBQZ01000030.1 coordinate 2,869, forward strand.
GCGACCCTGATATTAGGTGTGGCAGCGCATACTTTGATAAAACCGTCTTTCATATTAGCCTCCGTTCTTTTTGATTTTATCCCAATACTGTCTTGCCGCATTTTCGGTTTTATTATCACCAAATTCGTAATATTTAACGTCCTTGATATTATCGGGGAGATATTGCTGATCTACCCAGTGATTTCCGTAGCTGTGGGCGTATTTGTACCCGCCACGGCCGAGCTTTTCCGCACCGGCGTAATGAGTGTCTTTTAAGTGGTCTGGTACAGAACCTGTATCACGTGATGAAAGATCTGATATTGCCCTGTCTATTGCCATTATAGCAGAGTTGGATTTGGGAGCTGTGGCAAGGAATATAACCGCTTCTGCCAACGGTATTCGTGCTTCCGGAAATCCCAGCTGTAGAGCCGAATCGACGCAGGCTTTGACTATAGATATAGCCTGCGGATACGCAAGGCCTACGTCTTCTGCTGCAATCACCAAAACACGGCGGCAGATGCTTTGTATATCGTCAGCTGCTACAAGCCGTGATAGATAATGTACCGCTGCGTCGGGATCGGAACCTCGTATGGACTTTTGAAACGCACTTAAAATATCGTAGTGTGAATCTCCGTCCTTATCGTAGCGGAACGATTTCTTCTGTGCGGCCTGTTCTGCTGCTTCAAGCGTTATATGAATATCCCCGGCAGGCGATGATAATACGATTGCGTCTAAGGCGTTTAATGCACGGCGTACATCACCGTTTGACGACTGCGCCAAATGAGAGAGAGCGTCGCTGTCGATTGTGACAGTATTTCCAAGCTCTGTCTGCAGGATTGAGATGGCGCGGTTTATCGCCTGCTCTATATCCTCCGGTGTTACAGGCTTAAACTCAAAAACAATGCTTCGTGAAAGAATAGCGTTGTACACGTAAAAATAGGGATTTTCCGTGGT
>DBQZ01000030.1:3862-5767 GCA_002305435.1 Clostridiales bacterium UBA1381
CCCTTGATGTCGCTGACGCTTGCGGTTGTGGCGTTTAAGCGGTAGAGACGTTTGCCGGTGTTTGCGGCTATGATATTGGCAATAGTCGTCTTGCCGACACCGCTCGGCCCGTAGAATATCATGTTTGGTATTTCGTTCTTTTCAATAAGACGGCGCAGCAGCTTTCCCTTTCCTATAAGATGCTGCTGCCCGACAACATCGTCAAGAGATGCAGGGCGTATACGATCCGGAAGCGGGGTCATATCGTTCACCTCCCAATATAAGATACGCAGGGGCTAAAAATACCCCTGCGAATGTATCACATTTTATTAAGCTCTGTGCGCAGTTTTTCAACATCCTCTTCAGACACTGTCGTCATATACGAACGTGTACACTCAGGCAGATGGTCGAGGTATTCCAGAGCTTTTTGTTTATTGCCCAGCTTTTGCTGAATCTGTGCGCCGTGGAAGAATGCCTCGGTAAATTTCGGCTCGCTGGCTATCAGCTCATCGGACAGCTTTTCTGCATCCTTATACCGGCCGGCACGGAGGTAGCATATCGAGAGATTATCGACAATATCCCGATCCTCGTTGTTATAGTCATAAGCCTCTTCGCAGAACTTCGTTGTTTCCGCAAGGTCATCACCCCGCAAAAGCTTGAAGTAGCCGATCATGCCGTAGGTCGTGCTTGTTTTGTAGCCGTTGTCAAAAAGCTCAAGCGCATCCTCGAGAGCCTCGTCAAGCCTGCCCTGCTTATAATACGCCATACACCGTGTTTGCTTAGCCTGGTTTTTATATACGGGCTTTATGCCTTTGAGGTAGAGCAGCTTGTCGAGTACCTCCTCTGCTTTTTCCGGTTCGCCTGCTCTTAGGAGGACAAAAGCGTATGAGGCACGGATATTTGGCTTTGAGTGGCCGGTATCCACGGCTTTTTTGTAATATTCTGCAGCGCCCTTGTAATTTCCTTCGTTAAACAGGGCGTTTCCACGCATAGCGTAAAACTGGGGAATAAAGGTGTATATCCCGTACGCTATCATTGCCACAAGCATTGCTATGCCGAGATAAATGTTTATTATAAAGCCGAAAGCAACGGCGATTATCGCCATTAAAATATACATAAACTCACCTCTTAAAATTCAGCAGTGCCGACTGTACGTGGGAACGGCAGCACGTCACGTATATTGCCCATGCCGGTGATATACATAACCGCACGTTCAAAGCCCAAACCAAAACCGGCGTGGGGAGCTGAGCCGTATTTTCTTAAATCAAGATACCATGAATAATCCTCTGTGTTCATGCCAAGCTCTTCGATTCTGCCGCAGAGCTTATTGTAATCGTCCTCTCTCTGACTGCCGCCGATTATTTCGCCGACACCGGGAACAAGCAGATCCATGGCGGCAACTGTTTTGCCGTCGTCATTTAGCTTCATGTAGAATGCTTTTATCTCTTTCGGGTAATCCGTCACGAATACGGGACGACCGAAAACCTTTTCGGTAAGATAGCGTTCATGCTCGGTCTGCAAATCGCAGCCCCATTCAACGGGATATTCAAACTCGTCTGCGTGCTTTTTGAGGAGATCTATCGCTTCTGTATACGTTACGTGAGCAAATTCGTTGTTTACGACGTTGTTGAGTCTTTCCAAAAGACCCTTGTCCACGAAACGGCTGAAGAATTCCATTTCCTCGGGAGCATTTTCAAGGCAATAGTTTATTATAAACTTTAGCATATCCTCGGCAAGAGCCATATCATCGTTAAGGTCGGCAAAGGCTATCTCCGGTTCGATCATCCAAAACTCAGCAGCATGACGGGTGGTGTTGGAGTTTTCGGCACGGAATGTAGGGCCGAAGGTATAAACCTTGTTAAATGCCATACAGAATGTCTCCACGTTGAGCTGACCGCTTACAGTGAGGTTTACGTGCTTTGAGAA
>DBQZ01000030.1:5794-8548 GCA_002305435.1 Clostridiales bacterium UBA1381
TGCCGGTTATTATCGGCGTGTGTACGTATACAAAGCCACGCTGGCGGAAAAACTCATGTATTGCCTGAGCTATCATAGAGCGTATACGGAATACGGCTGAAAATGTATTGCTGCGGGGACGCAGATGTGCTATGGTGCGCAGGTATTCAAACGAATGACGCTTTTTCTGCAGAGGATAATCGGGTGAGGAAGCGCCAATACATTCAACGCTTTCAGCCTTGATTTCAAAGGGCTGCTTTGCCTCGGGCGTAAGCTCTAATACACCGTTTATCTTAAGAGAAGCGCCAACGTTTGTTTTTGCGATTTCTGAAAAGTTCGGGAGCTTTTCCTCCTCGATAACTATCTGCAAATTCTTAAAGAATGTTCCGTCGTTTAATTCTATAAAACCAAAGTTTTTTGAAGTGCGGATAGTCCTCACCCAGCCGTGTACGGTAAGCGTTTTGCCGCCGAGCGTATCCGCCTCCTTAAATATCTGTCTGATGTCCATTTTATTTCCTCCGATAAATTTTATATGTCCGGCTGTCCGGGCAGAGCCTGCTTTTTACAGCAGTCTGATACCGGCCGAGAGACAAGCGTCTACCATCTCCTGCGGCCATATCGAAGCCTGTACCTCTCCGATATGCGCCTTATTCAAAAGGAACATACAGAGTCGTGACTGGCCTATGCCGCCGCCCACGGTGTAGGGGAGACGTTTTTCCAGAATAGCCTTGTGGAAATCAAGCTCCAGCCTGTCCATGCAGCCGGCTTCACGGCACTGTGAAACGAGAGAATCCTCATCTACACGAATGCCCATGCTGGATATTTCAAATGCACAGTCAAGCGGGGGATAGTAGAATATGATGTCACCGTTAAGCTCCCAATCGTCATAGTCGGGGGCACGGCCGTCGTGCTTTTCGCCGTTTGAGAGGCGGCCGCCGATTTTCATCAGGAATACTGCCTTTTTCTCACGGACAAACTCTGTTTCTCTTTCCTTCGGAGAAAGTCCGGGATACATATCAAGCAGCTCCTGCGTGGTTATAAAGGTTATATCATTCGGCAAACCTGTTTTTGACAGCTGGGGGTATCTTTGCGATACAGCGTTTTGGGTGCTCTTGATTGCAGCATAGACGTTTTTTACGTAATAGCGGAGAGTTTCCTCCTTGCGCTGCATTTTTTCGATAACGGCCTCCCAGTCCCACTGGTCAACGTAGAGGGAATGCAGATTATCCGGCTCCTCATCACGACGGATAGCGTTCATATCGGTGTATAATCCTTCATTTGGCGCAAAGCCGTATCTTCCAAGCGTCATGCGCTTCCATTTTGCAAGTGAATGGACAATCTCGGCTCTTTTGCCGCCGAGGCTTGGAACGTCAAAGGATACCGGACGTTCAGTGCCGTTAAGATTATCATTAAGCCCCGTTTCCGGAAGCACAAAAAGAGGTGCGGAAATACGCTGCAAGTGAAGTTTTTCGGAGATCTTTTCCTGGAAGGTATTGCGGATGAATCTGATTGCCCATTCCGTTTCCCTGCCGTCAAGCTCCGAACGATACCCTCTGGGGATCGATAATGCCATAGTGATCAAACCTTTCTTATCTTATCTAAATTTGTATTCATGCTCTGAACAAATCGAGCTGCGCCCGCAGATTATTCCTGACAGCGCAAATGTACTCACGTCTGAGCTCGTCACGTTCTGACAATTCCTCTGCGGAAAGCCCCTCGGAAGCAGCCTTTCTGGCAAGCTCGTTGATCCGGTCGATTTTAAACTGTTCCATAGCATGTATTCCTTTCTGCCCGTTAAAATCGGGTGATAAGACTGTTTTTTGTAATATTATGCGGAAAAAAATAAGTCCGTTACATAATTATAGCACAAACAAAGCCTATGGTCAAGAGATATAGAGCGGATTTTTAGCTGCTTATCAAAAAAATCGGTTCTAAACGGCTGTAAGGACTAATAAAATTAAATAAGCAGCCGGGGATTTGGGACATAGTATCCCGGCAGATAAGACCGCTTTAGGGCGGGAAAATACGGGGAGGAGAGGGAAATGGTAATAATGAACGCACCGCTTTTAGGCGATCAGACATCGATACTTCGCTACATTCCATCAGGAATACGGCGCAGCTTATACTGTGAGGATCTGTCAACGGTGGAGGAAATACGTCTGCGCCAGGGTAAGCCAGTGATACTAAAAGCCGGCGGCACGCTGCGCAGACTTATGCGTGGTAACCATGAGGTAAGGGCGTTGCGCAGGGATATAGAGGAGGGGCTTGAACTTGCGACAGCTTCCTCTGTTTATGCGGCTGAGGACGAGATAAAAAACGGTTACATCACAGTTGAGGGCGGCAACCGTATAGGCGTATGCGGACAGTGTGTTATAAAGGGCGGTGAGGTATCGTTTATAAAAAACATTTCAGGTTTCAATTACCGGCTGGCACGGGAGATAAAGACGAGCGCAGAGGCTGTATATCCGCAGATACTTAGCGGAGGGAGGATTTTAAACACAATGATACTATCACCGCCCGGCTGCGGAAAGACAACTATGCTTCGTGATTTGGCTCGTAGAATATCAGACGGCGGGCGCACGGTCTGCATAGTGGATGAGCGCAGCGAGCTGGCAGGCATGGCGAGCGGCATTGCAAGCTTTGATGTTGGGGTGAATACTGATGTATTTGACGGAGCGCCAAAAGCGGCTGGGATGATGATGGCGTTGAGGTCGATGTCGCCGGAGGTTATAGTGACAGACGAAATGGGAGCAAGAGACGACATAGAAGCGGCGG
>DBQZ01000030.1:8629-12776 GCA_002305435.1 Clostridiales bacterium UBA1381
CTTATCGGAGGAATGTTGATAGTTGCCTGTTCGGCTGCGGCTGGAACGGCAAAGGTGCAGGAGCTTAAACGCCGCCGTGACAGCCTTAGGGAAATCATTTCGGCGTTTGAGCTTTTAAAGACGGAGATAACGTTTAAAAAGACCTCTCTGCCGGAAGCCTTTGAAAAACTTGCAAAAAACACAAAAAGCGGCGAGCTATTTTCGGGAGTCTGCAAGGGGCTTGACGGCGGTATGGAAAAGGCGTGGGAGTCAAGCCTTAAAAACTGTAGCCGGAAATTGTGTCTTGTGGCCGATGACAGGGAGCTTTTGCTCTCTACTGGCGCAAGGCTCGGAAAGACCGATACTGCCGGACAGCTGGCGCATATAGATTACATAACAGAAAGGCTCAAAGCACAGGAAAAATCCGCAGCTGAAGAATACAGGGGACAGGCTGGGCTTTATGGGACAGGCGGTGTCCTTGTCGGTATCCTGTCCGTGCTGCTGCTTATATAGGAGGACGGGCGATGGATGTTGATTTAATATTTCAGATAGCCGGCGTGGGTATAATAGTGGCTGTTTTAAACCAGCTGTTGACACGGTCGGGAAGAGAGGAGCAGGCGCTTTTGACGACTATAGCCGGGCTTGTTGTGGTATTGTTTATCCTGACGGAGCAGATAGGTGCGCTCTTTGATACGGTCAAGAGGATATTCGGGTTGTAAACGGTATGGATATATTTAAAATAGCCGGAATAGGCATAGTTGGAATGATACTTACTCTGATGCTGAAAAAATACAATCCGGCAATGGCGGCAGCTGCGGCTCTGGCAGTTGGGTTGGTACTGTTTTTTGGCGTGATGGATATATTGGAGGACGTAATCGGGGGATTCTCTGCCCTGATAGAAAAAAGCGGGCTTGGCAGTAAGTATATTGCTATGGTGATAAAGATAATTGGCACGGCATATACGGCGCAGTTTGCCGCCCAGCTCTGCCGTGATGCCGGAGAGGGAGCTGTAGCAATGAAGATAGAGCTGGCGGGAAAGATTCTGATACTGGCGATGACGATGCCGATTTTGAGCGGTTTTCTGAACATCTGTATTGAAATACTAAACATACTGTAGGGTGACGGGATATGAAAAAACTTTTATGCTTAGCAGTGTGGATGATAATACTTTCCATATCCGCCTCAGCCCGGATGGAGCTGCCGACGATAGAGGGGGAAGAATTGTTTAATACCACAGCAGCAGAGGTGGTGTCGGGAGAGTTTACGCTTGATCCGGTTCAGCTTTTGGAGATGGTGGCAAACGATTTTACATCTGAGCTGCGGGAAGTCGGCGGGGTGTTGGTGACGCTTATTGCAACAGCCGTTGTATCGGCGGTGCTTCATGTGAGCCAGACGGCTTTTGGGAATAATTCAAGTTCTGAGGCTTCGTTTTTTGCGTGTTTCACCTTATCGAGTGCAGCCGCCCTAAAATGCTTTTCCACCGCTCTTGAGTATGGTATGGGCGTTATAAGCTCTCTTGGGGATTTCATTACAAAGTTTGCCCCGCTTTTGACGGTAATGCTTGCCGCCGGCGGACGAGCGGTATCGGCAGCCTCGTTTCATCCGGTGTTGTCTGCGGCTGTATACATAGCTGAGCTTATATGCGAAAAATGCGTTATCCCTCTTGTTGTGTTCGGGGCGGTACTGTCGGTTGTAAACAATATAAGCGGTACTTTGCAGGTATCGAATTTCTGCCGTCTTACAAATTCGCTTGCGAAGTGGATATTGGCGCTGATATTCACGCTTTTTGCAGGCATTTCAGCTATATATGGGTTTACGGCTCCGGCTCTTGATGCTGTAGGAGCAAAGGCGGCAAAATTTGCCGTGGGTACGCTTGTGCCTGTGGTCGGCGGCTTTTTGTCGGACACGCTGGAAACGGTGATAAGCGGTGCGAATCTGATGAAAAACGCCGTCGGTACAGCCGGTATAGTTGTGATACTTTCGATATGCTTGATGCCCATAATGAAGATCGGTATAATCGTTATTATGATGAAATTATCCGCAGCAGTGATGGAGCCTATGACGGATAAGCGTATATCGGGAGTGTTGTGGGATATGTCAGCAAATGTAACAACGATGTTTGCGATGGTGACGACTGTTACGGTGCTTTTTATGATCTGTATAAGCATAATAATGTCGGCGACAAGCGGGGTGCAGATGTAATGAGCGAATACATACTGACGATAATAGGGGCAGCGCTTTTGGCTGCTATGACAAACCTTATCTCGCCGGACAAATGGCAGCCGTATATAAGGACGGCTACAGGATTGGTGGTGATGAGCGTGATACTGTCTCCAATAGCGTCTATGCGTGGGATTGAATTTAAGATGGAGTTTAAGGCCCCCGAAACGGCGATAGAGGACGGGGAAAATATCCAAATGGAGGCGATAAAAGAGGGACTTGAGCAGAGGGTTATAGAGGATGCAAAAATGCGGCTTGAAAATGAGTTCGGTATCACTGCGGAGGTGGATGTTGAAATAAAGACTAACGCAGATATGCAGATAGAGCGGGTCGAGGAGATAGTGGTGAGCGGCACAGAGCTTACGGCTGCGGCCAAAAACAGGCTGGCGGAGGTGTACGGGCTGAATCCGGACGAGGTGATAACGGATGATAGATAAAAATGTGTTTAAAAAATTTATTGAGGGCAGGAATAAATGGATAATTTTTGTCATATCAATTATCGGAGCCGTCCTAATGGTGACATCGGGAGGAGGCGAGGAAAAAACTAAGGCGGATGGTACGGCGGAGTATGTATATGAGGAGCTGGAGAAAAAGCTTGAGAATATACTTTCTGACATAGAGGGGGCAGGAGCGGTGTCGGTGATGATAAGCTATGACTCAACATCAGAAAAAGAGTTGGCTTATGAAACAAGTACCAGCCGTTCGTCAAGGGACAGCGGGGATAGTCTTGCAAGCGAGGAAAGTGCAGATAAAAGCGCTGTTATGACAGACGGCGCTCCTACCGTACTAAAAGAAAGCTATCCGGCCGTAAGAGGGGTGATAGTCACGGCAGATGGGGCAGGCGATCCTGCCGTTAAGGCAGCTCTATCGCAAAGCGTTGCGGCGGTGCTTGACGTTCCGGCGCACAGGGTGTGCGTATACAGGAAGAAATAAAGGGTGATGAAATGCGTTTTGAGTATAAAGAATACAAAAAAACGGGAGGATCGTGTGCATGATGGTTTTAAAGAAAAAGGAGATAATAGCAGCATCCTTGGTGGTGATGATAGGTGTTGCGGGGTATTTGAACTGGTCGTATCAGGATACGCTCAGGGTGGCGGATAACGAGATTTATCAGGAAACCTCCAAAAAACTTGGCGAGGCGCAGTATGTAAATTCGGATGCGGTAGAGACAGAACCGTCGCCCGAAACTACCGAAGAGCCGGCTTTGTCTGAGGCGGCTTCAGATGTGGCGGGATATTTCGAGCAGGCAAAGCTTGACAGGGAAACTTCCCGTTCGCAGTCGCTTGAGATATTAAATTCCACAGCGACCAATGAGAGCTTTGATGAGGAGACAAGAAAAGAAGCCCAGGATAGGATACTACAAATATCCCAGAACGTGGAGAAAGAAACGGCTGTTGAAAATATAGCCAAGGCAAAGGGGTATCCGAATATATGCGTGTATGTCGACGAGGGGACGGTTACAATAACGGTACAGAAGGACGGCTTTACAAAGGATGATGCAACGAGGTTGTCACAGATAGCGACAGAGCAGCTTGGCGTATCGTCAAGTCAGGTGAAGATAGTGGAATATTCGCAGAATGTGTGAATCGAAAAAGGACAGCGGTGGTGTTCACGGCTGCCCTTTTTGGTTTGCTTGGCATTTACACTTTCTGCAGTTGAATAAGTGATGGAAGTATATAGAGCATAGGTTGAAAGCTACGGAATTGAGGATACTCCTACAAGACGTACTTCCGCTCCTATTGTTTTCGGCAATGATGAAAGTGAAATATCGGAGCTTATAGGAATAAAGCCATCGGATTATGCTCAGTACATAAGATATAGAGACATATTGGGTGAAAATAACGCAGGTAGTATTGACAGCTTTATTGATTTAAAGTATAATAAACTTGAGGAATTCAAATTGCTTATGGATTATTTTGATTCCAGAGGTATAAATATGGTATCGGTT
>DBQZ01000141.1:0-388 GCA_002305435.1 Clostridiales bacterium UBA1381
TTGCGATTTGGTTATGTTGCATAAGCCAGTGCAATGACCTCCTCTTTTATCACAGCGTTTCGTCCACTTTCTCCAGTTTTGCTTTGAAAGAAATACTTCTCGGCGTATTCACATCATCAAATTTTATTAAATATCTCTTATCTACCAAATCAACCTCTAAAACCTCTCCATCGCCAAAAATCGCATGGCGTATGCACTGCCCTTTTGAAAACACCATCTTTTCATCTTCCGCTCTCATCCATTTCGCTGAACGGTCAATGTATTCATGCGTCTCCTTTATTAACCCCTCACGAAGAGGTTCCTCAAACTGTATCAGGTCTGAATCAATATCCAATATAAACCTCGACGGGTATCTCGGTGAACCATCCAGATTGCGTCCCTCAGACTC
>DBQZ01000141.1:497-1645 GCA_002305435.1 Clostridiales bacterium UBA1381
GAAAATAATGCCACGTGCGACAAATAATGCTCAAGCGTACTCTCCTCACCGCACGTCACCTCATATTCGTGTATCGACTGCTTAAGCTCTGCCAAATTGTCAAGCCTTTCCTGAGCGCCCTCTGTTCGCAGCATCTGCTCATACCCGCTGTCATTTAAAATTGCTGACAGCATCTCCGAAATCGGCCTGCCACTATAATTCGCCCCATAATATTCAATGAGCGATATGAATTTATGCGCTCCCGTCCCTTTAAACATCGGGTCATCCGCCATCATGCAAAGCGCCTGATACAGCGAACAGCTTTGCTCTTCAGCATACTCCTTTAAAACTGCCATCCGCCGTTTACCTATATTGCGCTTTGGAACATTCACTGTCCTCATAAACGACAAATCATCCCGATAAGCCGCCATACGCAGATACGACAGAGCATCTTTTATTTCCGCACGGTCGAAAAACTGCACCCCACTATAAATAGTATATGGTATTTCTGCCTTCAAAAGCCCCTCCTCTATCGTCCGTGTGATATAATGCGCACGGTAGAGAATACATATATCTCCATATGGTATACTGTCAGAATGAAGCTTTGATATTTTCTTTGCTATCCATTCCGCTTCTTCCGCCGAATTTGCTCCGCCAAAGCACAACACCTCCTGTCCGTTTTCGATCGTCGGAATAAGCTCCTTTTTCATTCGTACAGTATTTGTATCTATAAGCGAATTTGCCGCAGCAATTATCTGCGGAGTGGATCTGTAATTTTCCATCATCATTATAGTTTTCGTGCCGGGGAATTTTTGATCGAACTCCAAAAGATAACGCACATTCGCTCCACGCCACGTGTATATCGTCTGATCCGGATCTCCAACCACAAACAAATTATTATGATATCCGCATAATACCTCCATAAGACGATACTGCGGTTCATCTATATCCTGAAACTCGTCTATCATTATATATTCCAATCGCTTTTGCCACTTCAGCCGTATCTCCTCATTCTGGTCAAATATATAGAGGGAAAATTTTATTAAATCATTATAATCAAGACCAAAACACTTTTTCTCCTGATAAAGATAGCCGTAAAAAATTATATCTTTCGCCGATACAGCTTCTGTGTATTTCTTATGCAGAACATCAAGCGACATATTTATCAT
>DBQZ01000141.1:1710-6595 GCA_002305435.1 Clostridiales bacterium UBA1381
TCCAACACCAGAAAACTCTTGGGATACTGCACTGCATGACTGTCTTCCAGCAAAATCGACACGCAAAAACCGTGAAACGTATTTATATATCCCGTATCATTATCACCGGTCAGGTTATGTATGCGCTGGCGCATCTCATTGGCGGATTTGTTTGTGAAAGTAACACAGAGTATATTTCCTGGCGGTATCCCCGCCTCTTCCACCAAATATGCAAACCGCCTTGACAAAGCCATCGTTTTCCCCGAGCCGGCTCCGGCTATTACACGCACAAAGCCCTCGGTAGTAGTGACAGCCTGACGCTGTGCGCTGTTTAATCCCTTAAGCAGATCCATCTTGTCCTCCTTTCCGTCAAACAGCCGCAAACATAACAAGACCGTCCGTCATATTACGGACGGCCTTGCCGTTCATTCTGTATCAAACATCGCTTTTGCAGCAGCAAGCTGGGTATCATCTTTCTCTTCAATATTATCTATAGGAATGTTTTTCAGATTTTCCGGAAGTTCAGATACCGTATCCGGCTCAATTCCTACTTTATCAATATCATTCCCATTAGGCGTATAATATTTGGCCGTGGTTATCTTCATTCCTGAACCATCGGTAAAAGAATATATCGTCTGTACTAGTCCTTTTCCGTATGTTTTGGTACCGACTATCTTGTAACCTCCCAGCTCACGCATAGCTCCTGCCAAAAGCTCCGAAGCGCTGGCTGTATTTCCGTTTACAAGCACAACAAACTCCGCATTAACCGCCTGCTCGTCAGAGGAGAACGTTTCCCTCTGTCCCTTTTTATCCACCGTATAGGAAATAACCCCTGACGGCAGCAGCTTGTCAGCAATATCCAATGCTACAGCCATATCGCCACCGCCATTGTCACGCAAATCAAGAACTACCTTTGTGACATTCTGATTCAAAAGCTCGTTAAGCTGACTCTCAAACTCCGTTGAAGTATCGTCTCCGTTTCCGGATTCGGCATCGGCACGTTCAAACCCCTTTATGCGGATATACCCGGTACTCTCGTCAAGAATGCGGCTTTCAACCGTATCCTTGCTTATACTGCGCACCTCTACATCAAGCTCCGTCTTTACACCATCACGTTCAATTGTGATTTTGACCGTTTCACCCTCGGCAGTGTTTCGGATCGCCTCGGTTGCATTAGACATATTCCTTGCTTCGTATTCGATACCGTTTACGGCAACCAACCTGTCTCCTGCCAATATCCCGGCCTCTGCTGCTGAACTGTCCTCACGGACGCCGACAATTATTATCTCATCATCAGCAGCGGTAATTGTTATGCCTACTCCCAGATACGAAGCCTGGCCGCTCATCATAAACTCTTCAAACTGCTCTTTCGTATAGTACTGTGAATATTCGTCGTCAATGTTCTTAAGCAGCTGAGACGCCATCTCATCAGCAGCGGCGCTGCCGTCATAATCGTACAGTCCGTATTCATGCAAATGCTCTTCAACCGCCCCTATTTTCGCCGTTATCGGGCCTGTGTTCTGCACTGCTGATATATCCCGTACAGTGCTTGCTGCAAGCGCCCCGGCGGCGAAAAATACTGCTGCCCATATTATTTTTTTCGTTTTTAAAGTCAAACCGGATCTCCCTTTTCCAAGCTTATTCAGCTTATATTTTCATCGGATTTGAAACCAGGTACTTATGTACCATCATCGCTACCTTAAATACTATCGCCTGATCAAACTTCCTAAGGTCTAACCCCGTAAGCTTGTATATCTTTTCCAGACGGTATACAAGGGTATTTCTGTGCACAAACAACTGGCGTGAAGTTTCACTCACGTTAAGGTCGTTTTCAAAGAACTTATTTATAGTAAGGATTGTTTCATCATCAAGCGTTGTTATGTCACCCTTTTTAAATACCTCCTGCAAGAACAGCTCACAAAGCTTTATCGGCAGCTGATAAATAAGCCTTCCTATTCCGAGGTTATCGTAATTAAGAATAGATTTTTCCTCATCAAACACTTTGCCTACTTCTATTGCTATCTGGGCGTTTTTATAAGCGCTGTTCAGATAATCTATAGTTTCCGCCACCGGGCTTACGCCGATAAGAACGCTCATCATCGTTTCCGCCCGCAGAGTATCGAGCACTGACTGCGCCATTTTTTCCAGCTCTTCGGTCTTTACAACTTCTGTAAGCTCTTTTATCAGCACAATGTTGTTAGCATCAATATTTATAACAAAATCATGCTCCTTGTCGGGGAACATATTCCTTATAACCTCAAATATGCCGTTTTCAGCCTTATCCTCAACCTTGATGTAGAACACCGCCCGAGGCGTTTCTATATCAACATGCAATTCTCTTGCTTTCTGGTGCAGGTCGAATGCGAGGAGATTGTCAAAAATGATATTCTGCATAAATACCGTTTTATCGAACTTTTCATCATAGTAATAGCGCACATTATTAGCCGTCACTGCCAATGCACCGCAGCAATAGCGAGCCGTTTCGTCAACGCCTTCAACATATACTATGCACTCAGAATACGGCTTATTCCCCATGACTTTAACTGTATATCCGGCTTTTGAAATCATCTTATCGCTGTTCATTGCCGCATCTACCAATTCATCAAGAATATCGCCGTTAGGCTCCGGGCCGTTTGCCGCCAGCACAAGTCCCTGTGAATCCACTAATCCGAATCTTTTCGGAAAAACCTCTGCCATCTGCGTTACTATATTCTGAAATGCCTTGCTTATCATGCTCTTCTCCTCCTGCTTAAGTATATAAACTCAATTTTAAACACTATCTATATTATACACGATTTGCAGTGCATTTTCAACATTTATTTTATAAAATTTTGATAATTTTTTCATTTTTTCTGCTGTTTAACATTCAAAATCCTCCTTAATACAAAAAAACGGCCGGGATATTTACCCGACCGTTCTGCTTTTTATGTACTTACATCAAATTTTCCGGATAAAAGCCCTCTTCAACAAGCGACTTTATCATATCCTTTACAACCTTCGTATCCTCGCTGTACGTCATTCCGAACCACTTGCTTACAGTGGGCAGAACGCTTACGCTTACCTCCCCCGCTTTAAGCATCGAACCTATCATCTCAGGCAGAAGGAACTCGCTCGTTTCCTTATCTCCGTTTTCTTTCAGGAAATCGACGAACATCGTCTGGAATTTTTCCAGTATGCACTGGTGAAATCCCCACATATTCATGGACACCGCAGCTCCGCTTGTAAGCGTTTTTACAACTTCCCCGTCCTTTTCAACGACTGCCGATCCGTTGCGCTTGGCAATATTTCTCGTTTCTTCTATTTCCAACAAATGCCCGTTATCATCAACAGAGCATACGCCTCTTGTTACCGTACCGTTGTCGCTTAAGGTGTTTTCCAGTGTAAAGCCCGCCATACATATATCATATACATCTTTGCTTGCTGATACATTTTCCAGATAAGCATGGAGCTTTTCATACGGCTCTCTGCCGTAATAATCATCAGCGTTTATAACGGCAAACGGCTCTGTCAAAAACTCTTTCGCTGCAAGCACCGCATGGCCAGTGCCCCACGGCTTTACTCTGTTTGCGGGCAAAGAAAAGCCCTCCGGCAAATCGCTTATCTCCTGAAACGCATATTCCACCTTAACCTTCTTCGATATGCGGTCGCCTATTATCTCTTTGAAATCCTTCTCAAGATCACGCCTTATGATAAATACCACCTTATTAAATCCTGCTGAAACCGCATCATAAACCGAGTAATCTATTAAAAGCTCCCCGTTAGGCCCTACAGGCGTAAGCTGCTTTATTCCCTTTCCAAAGCGGGTCCCCATTCCCGCAGCCATTACTGCCAATGTTGTATTCTTCATTTGCGATACCCTCCTGTAATATTTATTATCTATGGTATATTTATAATATCAGAAAAAACACCTTTTGTCTATACCTTTGAAGAAAATTTTACATCAAATTCTCATTACTCATACATACAACCTCTTTACAAAAACAAAAACGGACCTGCAGCGCATTTTGCCGCAAGTCCATCCTTCTATTTGCTATTCGTTTTTTATCGGGAAAACTTTCCATATAACATAAGCGCAGCAAAGCCCAACAGCCGCACCGGCAATAATATCCGTCGGATAATGCACCCCGAAATAGATACGTGATACCGCAACCAACACAGCAACAGAAAATGCCATCACGCTAAACCGCCTGTCGGTATATGATAGTGATAAAGCCCCGGCAAAAGCTGCGGACGAATGGCCTGACGGAAACGAAAACATCCCGACCGGCGGAGGTATTATAATATCAAGCTCCGGCTGTACACGAAACGGCCGTGGACGGCAGATAATATTCTTTAAAAACCCCTCCGACAAAAGAAAACATACTCCAAGCGTCAAAAGCATAACAAAACCCTGCCTGCGATACCGTTTTGATACTGTTAATGCTGCTCCTGCCAATATCCAAACCGCTCCGAAGTCTCCGGCAGAAGTGAAAATACGCATCACTATAGTAAGCCACTGTGTCCTGTGATTTTGCAGCCACAAGAGTATATCCATCTCAAAACTGTTTTGCATTGCCAAAAGCAGCGCTCCAAAAAACACAGCAGAGAATACGGCTATCGGAACATATTTTTTCATGCCCTCACCTTTTCATTATATCTGTGATACGCTTCACGTTATCGTATATACGCTCACTGTCTATTGTCATAAATTCGCCGTTTTCGTATAATATGCGTCCAGCTGCCATAGTCATGTATACGTTATCCTTGGAGCCGGAATAGACAATATTTTTCAATATGTTATTCTCCGGCTGCATATTTGGTTTTTTAAGGTCTATCAATACAAGATCCGCATCCTGTCCCTCGGCCAGTCCGCAGCAAGCGGTAAGCCCCATTATCCTCGCCCCTTCATCGGTCGCTGCATGGATAG